>CAJTOV010000004.1 GCA_910577765.1 uncultured Lachnospiraceae bacterium
CTCTGCGGATTTTGATTATGCACAAAATCTGTATTTCTCAGACCAGGCGGTCTGTCACGCCAGGAAGGCCCTGGCTCAGGGAGCAACCATTGTTACGGATACGAATATGGCGGCAGCAGGTATCAACAAGAAGGCCCTGGAAAGGCTGGGAGGTTCCGTCCGCTGCTTTATGGCTGAGGAGGAGACCGCCCGGGAGGCAAAGGCAAGAGGGATTACCCGGGCAGCCGTCAGTATGGAATATGCGGCTGCTCTTAAAGGCCCCCTCATCTTTGCCATCGGCAATGCCCCTACTGCCCTGATCCGTCTTTATGAGCTGATCCGGGAGGGGAAGGCAGAGCCGGCCTTTATCATCGGCGCTCCGGTAGGCTTTGTCAATGTGATTGAGGCCAAGGAACTGATCCGGACAGCCGGAATTCCCTGCATCATCGCCCGGGGCAGGAAAGGCGGCAGCAATATCGCTGCAGCTATCTGCAATGCCATCGTAAAGCTTCAGACAGCAGAAGTGAAGTAACAGTCCAGACACGCTCTGGGCCAGGATCCGTTATGGACAACGGATTGAAGGGAAGATTCCGGCTATCCGTCTCAATGATCTTCTGATGGAGAAGGCAGAGCTTATAGGCGCGCCAAACCGGAAGGCCCCACGGAGGAAGACCGGCTCCACTGATTTTGCCAACGTGATGCACCAGATTCCGGGTGCTTGTATCCGTGTGGCTTTTGTACCTGAGGGGACTTCATCCCATTCCCAGGATTATATAGACGCAGGGAAAAGTGCCAGAGCCCATGAAGCGGTTCTCTATGGAGCGAAGAT
The DNA here is from genome assembly GCA_910577765.1 of uncultured Lachnospiraceae bacterium. GTDB lineage: Bacteria > Bacillota > Clostridia > Lachnospirales > Lachnospiraceae > Brotaphodocola. The sequence continues at coordinate 809 of CAJTOV010000004.1, forward strand.
TCTGGCAGCAGCGGCACTGGATCTGATCGAACAGCCTGGAGTACTCGCCCAGGTGAAGGAGGACTTCAAAAAAAATCAGGGTAAGTGTGAACAGTGACTGAACTGTTACACCTGAACTGTTACCGGGATATTGCCAATATGAACTTACTCTTGCTTTTTCTGACAAATATAATTATAATGTAGAAATAACTATGCTCAGAAAAGGTGGCTTTTTCTATGGCAAACGGACCGACAGATAAGAAAGTGGATATCGTGCTGGAGACCCCTGCGGATTTTACCAGCCCGGAGGTATTATATCAGGACCTGATTAAAAGTATCCGGAAGTACCATCCCTCTGATGATATTTCCATGATTGAAAAAGCTTATAACATTGCCCATGAAGCCCACCAGGACCAGAAGCGCAAATCCGGGGAGCCCTACATCATCCATCCTTTATGTGTGGCCATTATCCTGGCAGAGCTGGAGCTGGATAAGGAGACCATTGTATCGGGGATTCTCCATGATGTGGTGGAGGACACGGTTATGACCCTGGAGGGGGTCACCAGGGAGTTCGGCTCCGAGGTGGCGATTCTGGTGGACGGGGTTACCAAGCTGACCCAGATCTCCTGGTCCATGGACAAGGTGGAGATCCAGGCGGAGAACCTGCGGAAGATGTTCCTGGCCATGGCCAAGGATATCCGGGTGATCCTGATCAAGCTGGCCGACCGGCTTCACAACATGCGTACCCTCCAGTATATGAAGCCGGAGAAGCAGCGGGAGAAGGCCAGGGAGACCATGGATATCTATGCCCCCATTGCCCACCGGCTGGGAATCTCCCGGATCAAGGTGGAGCTGGATGACCTTTCCTTAAAATACCTTCAGCCGGATGTGTACCATGACCTGGCGGAGAAGATTTCCCTGCGCAGGGAAGTACGGGAGGCCTTTGTCAAGACCATTGTGGACGAGGTGGCAGGCCAGATGAAAGGGGCGGGCATCGAGGCCCGGGTGGACGGACGGGTCAAGCATTTCTTCAGCATTTATAAAAAGATGGTGAACCAGGATAAGACCCTGGACCAGATCTACGACCTGTTTGCAGTGCGGATCATTGTGGATTCGGTGAAAGACTGCTATGCGGCCCTGGGGGTGATCCATGAGATGTATAAGCCCATTCCCGGCCGGTTCAAGGATTACATTGCCATGCCCAAGCCCAATATGTACCAGTCCCTTCACACGACCCTGATCGGCAGTACCGGGCAGCCCTTTGAGATCCAGATCCGTACCTATGAGATGCACCGGACCGCCGAATACGGCATTGCCGCCCACTGGAAGTACAAGGAAAGCGGAAGCGGCAAGATCGCAGCCGGGGATGAGGAGGCCAAGCTTTCCTGGCTCCGGCAGATTCTGGAGTGGCAGAAGGATGCCTCCGACGGCAAGGAGTTCTTAAGTCTCATTAAGAATGACCTGGACCTGTTCTCCGACAGTGTATACTGCTTTACGCCTACGGGGGATGTGAAGACCCTGCCCAGCGGGTCCACCACCATTGATTTCGCCTACGCGGTTCACAGTGCCGTAGGCAACAAGATGGTAGGAGCCAGGGTCAACGGCAAGCTGGTGAACATTGATTACAAGATTCAGAACGGGGACCGGATTGAGGTGATCACCTCCCAGAATTCCAAGGGACCCAGCCGGGACTGGCTGGGTCTGGTCAAGAGTACCCAGGCCCGCAACAAGATCAACCAGTGGTTCAAGACCGAACTGAAGGAAGACAATATTTTAAAGGGCAAGGAGCTGATCGAACGGTACTGTAAGACCAAGGGGATCAATTTCCCGGATATCAACAAGACCGAGTACCAGGAGAAGGTCATGACCCGGTATGCCTTCCGGGACTGGGATTCTGTTCTGGCCAGCATCGGACATGGGGGCCTGAAAGAAGGCCAGGTCATCAACAAGATGCTGGATGAACAGAACAAGAAGCTGAAAAAGGAAGTCACGGACAAGAATATCCTGGACGGCATTGAGGAGATGACCAGCAAGGTCCCTGTGTCCCACAAGTCCAAAAGCGGGATTGTGGTCAAAGGAATCCATGATGTGGCGGTCCGTTTTTCCCGGTGCTGCAGTCCGGTGCCCGGGGATGAGATCGTGGGATTTGTCACCAGGGGGAGAGGGGTTTCCATCCACCGGACCGACTGTATCAACATGATCAATCTGCCTATGGAGGAGCGGGTCCGTCTCATTGACGCAGAGTGGCAGAGACTGGAAAGTGACGGAAGCAGGGAACGGTATTCCACAGAGATCCAGATCTTTGCCAACAACCGGATCGGCATGTTCGTGGATATCTCCAAGGTGTTTACGGAGCGCCAGATTGACATTACGTCCATGAATGTCCGCACCAGCAAGCAGGGCAAGGCCACCATTGTCATGACCTTTGACATCCACGGCAAGGAAGAGTTAAACCGGCTGACAGACAAGCTGAAACAGATTGAGGGAGTGCTGGATATTGAGCGGACAGCCGGATAGCCGGAAGATATATATAGAAGCGGGAGAGGAAAACACATGACCGAACATGAATTCCGGATTAAAACCTGGGTGCTGGGGATGGTCAGCACCAACTGTTATCTGGTATACAACGACAAAACCAGAAAAGGAGTTATCATTGATCCGGCGGACAATGGGGAGTACCTGATCCGGAAGCTGGAAGAGCTGGGAATTGCGCCGGAGGCAGTGCTTCTGACCCACGGGCATTTTGACCATATTCTGGCAGTGAAGGAGCTTCAGGCACAATACAACTGTCCGGTCTATGCAGGGAAGGAGGAGGACGCCCTGCTGCAGGATGCGTCCCTGAACTTAAGCGGCACCATGGGCACGGACCATTTGTCAGTCAGCGCCGATGAACTGGTGCGGGACGGCCAGACCCTGGAGCTGGCCGGCTTTACCTGGAAGGTGCTGGAGACCCCGGGCCATACCCGGGGATCAGTGTGCTACTATATTCCCGGGGAGGATGTGCTGGTCAGCGGGGATACCCTGTTTGCCGAGTCCCTGGGCAGAACCGATCTGCCTACAGGAAGTATGCGGGAGATCATAAGCTCCATTACCGGAAAGCTTCTGGTACTGCCGGAGGATACCATGGTCTACCCGGGACATGGGGACCCGACCACCATCGGACACGAGAAACAGTACAATCCGGTGGCTGTGTACCGCGGCAGGCGCTGACATACCGGCCAGACAGAGAAGAAGAGCACAGAACCATGGAACCGGGGGTAAGGGATAAGAGGATGATCGGAATCATATTAAATGACAACGGATATGAACAGGATATCCGGGAACTGCTGATGGCATTTTTCCCCGGAGAGCCCTTTGTGCACCAGCGCCAGGAAGGGCTGGAGGTATGTGTGGAGGGGACGGTTCAGGAGGACCGGCTGGGATTCTCCCTGGAGGTATGCTCCAGGGAACCGGCATGCTGTATCCGCCGCCGGATTCCGGTGGACTATGACTGCCGTCCGGAAGCCAAGAACCGGATCAAGCAGGAGCTTTACCGGATTTTGTCGGAGATCACCGGCCGGCAGCTTCCCTGGGGGAGCCTGACCGGCATCCGTCCTGTGAAGATCGCCATGACCAGACTGGAAGAAGGCTGTCCGGAGGAGGCTGTCCGCCTCTATATGAAGGACACCTACTTTGCCAGCCATGGGAAAATCGACTTAAGCATTGAGATCGCCAGACGGGAGCGGCAGCTTCTGGCAGACCTGGATTATGAGAAGGGCTACAGCCTATATGTGGGGATTCCCTTCTGTCCCACCACCTGCCTTTACTGCTCCTTCACCTCCTTTCCCATCGGTAAGTGGAAGGGAAAGACCGGGCTTTATCTGGATGCCCTGGAGAAGGAGCTGGATTATGTGGCCGGGAAGCGGGGCGGCCAGGGACCGGACACGGTCTACATAGGCGGAGGCACCCCCACCTCCCTGGAGCCGGAGGATTTGCGGCGGCTTTTGGGAAAGCTGCGGTCTGCCTTTGATTTCTCCGGGGTAAGGGAGTTCACCGTGGAGGCCGGACGCCCGGACAGTATCACAGCGGACAAGCTGCGGGTGCTGCGGGACTTTGGGGTCACCCGGATTTCCATTAATCCACAGACCATGAAGCAGGAGACCCTGGAGCTGATCGGCCGCCGCCACAGTGTGGAGGATGTGCGCCGTCAGTTTCACCTGGCCAGGGAGCTGGGCTTTGACAACATCAATATGGACCTGATCATCGGTCTGCCGGAGGAAGGGCTTTCCGATGTCCAGGCCACCATGGAGGCAATTGCCGCCCTGGGGCCGGACAGTATTACGGTCCATTCCCTGGCCATCAAGCGGGCCGCCAGGCTCAACACCATGAAGGAGGTCTACAAGGATTTAAAGATCACCGGCACCCAGGAGATGATTGATCTGACCGCAGACTATGCCCGCAGGATGGGGCTGGAGCCCTACTATCTGTACCGGCAGAAGAACATGGCCGGGAACTTTGAAAACGTAGGCTACGCGGCGCCGGGAAAGGCCTGCATCTACAATGTGCTGATTATGGAGGAGAAGCAGACCATTATAGGCTGCGGCGCCGGGACCACCACCAAGCGGGTGATCCCCGGGGAGAACCGGATCGAACGGTGCGAGAATGTGAAAGAGGTGGCCCAGTACATAGAGCGGATTGATGAGATGATCGGACGGAAGGAAACGCTGTTTGGCTGTAACCGTTGAGATACCCCCTGAACGGTTGCGTCTGGCAGCATATAAGGAAAGCAGTGAACATGATTTTCAGTGAGGAAATCGGTTCACTGCTTTTTTTGCGCCCAAATCAAAAACCCAAAAAAAACTTTGGTAATTGTCCCGGAACTGGAAAAAAGGGTTATTGGTAATTTTTTGACGGGGATACTATAATAAACATAAAGTTTTGTACATTATGCCAAAGAATGTGGGGGAACAATCGGTAAATTCGTAACAATTCAGATAGGGCATCTTCTTGCCCCCGAAAAGCATCGGGGACAAGAAGCTTCGGGCGTCAGCCCGATACCAAATCTTGCGAGAAAGCACTTATGCAAGCCAGAAAACGCGTCACTGGCGCGTTTTTGGCATGCTGGGCAACAAAAGCGAGTTTGCAACACACTTTCTCACAAGATTTGCTGCCCGTCTGAATGGTTCCGTTATTACAGATCATCATCCACTACCACCATCTGCTTCTGCAGCTTCTTGAATACAAAGGAACGGATGGCCGCATCCGCTCCGTCGGTCAGGTTCAGAAAGCAGCACCCATAGCCGTACCGGCCATTGGCCTCCGGCTTGGCCCGCAGGGCCATGACCTCAAAGTGCCGCATCAGGGAACGGAACCGGTAATCAAAGCTGATCACGGAATCCGGTTCAAGAATCTGCCGGGTCACCAGATAGATGCCGCCGGCGCTGAGATTGCTGATGGTGCCGTAGAAGCTGCCGTACTTGGGGGAGAAAAAGGGTGTCTCAATATGCACATTGACCCGCACGTCCTTCTGGCGCTGGACCACGTCATTGACCCCCTGGATATCACAGTCCGCCATCATCAGTTCCGGGTTCTTGGGATAGGCAGGGTTCCGGCGCACTACCAGGGTACACATGGTCCGAACCACCCCGGCCAGCTCGTCATAGAAGTTCACCTTGGCCTTGAACTTGGCTTCCCGGATATTGGTTTCCTTCAGATAAAGAGTCACGGTCTCCGCATAATGAACCACACGGGCCTCAGAAAGTTTCTCACCTTTCAGGTTATATATAATGCACTTGTTGCACTTTTTCAGCACCATAAATGTATCCTCCTCCGATTCCGTGTCATTAGTATAACACAGAATGCATAAAAAATGAAGAACAAATTCGCAATAGTTCTGATACCTTTGGAGGGTAAAAACTTCCGTTAAAAGGGCGAAACCGTATAAATTTCATGGGGGGGGGTAAATGGTAACAAGATGCATGTGGAAAGCTATGGAAAATATAATTTTAACTTGAATTCTGTTCTTATAAGTGCTAGAATAGTAAAGAACTGACCGTCCGTTTGTTTGCGGTGCCTTTATAGACACGAATCGACATAATAACCACAGGATCGACACAGACTGCGGACATGGCCTATGGCAGCAGGATTCTCACCCGGAACCTTCTGTCATGAAATATGAACAGGTTACTTCCCTGACGGTTAAGCCGGGATCAGGGGACCGGTGACAGAATGTGGGTGGCAAAGTGGAGAGACAAGAGTGGGACCAGCTTCCGGGAATGTGGGAGTCTGGGAAGGTGATTGGAAGGACAGCTGGGAATGACGGAATTCAACGGGTAAGAAGAGCCAGAGAGCGTTACAGCAGAGAGCGGAACAGCCGCAGAATTGCAGGGAAACACTGTGTGGTCCCCTGCGCACTGTTATGTGTGCTGGTTTCCTTTGCCGTATCGCTGGAAGGCGCCGGGCAGGCATCGGCAGCTCCGGAGACGGATACGCTGATTGCGGAGTTTCCCCAGTCTCCCGGCCAGTATGCAGCCTCCGGAGACCTTCCGGGCCCCGGAGCCATGCAGGAACCGGGAGACTTCCAGGCACCCGGGACCATGCAGGGGGCAGGAACCATCCAGGCGCCCGGTTCCGTCCGGGATACGGACGGAGGACAGCCGCCGGAGGCAGGAAGCTGTTCCGGGCCGCCTGCGTCCGGGGATTCCCCCCAGCTTGCCGGACCACCGCAGACATCTGCGGCTGTCCAGGGGCCTGTAGGGCAGGCCCCGCGTATGGAAAGTCCCTCCGGTATCCCTGAGACCCTTACCCAGGCAGAGGCGGTTTCTGCCGCCGGGGAGGACCCGAAGCTGGAAGCAGATCCGGCCGGAAGTACATACACATCCCTGGGAACCTTTGAGATTACCGGCTATTGCAGCTGTGACAAATGCTGCGGTGTCAAGGAAGTGAAACTGACCAAGAGCGAGACCGTACCCCGCTCCTCCCACACGGTAGCCACAGATCTGGCGGTGCTTCCCATGGGGACACGGATCATGATTGACGGGGTGATTTACCAGGTGGAGGATACAGGCAAGGCGATCCGGGGGCGGATGGTGGATATTTATTTTGACAGTCACCAGGAAGCCCTGGAGTTCGGAAGACAGCAGAAAACCGTATATCTCGTAGAATGACCGCCGGGAGTCTCCTTCCGGCGCTGTACGATTTTAAAGCGCGAAAGCACATATGCGGTACCGGGGCGGGCCCGGTCTGCATATACTGGCTGGGAAACGAAGATACAAATACAGATTCATGTTTATGATGAATCTGTTTCAAAGAATAAAAAGAAAGGATGGAACATCCGTATGTCGCAGTTTTATGGGAATGGCATCGCTCTCAACGAGAAGGTGCTGGATTATCTCTGGGGACGCCAGACGGTTACCCTCAACAACATTGTCAACGTAGACACACCAGGCTTTAAGTCCCAGTATCTGACCTTTGAGGAGGCTCTGGGGGAGAAACTGCGCAGGGCCAGTGCCGCAGGCAGACCGGCCAGGGATGTAGGCAGGGCAATTGACGGATCCAGAATCAGCCTTCATACCACCTGGAACGAGTCCAGCCGTCTGGACGGCAACAACGTGGACATGGACCAGGAGCAGGTGCAGCTGGTGCGTACGGTTCTGGAATACCAGTACATGGTCAATTCAGTAAGTAATGATCTGAGCCGGCTTTCCAGCGCGGCCAGAAGCTTCTAAGGAAAGGGAAGGACAGAGATATGGAACAGCTCAGCTTTATCACACCCATTAAGCCCTGGGAGCCGGTAGGCGACCTGCTGGCCCAGCAGAAGATTACCACACGCGGAAGCGAGGCGGCGCTTTTCCGGGATGTATTTAAGAATGCCATTCAACAGGTGCAGGATGCCCAGGCGGACGTGGAGACCAAACAGTATCTCCTGGCCACCGGGCGTCTGGATGATGCACACAGTCTGCCGATTGCGGAAGCCAAGGCGGCGCTTAGCGTGGATATGCTGATATCCCTGCGAAATAAGACGATTGAATCCTATAATGAACTGTTGAAAATGAGTGTATAATATACAGTTTTTAGATACATAGAGCCGAGGTTGGAAAAGTGCAGAATTTAAAGGAACACTGGCAGAATCTGTCAGACAAAACCAAGAAATTGCTCATAGCGATTGTGGGAGGTACCATAGCAATCGCTATTTTGGCTGTAGCCGCTCTCAAGCTGACGGAGCAGAAAGACTACAGCGTCCTGTTTACAGGACTGAACCAGGAGGAGGCCCAGCAGGTGGTTGCCCTTCTCCAGGAGCAGGGGTATCCGTACCGCTATGATGACCAGAACGGAGCCATCCACATGCCCAGCGGCACTGTGGACCAGGCCAGGGTCCAGATGCTCAGCGAGGGCTATCCCAAGAGTGGATTTACATATGACATGTACCGGAACAATTCCGGTCTTATGACCACTGAGTCTGACAAGAAGCAGTATACCCGGTATGAGCTCCAGGACCGTCTGGGTGCCCAGATCCGCCTTTTTGAAGGGGTTCAGGATGCCAAGGTGACCATTGCCGAGGCCGGACAGCAGACCTACGCCCTGGGAGACGATACCAGCACGGAGGCTTCCGCCGCGGTAACGGTGACCATGAAGAAGGGCCAGACCTTAACCAGTGACCAGGCGGCTGCCATCAAGAACCTGATCAGCCGTTCCGTCCGGGGCATGACCTTTACCAGTGTGTCGGTTTTTGATGCAGAGACCATGACCGAAGTGGGCAGCGATGACGGCACCGGCGGCAGCGGGGAATACACGGAGCTGGTGACCCAGATCGAGAACCAGATCGCGGGTAATGTGCGCCGGGTTCTGGAGAAGCTATACGGCCAGGGAAAAGTAGCCGTGGCTGTCAAGGGAACCCTTAACACCGACAAACTGATCCAGGAGATTACCCGGTACAATGTTCCTGAGAAGATTGACGAGGAAGACAAGACGGGGCTGCTCCAGCGGGAGGAGACCTCTTTTGAGAATTCCGGCACCACCGGCCAGGAAGCCGGCGGGGTGGCCGGTGCCGATGCCAATGCGGACACCCCCCGTTATACGGCCAACAACGGCGGCGGGGCAGTCAACGACAGCTATGCCAACGGCACTGCGGCCCGGGACTGGCTCTTTGATTCCATCCGGGAACAGCGCCAGGTGGATCCGGGAGTCCTGGAGAACACCACCATCGGCGTAGTCATTGATACGGACGATACCAGCATTCCGGAACGGAACCTGATCAATCTGGTAGCCAATTCCGCAGGCATCAGCCAGGAAGAGGCAGCCGCCAAGATCACCATCATCCGGGCGCTGTCCGCGGAAAGCAAGGCCCAGGAAGATGTTCCCATTGTGACGCCTCCGACACAACCCGATGAGGATGAAGATACAGGGCTGCCGCTTCCGCTGATCATTGCCCTGATTGCAGGCGGGATTCTGCTTCTGCTTCTCCTGCTGCTTCTGCTTACCCGCAGAAAACGCAGGAAGAAAGGGGAAGAGGAGGCTGCGGAGATCGAGGATACCGGGGAAGCTGCTGCATGGCCGGAAGCAGGCCAGGCTGAGGAGGCTCCGCCGGAGACCGAGGCAGTACGCCAGATCCTGGAAGAAGACGCTGAGATGGAACAGAATGAGGAGATCCTCAATCTCCGTATGCAGCGCAGCCTGAAACTGAAACAGAATATCGGCGACTTTATTGAGCAGAACCCGCAGATTGCGGCGAAGCTGATGCAAAGCTGGCTGAGAGGGGAGGAAAGCGGCGGTGGCGAAGGCAGAAGAAAACACAAGTAAGCCTGATGTAGCGGAAGATGTAGAGTCCGCAAAACCACTGGACACCAAGCAGAAGGCAGCGGTTGTAGTGGTTTCCCTGGGAGCTGACAAAGCCTCCCAGATCTATAAGTACTTAAGCGAGGAAGACATTGAAGACCTGACCTTTGAAGTGGCCAAGATGGGCAAGACCACCAACGCACAGGTGGAAAGTGCCCTGGATGAATTCTACAAGCTGTGTCTTACCCACAAGATGATGACCGACGGCGGTCTGGATTATGCCCGGGATGTTCTGGAGAAAGCATTCGGCGAATCCACGGCCAGGTCCCTGCTGGAGAAGGTATCCAAGACCCTCCAGTCCAGACCGTTCAACTTCTTTATGAAGGGAGACCCCAAGGCCCTCCTTTCCCTGCTGCAGCATGAGCGGCCCCAGGTCATTGCCCTGATCATGTCCTATATGGACGCGGAGCAGGCGGCCAAGGTACTGGAGCAGCTTCCGGAGAACAAGCGGATTCCCACGGTGGAAGCCATGGCCAGGATGGACCGGGTATCCCCGGAAGCCATTGCCATTGTAGAGGAAGAGATGAAACGCAAGTTTGCCACCATTATTACCAGCGAGGACAACATGAACCTGGGCGGTATAGACTTTGTGGCAGACATCATGAACAATGTGGACCGCAGCAACGAGCGGCGGATCTTCGAGGAACTGGACAAAACCAATCCCGAGCTGTGCCAGAGCATCAAAGACAAGATGTTCGTATTCGAGAATATTCTGGATATGGACGACCGTTCCGTACAGCGCTTTATCCGGGACTGCGACGCCAAGGATGTTGTATTTGCCCTGAAGAATGCTTCCGAAGAGATGAAGTCCCTGTTCTTCTCCAACATGTCCAAGCGTATGGCCGAGACCGTCAAGGGCGATCTGGAGACCACCACCAATGTGAGACTGAAGGATGTGGAGGAAGCCCAGCAGCGTATTGTTAATATCATACGCCAGCTGGAGGAGTCCGGGGAAGTGATCATCAGCAAGGGAGGCGATGAACAGGATGTCTTCTTGTAGGGGCGTTGTAAAGACTGGCAGTGCCGTGAATGTCCGGCGGTTTGTCCCGCCTGCGGAGACCATAAAGCCCCAGAAGGCAGAGAACACTTCCGGTTCGGACAGCCGTAAAAAGCCGGGAGCCAAAGGCTCCGGGGAAGTCTGGGTATCCAGCGACCAGGACCAGGAGGCCTACAACCAGGCCAGCCAGATCAAAGAAGGCGCCAGGGAGGAAGCCCGGGGCATCATCATGCGGGCCAACGAGACAGCAGAAGACATTCTCCAGGAAGCCAGGGAGCAGGCGGAGGAGATCCGCCGCCAGGCCCGGGAAGAGGGCTATGCAGACGGTCATGCCCAGGGCCGGGAGGAAGGCACGGAAGCGGCCAGGGACGAATACCATGCCGCTTACCAGAGCAGCCTGGATGCCTTTAAGCAGGATATGGAGCGGGCCCTGGCCTCTGTCCAGGAAGCCAAGGAGCACTGCGTGAAGCGGTATCTGGATGAGCTGAAAGACTGCTCCGTTGCCATTGCAGAAAAGGTGATCCGTATCAGTCTGGAATCCAGCGGCGAGATCATCAAACGCATGATTCTGGCCGAGACCGAACGCATGAACAAGGTGGCCTGGGTCAAGATCTATATGGAAAAAACCGATTATGAGATGATGATGCAGACCGACGCCGACGTTATCGGCGAGCTGTCCAGGCTCTCCGACAATATCAAGTTTATTGTCATGGAAAAGGAACAGAGCGGAAGCTGTATCATCGAACTGCCCAATGAAATTATCGATATCAGCGTTGACACCCAGATGGAAAATATGAGAGAGATTCTGGGAAGCATCCGAATGTAGCAGGAGACAGGGAAGAACGCCCATGTATGAACAGATACCACAGCTGATCCGAAAGTCTGAGACCGTAGGACGCATAGGGAAAATTGAAAATGTGGTGGGGATGTCCATGGAGGCATCCGGCAGCCGTGCAGGAATCGGGGACCTGGTGATGATCTACAACGAAGAGCAGAACCAGCAGATGCCTGCGGAGGTGGTAGGGTTCAAGGACGGCAAGATCCAGCTGATGACCTATGAGGCCACCAGCGGCATCACTTCCGGAAGTTTTGTCCGCAACACCCGGCGCCGGCTGAAGGTGCCGGTGGGCAATTTCCTCCGGGGCCGGATCATCAATGCCATGGGAGAACCTATGGACGGAGGTTCCGGATTCAAAGCTACGGAATATTATACAGTGAACAGCACGTACACCAACCCTTTGAACCGTCCTCCCATCCGGGAGCGGCTGGAGTTCGGGGTCAAGGCCATTGACGGGTTCAACACCATCGGCAAGGGCCAGAGAATCGGGATTTTTGCCGGTTCCGGTGTAGGAAAGAGTACCCTTATGGGTATGATCGCCAAGAATGTAAAGACCGATATCAACGTGATCGCCCTGGTAGGCGAGCGTGGCCGTGAGGTTCTGGAATTTATCCAGAAGGATCTGGGAGAGGAAGGCATGAGCCGTTCCGTCCTGGTAGTGGCCACCTCGGACCAGCCGGCCATGCTCCGGATGAAATGCCCTCTGGTGGCTACCACCATAGCGGAATACTTCCGGGACCAGGGGCTGGATGTGCTTCTGATGATGGACTCCCTGACCCGTTACGCCATGGCCCAGCGTGAGATCGGCCTGGCAATCGGCGAACCCCCGATTGCCAGAGGCTACACGCCATCCATTTACGCCGAGTTTCCAAAGCTTCTGGAGCGGAGCGGAAACTTCAACAAGGGCTCCATCACCGGGGTCTACACGGTCCTGGTGGAAGGCGACGATACCAACGAGCCCATTGCGGACACGGTCCGCGGTATTCTGGACGGCCATATCGTTCTCAGCCGCCAGCTTGCCAATGAGAACCATTTTCCGGCCATTGATATCGGGGCCAGCATCTCCCGACTGATGGTGGAGATTGTGACACGGGAGCACCGGGAGTCCGCCTCCCGCCTGCGCAACCTGCTGGGCCTGTACCAGAAGAACGCAGACCTGATCTCCATAGGCGCCTACAAGAAAGGCACTAACCCGGCCCTGGATGAGGCAGTGGCCAAGATTAACCGCATCAACCGGTTTTTGCAGCAGGACATTAATGAAAGTTTTTCCTATGAAGAGACTCTGGGACTTATGGAAGAGATTGCAGGACGCTGACAGCGGCCCGGGGGAAGTCCGCAGTATGAGAGACAGAGCCTGGTCCGGTTTTGCAGAGTTACCATCTGGAGGATATGAACCGTGAAAAAGTTTCAGTACAGTCTGGAGACCGTCCTTACCTACAAGCAGCAGGTACTGGACAATGAGAAAGCAGAGCACGCCGCCATTTTAAACCGGGTGCGCCAGAAGAATGAAGAGATCCGGCTCCTGAAACGGGAGCTGATGGGGTTCCAGAAGGGCTTTGACGAGTCCAAGTTCCTGGGGGCCCCCATTGAAGATTTCCGTCTCTATGATATGTGTATCGGCCTGGTGGAGGACCAGATTACGGTCCAGAAAGAACAGCTGGCCGTACTGAAGAAGAAAGAAGAGAAGAAAAAGCAGGAGGTCATCGCCGCCAGGGTGGACACCTCCAAATTCGAAAAGCTCAAAGACCGCCGCCTGGTAGAATACCGCAAAGCCGCGGCAAAGGAAGAAGAAGCCTTTATCGAAGAATTTGTGGTCCATGGCAGGACAGCAGCCGAAAGTTAAATCCGGTAATACCAGCGCTTTTGCTGATATTATATAGTGAGCACTTAGTGAATGCAAGCCGCAAGGCGCGGCATGAGCTTAGTGCGAACATACACCTGGCCACTTAGTGAATGCAAGCCGAAGGCGCAGTATGAACTTAGTGGACATGGTGTACCACTTCAAAAAATTAATAGAAAGGAGGGAACCGATGGCAGGAATCAACATGGCACAATTAACCAGCACCGGCTCTGTGAAAGCATCCTCTTCGTCCAGATCCGGCAGCTCATCTTCCGTCAGGGAGACATCCAAAAGCGATTTTGCCGACATGATCCAGGGCAAGGTCAAGGACAGTGCCCCGGAGAAGAAGCCAGACAGCAATACTCCGGTGAAGAACCAGGAGGGAAGCACTGGCAAGACCGACCAGACCGGCAGCCAGACTGACAAGACAGACACCACAAAGCCGGAAACCAAAGACACCGCCGCAAAACCGGACGGGACCCAGGAAAAGGAACTGGCAGGCACCATGGCAGAGCTTCAGGCAGTCTTGAACCAGATGATGGTCCAGAGTCTTGGAGAGACCAGTGAGCTGGCAGACCAGCTTACAGAATCCGCAAAGGCGCTGGAGGCAGTAGCCCAGGGCAAGGTTCTGGAAAAGGTTCAGGAGGCAGCAGCCGGTGATCCGGAAACCGCCGCCAGGGCAGAGGCCGCCAAAGAGCTGACCGGAAGTCTTCAGAACTTTGAATCCGTGGCAGCCGCCCAGGAGCCGGCAGACCAGGCAGCAAAGAAAGCCGGGGAAACAGACGGCCAGAAGCAGGTTTCCCTACAGGAGGCACTGACAGCCAGGGCCCAGACACTTTCCCAGACCGGCCAGGTCACGGAGCTGACAGCCGCCCAGAGCGCAGGCAGTTCCCGCAGGGAAGAGACCGGAGCCCAGGACAGCCGCAGCCAAGAGGGCCCCGGGGCCATCCAGGAGATGATGGCATCCGGCATGGGAAGCACCCAGGCAAGAGATGCACTGACAGCCTTTGAGATGCCCAGGCAGGAGACGGTTACCGTTCCCACCACACCGGAGACATTTCCTCAGGATGTGGGAAACAAGCTGGCAGCATCCCTGCCCAGGACAGACGGGACACTGACTATTGAGTTAGAACCTGCGTCCCTTGGCAAGATGACCATCCGCGTGGTCTATGAGGCAGGCAAGGCAGCCGTATCCATTGTATCCGAGAACCCAAGAACCCTGGAGCTTTTAAGCCAGAACGCCAGCGAGATCGCCCGGATTCTGGAAGAGAAGACCGGCCAGGTAACAGAGGTTTACACCCCGGACCCCAGACAGCAGATGGAAGAAGGCCAGACCGGCCAGGAACACCAGCAGCGCCGTCAGGACGAACCGGAGAAGCAGAAACACGACCAGACAGAGTCATTTACCCAGATGCTCCGGCTTGGGCTTGTGTAAGAAAGAAAAAGGAGGAAACACAGTATGGCAGTTGGTGAAATCAGCGGAACCTCCGATCCGTATACCCAACAGTACTATCAGCCAGGCAGCAATGACAAGAATACACTGACTATTACCAGCTATTTCAAGCTGCTGGCCGCACAGCTGGCTAACCAGGATATGACCAACCCCATGGACAACAGCGAGATGATGGGCCAGATGACCCAGATGGCCATGGTCCAGTCCCTGACCGCCATGACCGAGTCTATCCAGACCTCTACGGCCGTGTCCACCCAGACATACGCAGCCGGACTGGTAGGACAAGAGATTACCGTAGCAGTTGTGGAAGAAGGGGACGACGGAAGCCAGCCTACCAATGTCAAATACGGCAAGGTGGAGAAGGTCAGCTTCGTAGGAGGCAGCCCCTACATTTACTTAGAAGGCGACAAGAACCCCTACCCACTTACCTACGTCTTAGGCATGGGCAAGATCGACAATCCCTTTGAGGATAAGACCGAGGGTGAAGGAGAGGGCGACGGTGACGGTGACAAGGACCCGGATACAGACGGTTCCGGTACCACAACCCCGCCAGGCGGTGTAGACGGTGACTCCAAGAAGAACAGCAACCCCCTATATGATCCCAGCTTATTTATCTAAGAGCCGGTAACAGCCTTTAAGGACCGGCCGCAGCTGGAAAGGAGCAACTATGGGAATTAACGGAGTAAGTCATGTACAATATGGCCATGCCTCCGGTGTGGAACAGACACAGTCCCCCGCCAGGCAGGCACAATCCACTGTCAGTTTCGGCGAGCTGCTTTCCGGACGGGCAAGAGAAAGCCTGAACTTTTCCAAGCACGCGGCAAAACGGCTCGATGAAAGAGGGATTCAGCTTGACAGCAGTCTCTTGGGGGATTTGGAACACGCGGTGGAACAGGCACGGCAGAAAGGCGCCAAAGACGTAGCCGTCATCGGCCGCCAGGGCGTATTCATCGTCAACGTACCCAACAATATCGTGGTGACCACCATGTCCCAGGATGACACAGACAAAAAAATATTTACCAACATCGACAGTGCTGTTCTGATGTAGGCAGGACCGCAAGGATGCTGTGCCGGCTGCCCGAAGTGCACCGGCTAAGGAACAGCAGAAAGGAATATGGCATATGTTAAGAGCAATGGACTCCGCAGTCGCAGGACTGCGCGCACACCAGAATAAACTGGACGTAATCGGACACAATATAGCAAACGTAAATACCTTTGGTTTTAAATCCCAGATCTACAGCTTTCAGGAGGCTATGTACCAGACCACCAATGCTTCTACAAAAGGAACAACCACTGCTGGTGGTACCAATGCGGCTCAGTTTGGTTATGGTGCGTTGATGGGAACAATCGCCACAGATATGACAGCGTCTACTCCTACCTATATGGGCGGGCTTAATGCCAGCATCAATGGAGATGGTTTCTTTATTACACATGCAACCAAAAAGGAAAATGTCGGAGTAACGGAGGCTGATATAAAGAAAAATGATTTTGATTTTACCCGTGTAGGTCAGTTTAAGCTTGATGGCAACGGATATCTGGTAGATGGAAATGGACGTTTTGTGTATGGTTTTCAGCCCACAGACGCATCGGATTCCTCTACAATTGACACAACAAAATTAGTTCCCATAAGAGCTTGTGATAACACATTGGCATTTACTGGTGCGGCAATAGAAATGGACAGTATACAGATTAATAAGCTTGGGGAAGTAACAGCAATTACAAAACTTCCTCCGAAGGCTGATGGAACGAAAGATCCTAATGACGGACAGAGCGTTTCCCTTGGCAAACTGGCAATCGCGACATTCCAAAACCCGGAAGGCCTTACGAAGAAAGGCCAGTATTACTATGGAGCTAATGAATCAGATAATACTGGTGCTTGTTCAGCGACTATCCCCGGCGGCACCACCTCCGACTTAATGACCGGCTACTTAGAGGCCTCCAACGTAGACCTTGCCACCGAGTTTTCCAACATGATCACCACCCAGAGAGGCTTCCAGGCCAACTCCAAGATGATCACGGTCAGCGATGAAATATTAAATGAGCTTGTAAATATGAAGCGTTAGTGATATGATGAATTAGTTCCGGTGCAGATGAAACTGTAAGTCTGCGCCGGAACAAAACCGTATCCCGGTGGGCATACCCCGGGACGGAACCTAACAGAAAGAGCAGAATCCGTAAAAACCGATCATAAGAAAACCGATTAAAAGAGAAATAAAACAGCAGCCATAATCGTAAAAAGCGGCAGCCCCGTAACGGTTCAAGGGTTATCGGAACTGTTACGCAGCCCCAATGCCGTTTTAGGAATCATCACCCCACAAGGCCCCTCAGAAAAGGGCCTCCCCACAACCAATTTTCAGGAGAAGGCATAAACATGATCAAACTCACTCGTTTAAACGGCGAAGTCATCTACTTAAACTACTTCCAGATCCAGTACGTGGTCAGCATTCCGGAATCCAAAGTGATGATGGTCAACGGCGACTACTACCTGGTAAAAGACACAGTAGAGCATATATTACAAAAAGTAACGGAATTTTTACACAGCGCTGTTGCTTTTGAAACGAAAATTATGTAAAATAGGTAGCAGCTTAACGTTTGGCAGAACGGTTACCGAAATTGGCATAATGCAAGTAAGGAGTGTTACGATACAGGAGGCACATTGAGATGGATTTGACAACAATCATTGGTATAGCGCTAGGCGCGGCTTTAATAGTAAATGGTATAGGAATAGCAAAGCTGGGGAACTTCTGGGACCCGCCCAGTGTGCTGATCGTTATCGGCGGAACCCTTGCGGCGGTTATCGCCAGCTATCCCCTGGGAATCTTAAAGGATATTCCCAAACACTTTATGGTCCTGCTCCGCGGGAAACAGTATAATGTTCCCAAGCTTGTAGACCAGCTTGTGGATCTGGCCATGGTCGCCAGGCAGAACGGCCTGCTGGCCCTGGAAGAAAAAGCTGAGGAGATCAAGGACCCGTTTTTCAAACAGAGCCTTCTGATGATTGTTGATGCCAATGATCCTGACCGTGTCCGCCAGATCCTGGAGCGGGAGCTGGAGAACATGATGACCCGCCATGACCAGGCGGCAGGTCTCTACGAGAAAGCATCCGCCTACGCGCCGGCCTTCGGTATGGTAGGTACCCTGGTAGGTCTGATCAACATGCTGAAAGGCATGAACTTAGGAGACAGCAGCGGTGCATCCTCCCTGGGCCAGGATATGGGTGTGGCTCTGATCACAACCTTCTACGGAAGTGCCTTCTCCAACCTGCTTTGCCACCCCATTGCCAAGAAGCTCCGCATCCGTCAGGATGAGGAGGAACTTTACTGCTCCACCATCGTAGAGGGTATCATTGCCATCCAGGCAGGTGAGAACCCCAAGTATTTGAGAGAGCATCTGCTTGCATCCCTTAAGCAGTCCCAGCAGAAGAAACTGTTATCCAAGGCCAATGCAGCAGGGGGTGGAGAGAAATGAAAAAGAACCGTCCCACAGACGGCGGCGGCAACTGGATGGATACATACGGCGACATGGTTACACTGCTCCTCTGCTTCTTTGTCATGCTTTACTCTATGTCAAGCTTAAACCAGCAGAAGTGGGAAGTGTTTGTCCGCAGTATTTACCCGGCGTCCAATGCCAAAGTACAGGAGGATGTTACGGTCAATGGTATTGTGGTGCCGGATGAAGAAGATGCCAGCAATACCCAGGGAACCCCGGACATTCCGGAAACAGAGGCAGATATTGACATGGATACCCTGTATCTGACCATTGCCGAAGTCATGAATGAGATGGGGATCGACGGGGTCACCATCTCACGCGGGGAGGATTATACCTTTATTGTATTTGAAGATAAGACATTCTTTGACGGGGACAGCTCCGTCATGACTGAGGCTGGTAAGCAGACGCTGGATGTGTTCTGTGAGGCCATTGCCCCGGCAGATGAGATGCTGGAGCAGGTGAACATCATGGCCCACACCGCCCAGGGTGATCCCGACCGGCCCAATAACCCAAGGACGGACCGTATGCTTTCTGCCATGCGTGCCGGCGAAGTGTGTATCTATATCCAGTTAAAGGAAGCCATTGATCCGGCAAAGCTGGTGAATATCAGTTACGGACAGTTCCGCCCGGTGGCAGACAACGGCACCCGGGAGGGAAGGGCCAGGAACCGCCGCGTGGAGATCCTGATGGTGGATAAGGGTGCAGACGTGCACTCCATGAACAAGTATTATGAAGAGTATACCAGTGGTGTCAATGCAGACAAGACGGTAGTTACCGACGGCCAGCCCGTCAACAGTGATCACGGTTTTGCACCTGCGGACGATTCCTCCGACCAGCCTGTGGAGCAGGACGGCGTGTCCAGCCTTCAGGCGCCCAGGGCAGAGGAAGGCGGCGGGGAAGCTTCCCCGGAAGCAGCAGCGCCCCCGGCACCAGTCCCGGAACCGGAGGGAGTGCCGGTTCCATAGGCCTTGTTGGAGTCTTCCAGCAGGCTTTCGGGAACGGTGTCTGAATATTATAGAAAAGGTGGCTTAACGCAATGGCAGATGTATTATCCCAAAGTCAGATTGACGCGCTTTTAAAGTCCATGCAGAGCAGTGAGCCTGAACCGGAAAGCAAGACCGAGACCAAGGTAGTGGAGCATAAGCAGGAACCGGAGAAGACCAAGTACAGCCGGTACGATTTCTACAGCCCCAGGAAATTCACCAAAGAAAAGATGAAGATCCTGAGCAGTGTATTCGAAAACTATGCCAGAATCATTACCTCCCAGGTCAACGGTATTTTCCGTGTTATGACGGATATCACAGTGCTGGAAGTCCAGGAGCGCCGGTATTATGAATATGTCAATGCTTTCCATGAGAATGACTGCATGACGCTGATTGATGCCACTGTGCCGGAAAAAGGAAAGAATAATGTCCCCCTGATGATGTTCATCACACCGGGACTGGTCATCACCCTGATCAACCATATGCTGGGCGGCGGCGACGAGGTGGTAAAGGTAGATTCCGATTACCGCTACTCCGATGTGGAGGTTGCCCTGTACCGCAGGGTGGTGGAATACTTTACCGCGGCTTTGAAAGATGGCTTTTCCAATTATATTAATATTGAGTTTCAGGTACAGAGAATCGAAGAGAACCCCAGTATGGTCCAGGAGCTTGGTCTGGACGAGACCGTGGCCATCATCCATCTCAATGTGGACGTGGCAGGTCTGGCCGTGGAAAAGGTCCGCATCTGTATGCCGGGTACTCTTCTGGAATTTATCTTCCATATGATCGACAGCCGTAAGCATATTGCCAGAGGCTTTGCTTACGAGGACAACCGGGAGATCATTTTGGACAACATCCGTCATACCCAGCTTCCGGTTACAGGCCAGCTTGGTACGGTGGAACTTGATTTGAGCGATATCTATCATCTGAAGGTGGGTGACGTCATCGATCTGAACAAACCCAGGAACAGCAGTGTCAAGCTGTTTGTGGGCAGGCAGCCCTGGTTCACCGGTCAGATGGGGGTATATAAGAAGAATATGGCAATCCGCATCGAGGAACGTACCTACGAGGTGGAAGACGGCCAGGAGGCTGGGGAGGAAGAAGGAACATTTGAACCGGCCTATGCCCCGGAAGCGGAATGACCAGGCAGTCTGTTAGTCTGAGCAGAGAAGTACTATGAAAATCCACTGCCAGCGGGCGTGGAGGCTTACATAGAGAATTAATGAAAAGAGAGGAAATGGAAAATGGCAAAGATTATGTTGGTAGACGATGCGGCATTTATGAGGATGATGATTAAGAAGGCGCTGACCGCCAGCGGGTACGATGATTTTGTGGAAGCCCAGGACGGCGCGGAGGCTGTACAGAAGTACAGCGAGGAAAAGCCGGATATGGTGATCATGGATATCACCATGCCCAACATGGACGGCCTTCAGGCACTGAAGAAGATCAAGGAAGCCGATGCCGGCGCCAAGGTGGTTATGTGTACCGCCATGGGCCAGGAGAGCATGGTCGTGGATGCAATCAAGTCCGGTGCAAGGGACTTTATCGTGAAGCCCTTCAATTCCGAGAGAATTGTACAGACTGTCAATGCTGTGCTGGGGAAATAGCATCCGGGAGGAATTAAGATGGCATTTTTGAGTTCTTTTGATATTTGTGCGTCCGGCCTGAGCGCCCAGAGACTCAGGATGGATATTGCCGCAGAAAATATCGCGAATATTGACACGACACGCACCCAGGGCGGAGGCTCCTACCGGAGGAAGGATGTAGTCTTTGAAAGCTTTGGCTCCACTTCTTTCCGTGAGTCCCTGCGCAACGCTTCCCTTGGACGTGGCTATACCAGTACCGTCCAGGGCGGAAAAGGGGTCAGGGTCGCCGACATTATTGAAGATGACAGGGAGATGAAGCGGGTCTACAATCCGGAGCATCCCGACGCAGACGCGGACGGTTATGTGAACCTTCCCAATGTGGACCTGCTTAAGGAAACCGTGGACAGTATGTCCGCAACCAGGTCCTATGAGGCTAATATTACGGCCTTTAATGCGATGAAGCTGATGGCCCAGAAAGCATTAGAAATCGGGAAATAACGCATAACAAAAGGAGATTAGAAAATGGGTGCTAACAGCTTTAACGAAATGGAAATAGACGCCATTGGCGAGATTATGAATATCAGCCTCGGCGCGTCAGCGACAGCGGTTTCCACTATGCTGGGCACAGCAGTGAACATAACGACACCTGTCGTCCGAATCCTCACCGGCGACCAGTTCGAGTACAAGAAGCTGGAACCGGCTGTAGGAGTGGAAATCGCATATGTCAAGGGTCTGGACGGACGCAATATTATGATGTTCAGCCGCAATGATGTCCGCATCATTGTGGGCATGATGATGGGGGAAGAGATTCCGCCGGAAGCCTTTGAACTGGATGAAATGAACCGCAGTGCCATCTGTGAGGTCATGAACCAGATGATGGGATCTTCGGCTACGGCCTTGTCCGAATTCCTGGGGATGCCTGTGGATATTTCCACTCCGGTCTCCTTTGAGGTGGAAAGCGAGGTAGTATTTAAGGAGAAGTATTTCCCCGGCAACAGCAGTATGGTGGTGGTCCGTTTCTCCCTGGAGATTGAGGGCCAGTTAAAGAGTGAATTCTTCAACATTCTGTCCGAACCGCTGGTGAAGCGGCTTCTGGAGCCTTTCCAGGTGTCCATGAGCCAGGCGGCAGAGCCGGCGCCGGCACCTGCTCCGGAACCGGCACCGGAACCGGAACCAGAGGGTCCCGGAGCCCAGAAGGTTATGTCCCAGGCAGATATCGAGGCACTGATGAAGTCTGCCCAGGCAGAGGAGCCTGCCCCGTCTCCGGAACCTTCCGGCGGTATGATGTCCCAGGCGGAGATCGAGGCACTGATGCAGGCGTCCCAGCCGGCAGCGCCCCAGCCCGAGCCCCAGACAGCGGCTCCGGCAGCGCCCCAGGCTCCTGCCCCGCAGCCGGTTCCCCAGGCACCCGTGCCCCAGCCGGGACAGATGCCTTATCCGGCTTACCAGGCAGCCCCCGATCCGCTTATGCTACAGCTTCTCAATCAGATGCAGCAGTCCCAGATGCAGATGATGGAAATGATGAACAGCATGAAGGAGAAGGCAAAGGAGCCCCAGAGAAGCTCCGAACCGTCCCTGATCCGCCCCATGAGTTCCCTGGTACTGGAGGACGACGGCGGAGACGGCGTGGAGAGCCGGACCAACCAGGAGATGCTGATGAAGGTTCCGCTGGAGATTTCCGTGGAGATCGGGCGGACCAAGAAGCTGGTAAAGG
The DNA here is from genome assembly GCA_910577765.1 of uncultured Lachnospiraceae bacterium. Classification (GTDB taxonomy): domain Bacteria; phylum Bacillota; class Clostridia; order Lachnospirales; family Lachnospiraceae; genus Brotaphodocola. Next base: position 23,501 of record CAJTOV010000004.1, read on the forward strand.
ATATTCTGGAGTTTACCCAGGGTTCTCTCGTTGTGCTTGACAAGATGGCAGGAGAGCAGGCAGACCTGTATGTCAATGGCCAGTGTATCGCCAAAGGCGATATCGTGGTGGTTGAGGATAATTTCGGCATCCGTATCACAGAGATCGTTGCCAGGAACCTGATTCCGGAGAGTTTGTAATGGGAGATGATTTTTTGTCACTGATGGGGGCACTGCTGGCAGTGGTGTTCGTGCTTCTGCTGGCATACTGCTTCAGCCGCGCCCTGGGAAAGACCTGGGTCCGCAGCTCCAGGGACAGTATGCTCCGGATTGCCGGGCAGCTTCAGATCGGGGCTGACAGGCATCTGCTGCTTGTCAGACTCATGGACCGGAATTTTCTCATCGGTTCCAGTCCGGCCGGTATCCAGCTTCTGGCTGAGATCCAGGGAGAGCTGCCGGAGAAGGAACCGGCGGCGGGCAAGGTCCCGGACCAGGTGTTCGCGGGTCTGCTCCGAAGATACGCCAAGAAGGAGGAAGACCATGAATGAACTTCTGACGGGCCTGAACGGAGGCAGTGTTCCGGTTCTGGACATGATCATCACGCTGACACTGGTGGCGCTTCTGCCCTCCATTGTGGTGATGATGACCTCCTTTACCAGAATCATTATTATCCTGTCCTTTACCAGGACAGCCATGGGAGCCCAGCAGAATCCGCCCAATATGGTCCTGACCGGGATCGCCCTGTTTCTGACTCTGTACATCATGAGCCCGGTAATCAGTGAGATCCAGCAGACCGCTTATGACCCTTATGTGCGGGGAGAGATCTCCCAGCAGGAGGCGGTGTCCAGGCTGGAGGACCCTATGAAGCGGTTCATGCTCCGCAATACAGAGAAGACTACCCTGGACCGCTTTGTGGAGATGTCAGGCACCCAGGTCCGGGACAATGTGGAAGAATATCCCCTGACGGTGGTGACGCCGGCCTTTATGACCTCGGAGCTTAAGAAAGGATTCCTGGCAGGGTTTCTGCTCTATCTGCCCTTCCTGCTGATTGATGTGGTGGTAGCCACGACCCTGATGTCCATGGGTATGGTGATGCTGCCGCCGACTATGATTGCCATGCCGTTCAAGCTTCTGCTGTTTGTGACTGTGGACGGGTGGGAGCTTCTGTTCGCCACCATTGTGTCCAACTTCCGGTAGAACCGGGCAAAAAGGCAGGAAAACGTTGTGTGGGTCTCACAGGAGGTAGCCATGAACAATTTAGAGGTACTTGATATCTTATACCAGGCATTCCAGCTGGCTCTGAGGCTGGCGATGCCTTTTCTGCTTACCAGTATGATTGTAGGTGTGGTGATTGCCATATTCCAGGCAGCCACCCAGATCAATGAGCAGACACTGACCTTTGTGCCGAAGCTTCTGGCTATTCTTGCAATGATGGGGATACTGGGGAGTTCCATGCTGGTGTCCCTCCAGGATTTTTACCGTTCCATGCTTTCCATCATAGCCGGGAGTTAAGATAGATGCTGATACTGTTTACCCTGATTTTGGCACGTATGAGCGGGGCCATTGGAATGAATCCCATATTCCGCCAGTCCAGTCTGCCCAGGAACATAAGGGCAGCGTTTATTCTGGTGCTTTCGGTCATGCTTTATGTGAGCCATGAGGGCGGCCTGGTGCGGGAGCCCGCAGGGCTTCTGGAATTTATGGTCATGCTGCTGATGGAGCTGTTCTTCGGCATGGTACTGGGATTTGCCATGGAGCTTTCCTTTTTCACGGTCCGGTATGCAGCCGGTGTAATGGATTCCGTTATGGGTCTGAATATGGCCCAGGTCTATGACCCGGTCCACGGCACCCAGATGACCCTGACCGCAGGGCTGTATAATGCCTTCCTGATCCTTCTGTTCATAGCCACCAACGGACATGTGCGGCTGATCAGTATTTATTACGGCTCGTCGGCGCTGGTTCCTTTTGGAACCGTCACGTTTAAGCCGGAGCTTGCTCTGGCAGTGGTTGACATGTTTTACGGCGGGATTCTTATGGGTATGCAGCTTGCCTTTCCCATTATAGCCATGGAGATGGTGGCGGAGACAGCCGTGGGAATCCTGATGCGGATGATTCCGCAGATTAATGTGTTTTCCATTAATTTCCAAATGAAAATAATCGTGGGGCTTTCCATGCTTCTGCTCCTGTTCAGCCCCATGTCCGATAAATTGTATATAGTCCTGAACAACATGTACCAGTCCCTGGAGCGGCTGGTGATGCTGATGCGGTAAGCCGCGGGTGACGGCCCGGATATTCCGGCAGTCACGGCGGCGGAAAGGAAGTGGTGGGGCTTGGCAGAAAGTAATGGACAGGAAAAGACTGAGCAGCCTACCAGTAAGCGGCGGAGCGACGCCCGCAAGGACGGTAACGTCCTTCAGAGCCGGGAGATATCCACAGTAGTGATGCTGATCGGGGTCTTCTGGGTGGCAAGGATCATGATGCCCCACATATACGTGACGCTCCGCGATTACATGAAGCTGCTTTTAGGCGGCGCAGGACAGTCCCAGGCCTCCCTTCTGACTTACCAGTTATTTATGCTTTCCGTGGTGTCCTTTGCCAAATGCGCCCTGCCCCTGCTTTTAGTGGCCATGGTCTGCGGCATTGTGGCCGGCGGAACCCAGACCAAATTCAATGTGACCTTCAAGGTGCTCCGGCCCAAGTTCAGCAAGCTGAACCCCATTAAGGGCATAAAGAACCTGTTTTCTTTAAAGAAGATTGTGGACCTGGTGAAGAACCTGATCAAGATCTGTATCCTTCTGGTGATCCTTTACAATATTATTAAGGATGATCTGGAAGCCATTGCCAGGACCATTGACATGATGCCCTTTAACTCGTCTATTCTGATGCTGAACATGATGTTCAGCCTGGTTGTCAAGGTCTGTATCGCCTTTGTGGTGATTGCCTTTCTGGACTATCTCTACCAGAGATGGGATTATGAGAGAAACTTAAAGATGACCAAGCAGGAAGTCAAGGATGAGTATAAGCAGACCGAAGGAAATCCGGAGATCAAGGGAAGAATCCGCCGGATTCAGCGGCAGATGGCCATGAGCCGTATGATGCAGAAGGTGCCCCAGGCGGATGTGGTAGTGAAGAACCCTACCCACTTTGCAGTGGCTCTCAAGTATGACCCGGATCATTATGGGGCTCCCGTTGTGCTGGCCAAGGGCCAGGACAGTCTGGCCCTGCGGATCATCAAAAAGGCAGAGGAGAGCGGGGTATACGTGCTGGAGAACCGGCCTCTGGCCAGGGCTCTGTACGCTTCCTGCCAATTGGACCGGGAGATCCCCGCCGAGTATTACGGTGCGGTGGCGGAGATTCTGGTATATATTTACAAGGCTACCAACCGGGAAGATATGTTTAACCGGTAACGTATTTATAAAGACTGAAACAGATGGAGTATGCAGGATGAAGAAGTTACTGAATTATTCAGTGGTACTGTTCGTACTCACGGTGGTATTGCTGCTGATCATACCAATGCCTGCGGCACTGGTGGACGTGGCGATTATCTTGAATATGTCCCTTTCCATGATGATCCTGGTGATCACCATGACAATCCGGGAACCACTGGAATTTGCCATATTCCCTTCGCTGCTTTTGATTACCACCTTGTTCCGGCTGGGCATCAACGTGTCCACCACCCGGAACATCTTAAGCCAGGGAGGAAATTCCGGAAGCATCATCAAGGCTTTCGGTGATTTCATTCTCCAGGGCAATGTGGTAGTAGGTATTGTTATCTACCTGATCATCGTGCTGATGCAGTTTCTGGTTATCACCAAGGGCGCCGAGCGTGTGGCCGAGGTTGCAGCCAGATTCAACCTGGACGCCATGCCCGGGAAACAGATGGCCATTGACGCGGATTTAAGCTCCGGCCTTATCGATGAACAGCAGGCAAAAACACGAAGGGAGAAGATACAGCGGGAGGCGGACTTTTACGGGTCCATGGATGGTGCTACCAAGATTGTAAAGGGCGATTCGGTTATGTCCCTGATCACCACGGCCATTAACCTGATCGGCGGAAGCATCATCGGAATCATCCAGTCGGGAGATACCATCGGGGATGTCCTGACCACCTACTCCATAGCAACCGTGGGTGACGGTCTGGTAGGCCAGATCCCGTCCCTTCTGATTTCCACGGCTACGGGCATGATTGTCACCAGGGCTGTGGCGGAAGGAAGCCTTAACGAAGACATTTCCAAACAGTTTATGGCCCAGCCCCAGGCAATCATGATGAGCGGTGTGGCCATTGCCATCATGTCTGTGATTCCGGGTATGCCGGTGATCCAGATGGGGATCGTCTCCATCGGCCTTGTGTCGGGAGGCTACTACTTAGGAAGACGGATTCAGCAGGAACCGTCCCGTACCACGGCAGCCATGTTCCGGGAGGCGGAGGCTGGTGTGGCCCTGCCTGGGGAAAGCCCCCAGATGGAGGAGCCCAAGCCGGTTACCGAGGAGGAGTATTTCAAGGACGTCAACAACGTCTACACCCTTCTGGCGGTAGAACCTATCGAAATGGAATTCGGTTACAGCCTGATCCCTCTTGCGGATGAGTCCGTAGGCGGACGGCTGATCAGCCGTATCGTGATATTCCGCAGACAGTATGCCCAGGATATGGGATTTGTAATCCCTTCCATCCGTCTTCGCGACAGTTCGGGCTTGAGTATTAACCAGTATTGTATTAAAATAAAAGGGGAGGAAGTGGCCAGCGGAGAGATCCTGATGGATTATTTCCTGGCACTGGAGCCGGAGCATCTGGAACGGGAGATAGACGGTATCGAGACCATTGAGCCGGCCTACGGCATTCCCAGCCGCTGGATTCGGCCGGAGGACCGGGAGCGGGCAGAGCTTTACGGCTACACGGTCATCGATCCCCTGTCCGTGATGGTGACCCATCTGTCGGAGGTGATCAAGCAGCATGCTTATGAGCTGATCACAAGACAGGAAGTGATCCATCTCATCGAAAACGTGAAAAAGACAGCGCCGGAGCTGGTGGAGGAGGCATTCCCGCAGCTCATCTCCTACAGTCTGTTCCAGAGAATCCTGATCAGTCTCTTAAAGGAGGGCGTGCCCATCAAGGATCTGGAGACCATTATCGAGACCACCATCGAAGCCATTACCGAGACCGGGCTTCCGGTCAAGGATCTGGACGGGATTATTGAGCGGATCCGCAGCAGCCTAAAGCGGACCATTACCCGGATGTACTGCGAGGATGGCAGTATGAAGGTGATTACCCTGGAGTCGGAGCTGGAGCGCACCATGGTAGGCGCCCTGTCCAAGGGAGAGTCCGGTTATTACCTGGCCTTAAGCCCAGACGTGCTCCAGAGCCTGATCCGCCAGATGGCGGAGCAGTTAAAGAAGTTCAACGGTATCTCCCAGAGTCCGGTGATCCTGACCTCCCAGGTCATGCGCATGCATTTTTACCGTTTAATAGACCAGTTCTATCCCAATGTGCGGGTATTGTCATTTAATGAGATTTCCAACAACATTCAGATACAGTCCATTGGGAGTCTGAAGCTGGAGAAACCAGGCGCCAGAGGCGCTTAAAGGCAGAGGGTGATATACATGCATCAGTCGGATGAATTGAAGGAAATGACCAATGAAGAACTCTTCGCCTTATATTTTGAGGGGAAGCAGCAGCAGGTCAAGCAGGAACTGACCCTGAGATACGTGTATATCGTCCGGGCGATCGCGGCGCAGATGCGCAGCCTTTATTCCGGAACCATGCAGATGGAGGATATCATCAACGAAGGGGTCATAGCCATTATGAAGGGAATCGACCGGTATGATCCACTAAAGGATAATAAGTTCGAGACCTTCATATCCCGAAGGATACGGGGAATGGTCATCGATCTGGTGCGGAAGAATGACTGGATGCCCAGAGATTACCACCGGCAGAGTAAATCCATCGAGTCGGCCAGACTGGCACTGACCGAGGAGCTGAACCGCCCTCCCTCAGACGAGGAGATCGCGGATTACCTGCAGATGGACGTAAAGAAATGCCAGAAGATCCAGAGAATGAGTTCCATGGTTAATGTGCTCTCCCTGGACATGGTCATGGGAGACGACGACGAGCGGCAGCCCGTCCAGATTCCCAGCACGGATATTGCCACCCAGCCGGAGCGGGCCTTCTTAAGGGAGGAAGCCCTGCGGATTCTCACCGACGGCATCAACAGCTTAAAGGAAAAGGAGAAGATGGTAGTATCCCTGTATTATGTGGAGGAGCTGAATATGAGCCAGATCGCCCAGGTGCTGCAGGTCAGTGAACCCAGGGTATCCCAGATTCACAGTATGGCCATACGCAAGCTGAAAGCATATATGAATACCAACCACTAGAGCAAGAAGGAGGACACAGCAATGTATCAGGGTTTTTATGATCTGGCGTCCGGTATGCTGACACAGAGCAGGAATCTCAATGTGATCAGTAACAACATGGTGAACGTCCAGACCGCCGGATATAAGCAGGACAGAATGGTCAGCAGTACCTTCCAGGAGGAGATGATCTACCGCACCGGAAGGCAGAACAAGGGCAATCCCACTGCCCTGGCCACCAGCTCCCGGATCAAATCCGCATCCAGGACCTACGTCAATTATGAGCAGGGGGGCTTTGAGCAGACCGACGGAATCTATGATTTCGCCCTTGCGGACAAAGGATTTTTCTGTATCCAGACTCCGGCAGGAGAGCGGTACACCCGCAACGGCTCCTTCGCAGTGGACAATGAAGGGTATCTGGTACTGGAGGATTTCGGCAGGGTGCTTTCCACCGACGATTCCCCCATCCAGATTGACAATGAGAATTTTTCCGTGGACAGCCGGGGCCATATTACGGCCCGGATCGTTACCGGCGGAGGAAGCGGGGAGGACGCGGAGGAGATCCAGGTGGAGGACCGGGATTACGGGACCCTGAAGGTGGTGGACTTTGCCGATTATGACCAGCTTCACAAGGAGGACAACGGCCTGATCTCCACGGCCCAGGCCCCTGTCACTCCCGATGAGGAGAGCGGCGGCAGCCCGATTGTGTGGCAGGCAGTGGAGAAGTCCAATGTGGACATGGTGGAGGAGATGACCAATATGATGTCCTCCCAGAGAGCCCTCCAGAGCGCTGCCCAGGTACTGAGAATGTACGACCAGATTATGAGTAAATCCGTGACGGATATCGGCCGGATGTAGGGTTTGGCAAATCAGAAGTAAGGAGAATGCAGAATGGACATGTCATTTTATGTGGGGGCCCTGGGCGCTTCCAACTGTACGGATAAGCTCAGTGTCATTTCCAACAACCTGGCTAATGTAAACAACACAGCCTTTAAGCCTAAGACCGCCGTGTTTGCGGAACTGATCAATTATAACCTGAACGATTCTCCGGAGGCCGTCACCGAACTCCAGGCCGGAGCAGGCATGAAGCTGTCCAGAACCTACACAGGCTTCGGTACCGCGGCCATCCACCAGACCGGCTCCCAGTTAGACTACGCCATCATGGAGCCCAATGCCTTCTTTATGGTGCAGGACCCGGCTACCGGCAGGATCACCTATACCCGGAACGGACATTTCCATCGGGGGGAGATGGAGGACGGCTTTTACCTGATGACCGATTCTGGCAAACGAGTCCTGGACCAGAACCAGGAGCCGCTGCTTCTGGAGGTAAAGGATGTGGAGCGTCTCCAGGCGGAGATGGAGGAGGACTTCGAGCCCGAGGAGGATGAGGACGACGATGACGAGGAAGATGAGGACAAACCAAAGGTAAGCCTCTATACCTTCCAGAATCCCAGCCGTCTCATGAGTGTAGGCAATGACGAGTATGTGCCAATGGATGAAGGGGTGGAGGCTACCCTTGTGGAGAATCCGCAGATGGCCACCGGCGCCCTGGAAGGGTCCGGCACGGATGTAGCCAGGGAATTCACCCGTCTGATTGAATGCCAGCGTGCTTTCTCCTATGCGCTGAAGATGGTACAGACCTCAGACGAGATTACAACCACCATCAACAACTTAAGAGGCTGATGGTAGAAAGACGAGGGCATATATGAAACTCAGAAGGTATGAAGATTTGAACCTTCAGGAGCTGGATGTGATGAAGGAGATCGGAAGTATCGGCACCAGCCATGCGGCCACCTCTCTTTCCAAGATGCTCCAGAAGGAGATCCGGATTTCCATACCCCAGGTAAGAGTCCTGGGGTATGACGAGGCTGTGGACCAGATCGGCGACGTGGAGAGCCTGGCTTCGGCAACCCTGGTGAAGATGACAGGGGATGTGGACGGCCTGATGCTGTTCCTCTTTAATCTGGATTTTGCCAATACGGTGCTGGACCGGGTGATCGGCGAGAGCTACCATAGATTTGAGGAAATGGACCAGCTGGCCTACTCGGCTCTGACCGAGATCGGAAACATTATCATATGTTCCTATATAAATGCGTTTTCACAGTTAGTGAATGTGGATATTGATCTGTCTGTACCCAGTGCCACCGTAAACATGCTTGGGGCCATCCTGACAGTACCCATTGCAGAGTACGGCTACGACACCGACAAGCTGATGTACTGCAATGCGGATTTTGTCATGGACGGGAAACAGCTGTCAGCCTGGCTTCTGATGCTTCCTGACATCCCATCCCTGAACAACATATTGGAGAAATTAGGAGTTTCATAGTGATGGAGAAAGAGTTAAAAGTTGGAATTGGGGATATGAAGCTGAATAGAGGAGAGGGCCGGATCATTACTTATGCCCTGGGTTCTTGTATTGGAATCACCTTTTACGATCCGGCTATCCGACTGGGGGCTCTGCTGCACATTATGCTTCCCGCAAGATTCAATGACAAGGACCCTAACGTCTTCAAGTACGCGGACACCGGGATTCGGGAGACGTTGCGGAAGCTGGCGGCATTTGGGATGATGAAATCAAGGACTGTGATCAAAATCGCAGGCGGAGCCAAGATGTTTGAAATCAGTGGCAACACGGATTTCGGTAATATTGGGCAGCGGAATGCGGCCAGCGTAAAGCAGATACTCCAGCAGGAGGGCTTCCGGATTAAGGCGGAGGATACCGGTGGTTCCCATGCCAGAACCATGTACATAGACCTGGCTAACGGGGATGTGGTAGTGCGCAGCTTTGGAAGGCCGGAGCGACATTTGTAGAGAGGGGAGAAAGACCATGGCAGAGAAGAAAACAAAGAGCAGGAACGGCATCCTTCTGGAGTCCGGCACCAATGAAATTGAGGTTATGAAATTCCGGGTCCAGGGGGAGCTTTACGGAATCAACGTGGCCAAGGTACAGGAGATCATCATGAGTGCAAAGGTGAAGCCCATGCCCAAGGCCCATCCGGCAGTGGAGGGGATCTTCAAACCCCGTGACACCCTGATCACGGTGATCAATCTGGCCATGTATCTGTCCGGGGTGGAAGTGGAGAACATGCCCCGGGATCTGTTTATCGTGACCAACTTCAACCGGATGACCGTGGCCTTCCGGGTCCAGAGTATTGAGGGGATCAGCCGGATCTCCTGGAAAGATATCCAGAAGCCGGATAAGACCATTGCCAACGGAGACGAGAGTGTGGCCACAGGCATTGCCCAGTGTGACAACCAGCTGGTGACCATTCTGGATTTCGAGAAGATTGTGGCGGAGATCGCGCCGGAGACCACTATCCAGATGTCCGAGATCGAGGAGCTGGGCGACAGGCCTTTGTGCGATTCTCCCATTGTGATTGCGGAGGATTCCATCCTTCTGCGGAAGATGATCGACGATTCCTTAGAGCGGGCAGGCTTTACCAACCTGCGTAACTTTACCAACGGCCAGGAAGCCTGGGATTATCTTTCTTCCATCCGTCACGCACCGGATCTGTACGACCAGGTGAATCTGGTGATCACGGACATTGAGATGCCGGAGATGGACGGACACCGTCTGACCAAGCTGATCAAGGATGACGACCATCTGAAGAAGATTCCGGTGGTGATCTTCTCGTCCCTGATCGATGACCAGATGCGCAAGAAAGGGAAAGACTTAGGAGCCGATGAGCAGCTTACCAAGCCGGAGATCGGACATCTGGTGCTGATTCTGGATGAGCTGCTGGAGAAGTTCCGGCAGCGGATGGAGGCTGAGGCCAGAATGTAGGAGACCTGCCATGGGCCGGCTGGATGATCCGGCCGGATCTGCCCGGGGACCGGCAGCAGGCACTCCGGACCGCGCTGCCGGCGGTAATGAAGGGAACGGTTATATGACTGATAGAAAGATTCAGAAGCTGTATGGTAAGAAGATCCGGCATATGTGCCGGTGCGTCCTTGCCGTGTCCGTGTGTTCCTGTCTGCTGTGCCTGACCGTGTTTGGCCGGGAGGGAAGCTGGGAACAGGACAAGAAGAAGTGGCGGTACATGTATGGCCCGGATACGCCGGCTGAGGACGAGTGGATCGTGGAGGACGGCAAGGAGTATTATGTGGATTCCAAGGGTTACATGAAGACCGGCTGGATCACGGACGAGTCCGACGGCAACAAGTATTATCTTGGGGAGGACGGGGCAAAATGTTATAATACCTTCACCAAAGATGACAAGTTTGTGGGGCCGGAAGGGACTGTGGTGGAGCGGTTTGACACCTGGCGCAAGGCCGTGAAGAAAGAGTTGAACGCGGTCCTTAAGAGCCGGGAGTACAAGAAGCTGGAGGAGTCCATGCGGCCGGGGTTTCTCCTGGCGGATCTCAACTGTGACAGCTATAAGGATCTGGCCATTGTGGACAATGGGGCGGCTCCCAGCCGTCTGCTGTATGTGGGGATCTGGAATCCGGAGGAGGAGAAGTATCTTGTGGCCTCCCAGATGGACTGGACCAGTGAAGAGGTTTCCTGGCTGACCAGAAGTCCCCAGGAGGAGAATACCTGGCTGGTGGTGGACTACGGCAACGGCCTGGACCTGGATTATTTTGAATTGAAGCGGGACGGGTATTTCTTTGACAACCTTTGGCATTTTACCACAGACGTCAATGACTGGGACGATATTATTTACTTTGTCAATGGCAGCGAATGTGAGCTGGAGGACTGGAATGCCGGCAGGGCTGAGGCGGCTGCCCAGGCAGGGGCGGCTGTGAAGGAGGGCTGGGTGGTCCTTACAGAGGACAGTGTTTCCCAGACCGTGGACCAGGTCCCGGACGGAACGGAGCTGCTTTTGTGGGAGTAAGGTTCCGGCTACTAATATGATGAGAAATCGGAGGGAATACTTTGGCTACGATTATCACTGTTTCGAATCAGAAGGGCGGCGTCGGCAAGACGACCACCTCTTCCGCGCTGGCGGCAGGCATTGCAATGGCAGGCACGCGTGTACTATGTATTGATCTGGACCCCCAGGGGAATCTTGGGTTCTGCATGGGATCGGAGTCCACCAACGGGGCCACGGTTCTGGATGTCCTTAAGGGCAAAATGTCTGTGCAGGAGGCAGTTTACATGACCGAGTACTGTGATGTCCTGCCTTCGGATATTACGCTTAGCAGCAGCGGCCTGGAGCATACTCCGGCAGCCCACAAGGAGTATATTCTCCGGGATGCCCTTGCTCCGGTGATGGAGGATTATGATTATATCATCATTGACACGCCTCCGGCCCTGAATCTGCTGACGGTCAATGCCTATGCCTTATCGGATTTTCTGATCATTCCCATGGCTTCGGACATTCTGAGTCTGGTGGGTCTGTCCCAGTTAAAGGAGACAGTGGAATCCGTGCGGTCTGCCTTAAATCCGCGGCTTAATGTGCTGGGGATTCTTCTGACCCGTTTCAACAGACGTACCCTGCTTTCCAGGGATGTGCTGGAGATGGCCCAGCAGCTTGCAGACCAGATCGGAACCAAAGTATTTGATACCAAGATCCGCAGCGGTGTAGCCATTGCGGAAGCACCGGCCCATGGAGAGAGTATCTTTGACTATAATCCCCGTTCCGCAGCCGTGAAAGATTACCAGGCATTTATTGAAGAAATTGCTGATATAATTCATTTAAAGGAGGTGGCGGGAAATGGCAAGAAAGACCAATAAGACGTCCCATGTGCTGAACCTGATTACCAACGGAGCACCGCCTGAGCCGGAGGAGAAAGCACCGGAAGTCCAGGCGCCGGAGGAGACAGCTTCCGGCAAAGGAGCAGGGACTCCGGATGCCGGGAAGGGGCAGGAACCCGCAGCCTTACAGAACCAGGCGGGAGACAGGAAGGTGATTGTGGTGGATGCCAGCGAGAACGACAAGATTTCGGATGCGATCCGTGAGCGCCTGGAAGAGCAGGTGGAGCGGGAAGCAGGTAACGGAAATACACCTGCACCGGAGGCAGTACCGGCAGCCGCGGCCACAGCAGGCGGTGAAGGGGATGCCCCCAAGGATGCAGCAGATTCTAGGATGCCGGAGGCAGCAGATATGATGACAAACCCAGAAGTAAACCCAGAGGCGGCAGCAGAGGCAGCAGGAACCGCCACAGAGCCAGGTGCAGCCCCACAGGCCGCAGATGTAACGGGAACCGCCACAGAGCCGGAGGCAGCTTCACAGGCTGCAGGCAGTGAGGCCAGCGCCGTGGCAGAAGAAAGCAAAAACAAAGATTCGTCCAGGACACGCCGCTATCATATGGTCAATGTCATGGAGGAAGTGATTGGCCGCTACGATCTTCTTGGCCAGATGGGCAAGTATGGGGTATGTACCTGCAGCCGCTGCTTTGCGGACGTGCAGGCCCTGACCCTGACCCATCTTCCTGCCAAGTACGTGGTGGTGGACGGCAATCCCATTGCGCCCATTATCGGCTACTATGAGAGCAAATACAGGTCCAGAATCCTTACCGAGGTAATGAAGGCCTGCATTCTGGTCAAAGATAAACCCAGACACAACCGGGATAACGTGACTCCGGAGCTGCTGGATTAAGAGAATTGTCTGAGAGAATATTTGTGTCCGTGAATCTTTCCTGATATGAGGGGAGATTTGCGGGCATTTTTCATAACTCCTTCTTTTGAGCATGGTGATACTGAGGCTGGGAGAGGGTCCTACAGAGGAACGTACCCTGGGAATGCTCCAGACCTTATTTTTGGGAAGCATGAATCCGGAAGAACGGTTAAAGCGGCTGGAGGAAGATTATCAGATGAACTTGTCAGAAAATGTAGAAATGGAGGTCAAGAATATGTATACGTTCAGTCAGGCAATTGAAGACCGGGCTACAAAGCGCGGTATGGAGAAAGGAATAGAGAAAGGAATAACCATTTACAAAACCTTGCAGGAAACCGGCAGTGTCCGGACTACAGCTGCCCGGTTGAATGAACCGTCAGACATCGTCCGGGAAATCGCACTGGAATATCATGTGCAGGTATCCGATTAATTTCACAAAAGATTCCGGGATTTCCCACACCATATTCCACCAGCTCCTTCTGGAGGGAATGGTGTGGGTCTCGGTTCGGTTATTCGTCGTCGGGTTCCAGATTATCGAAGATATCTGAATTATAGAATTCCCGGATGGTGACTCCCAGTCCTTCTGCAATCTTATTGATGTTCACAATCCCTGGATTCCTGCTCTGGCCTTTCAGGATGCTTTTGAAGGTGGATTCCGGCATCCCTGCCCGGTAGCTGACTGCATATCCACTAAGATTTTTCAATTTGCACAATTCCCTGATCCGAAAGCTGGTAGCTTCACAAATATTCATAAGCCTATCACCTCTCCTTTCATGTGTTTAGTGTAGTCCAAATTAACGGAAGAATAGGGTGATTTATCGCCTTTTCTGATTTGTTTGTCATATTATGCAGACTATTTTCTTCGAGATTGGTTAGTACTGCCTTCCACCGTTTTAATCTGGTTACATTTCCGCCCATGAGTTCCCCCTTTTTGAAAACCATCGAAAATTTGTTTATTTTCCGGCAGTTTGTGCCGATAAATATAGTATAGATGGCGCAGTCATACTGTCCGTATGGCAGTCTCTCATAGACAGACAGCAATTGACAGAGAGAAAGGAGAATTACAAATGGCAAGTGTATCATCAGCAACGAGCAGCCTTGGTAATACCGCTTTGCGGGGCTTCGGCGGTATGGCATCGGGAATTGACCGCGATTCCATCATCGAGCAGATGACCCTGGGCACCAATACAAAGATAGCAAATAAGAAGAAAGAAATGACCAACCTGGAGTGGAAACAGGAAGCCTACCGGGATGTGATCGACAAGATTATTAATATGGAGGATAAGTATTATACCTATTCCTCAACCGAGAGTCTGCTGAACCGGAGCTTCTTCAGCAAGAACCTGATCACAGCCCTGGGCGATTCCAGCGTTACCAAGTACATCTCTGCTACCGGGTCTTCCAGCATGATGGATTATGTGTCGATTCTTGGAGTGAAGCAGATGGCTACATCGGCTAATTTAAAGTCGGAAAATAAGCAGGCAGCCGCTTCCATTACTACGGGGATTACAGCAGATAATATCCTGAAAGAAGATGCCGTTGAGACTTCCAGCCTGGCTGGGAAGACACTGGAGTTCGGCAGCTATAACACAGATGGCAAATGGAACAGCAAAGGATCATTCACTTTCCCGTCCACCTATACGGAGGTGGTCAATGGCGAAAAGGTTACGAAGACCATTGATTATACAGACACAGAGCATCTTGCAGAGAATCTGAATAAGGCGCTTAAATCTTCCGATGTGGAAATCAATGGGAAGAAGATTTCGGAAGCCATTGGATTTGAGATGACGTCTGATGGCAAGATTCAGATAAAGGACAAAGGCGGACTGCAGGGTAATGTAGGTATCCGTGAGACCAGTTCTGCCCTTGCTTCTTTGGGTTTTGTAAAGAAGGGGGATGCTGATAAGACCTTTGGTATTACCTTGGAAACCTTCAATCAAAACGTTGACAAAACCCTGGAAGAAAGCTCCATCACAAAGATGAGCATGGCTGACTACATGAAAGGCAAAAAGGTCAGCGTCACCTTTGCCGGTCAGACAAAGGAGATTGAACTCATCACTGCCGCGGAACTGGAGGATATAAAAAACAGCAGTGATGGCCAGGCGGCCCTGGACAAGATTCAGTCCAACATCCAGTCCCGTCTCAACAAAGCATTCGGTACAGACAATGTGGCAGTGGATGCCAGCACAGGCACCCTGGAGTTTAAGCTTGGTTCGGGGAGTACGAGTGATCCAACCAAAGGCGATGTGCCAACCCTGACAGTGACCAACAGTTCCGCTGCTGTCAGAAATACCCTGGGAATCAAGGCAGGCGCCTCCAACAAAGTCAGTCTGGATTCCAGCCTCTATGATAACCGGGAGATGCTGGGCTTCAGCAAAGAATTGACAGAGGACAGATATAATGCACTTAAGACGGAATATGATGACCTTGCAGCAAAGTATAAGGCCTGGGCAGACGAGCAGCAGGCTGCCGGAAAAGATCTGGCGGATATCAAAGAAGCGGATATGCCGGCAGATGTAAGAGCCTTCAAGGAACTCCAGAGTAAACTGGGGGCTATGGGTCTGGACGGAATCGTTGAGCAAGATTCGACCGGGACCTGGAAGATGAAAGATTTCTCCACTGTGAAGGATACTTTCTCCGGTGAGCAGAAGGAGAATCTGAATAAAGTCTCCTTCGAGCAGGAATTAAAGAAGATGTCTATCAATGGCGTAACCGGAGCAGACCTTAAGGTCACTGCTGACACCACAGTCAACCAGTTCATGAATGCTCTGAACAAGAACGCGGACGCAGGAGTGAAGGCTACCTTCTTAAGCGCTACCAACCAGTTTGTACTGATTGCAACCGAGACCGGAAGCGGCAGAGAGATCAATGTGGATGGGGCTGCGAAAACGATTTTTGGGGATACAAGTAGTGGTGCGGTCTTTACAAAAGGCCAGAATGCCCAGATGACCGTAAGCTACGGCAGCGGCATTGAGACCACCGTGGAAAGCTCCACCAACACCTTCAACCTGGACGGAATGAATGTAACGGTCAGCGGTACCTTCGGTTACAAGAAAGATGCTGCCGGCAACGTTACCGATGAAATCGACCGCACCCAGGCCGTCAACTTCAGCGCCAAAGCCGACGTAGATGCAGCCACAGAGCGGGTCAAGAAGTTTATTGAAGAGTACAATGCCCTGGTCTCTAAGGTCGACAAAGAGATGAGTACCCGTCCGGACAGCGACTACGGCCCCCTGACCGACGAACAGAAGGACGAGATGGATGATACTTCTATTGAGAACTGGGAGAAGAAAGCCAAAGAGGGCATTCTGTTTGGCGACAGCAATCTGCGGGGACTCAGTGATGAATTGCAGACAGTCGTTGTAAGCCTGATCAATAGCGGCATCAATACCAATGACCTGGAGAGCATTGGTATCTCCGTGGGCGGTATGTATGAGGAAGGCGGCAAGCTGAACTTCGATGAAGCCAAGTTCCGTGAAGCCATGAACAATGATCCGGATAAAGTGGCTGACATCATCTGCGGAGGCGGAGATGTGAAGACCGGACTGGCAGAGACCATCGGCAATAAGCTGAGCAGCTATGCTACCCGCTTCGGCTGGAAGCATAATGGTTCCAACGGCTGTCTGGTGGAAGTGGCAGGAACCGAGAAAATCTCCAACAGCATGACAAAGAATCAGATTTATAACCAGCTGAAAGATATGCAGGAAGCCATTGAGAAGCTGAAATCCGCACTGACCGTAGAGCAGGACCGCTACATCAAGCAGTTTACCACCATGGAGCAGATGATTAGCCAGATGAATTCCCAGTCCAGCTACTTTGCCAGCCTCAGTGCCGGATAAGTATATAAGAGCATCTAAGTAACAGTTCAGTAGGAGGAGATTTATGTCTGGTTACCAGAAATATAAAGAGCAGACCGTTCTTTCCATGAGCAATATCGAATTGCTGCTTCTATTATACGATGAGGCAATCAGCCGCTTGTCCAAAGCAGAGATTGCGGTGGAGGACGGCGCCTGGGATATCTTTGAGGACTGTCTCAGACGGGCTACCAGGATCATCCGTTATCTGGGGGATATACTGGATATGTCCCGTCAGCCCCTGGCCGGTGATCTGGAGAGGATTTACAATTATCTGATCTACGACATCAGCAGAATCAAGGCCGGACGCAAGCGGCAGAAAGCAGAGATCGGACGCATCATTCATATTCTTTCCGAGCTGCGGGAGGCTTTTGACGAAGCCGGCCGCCGGGTCAATGATTCGCATTATACCCAGCGCAGAAGTGTTCTGGGATAGGAGGAGATATGAACCTGGATTTGGAACAGATTATGATTCTTCTCCAGAGGCGTTACCGAGCGTTCCAGGAGATCAGCCGGCTGACCTCAGAACTGGGGGAAGCCGTATCCAGAAGGGATGAAGTATCCGCATCCCTTCTTCTGGAAATGCGGGCGGATGAGATATCAGTCGTGGACACTTGTTACCGGAAGATCTGGGATATGGCCCAGGCAGGGCCGGAAGCAGCCTACGCTATCCGTCAGCTGATTACGTCCGATCCCGCCGCCGCCCCTCCGTCCGATAGCTTTGAGGAGCAGAAGATTTACGAAATCCGCCGTAAAACTACTGCCCTGATCAAGGAAATTCAGGAAAAGGATCGGATATTGAACCGCAGGGTGGGCGGCGAACGGTCTTTCTACGCAAAGACCGGTAAATAATTCAATAGAAAGGAGGAATCGTTATGGCAATCAATGGAATCAGTGCTTATAATTATCAGACGGAGATGGCGCTCAACCGGCTCCGCTGGTCCAATTATCAGAAAACAGCCAGCAGCACCTACACGGACAAGACCACGTCCAGCAGTTCTGCCGACAAGACCACAAACAGTAGCAGCACATCAACGTCCTATTCCAGTGTCAGCAGCTTTCTGACCAGCTATCAGAAAGAGCTTCTTAATCTGGAATCTGCTGCATCCAGGCTGAACGCCAACAGCAGCAAGAATGTATTTACGGATTACGAGGCAGCATCCACCGATGAAAGCGTGGCTACTGTAAAAGGGAACTGGCGTCTGAACGGTGATACGGATATCTCGCTCAACGTACTGTCCCTGGCCCAGGCACAGAAGAATGTAAGCGATTCCCATTACTCCCAGGAGAAGGTGGAAGCAGGCGCTGACATGAATCTGAAGATCACCGGTGCATCCGGACAGTCAGCAGATATTTTCGTCAGCAGTACCAATGAGGACGGAAGTGCCAAGACTTACAACCAGATGTACCAGGATGCAGTCAAGGCAATCAATGCCAATTCCGATCTGGGTGTGCGGGCAACCGTATCCAATGAGGAGGGCAAGGTATCCCTGGTACTGACTGCCAAGAATATGGGCAAGGATGCAGGATTCACAGTGGAAGGGGAGGAAGGCGCTGCCGCAGGCATCAAGAGTGCAGCACTGAATGCCCAGGATGCCGTGTACACGGTAACCGAGCATGGGAATACCCAGACCTTCAGCTCTTCCAGCAACAAGGTCACCCTGGACTATGGCCGGATCGACGCCCAGCTTCACAGCACCGGGGAGACCACCGTCTTCACCGGCGTGGATGAGGATAAGGTAGTATCAGCAGTAAAGGATCTGATGAACAGCTACAATTCTGTCACCTCCATGCTGTCCGCCAATTCCGGCAGAGGAACCGGCGTGGCAAACCATCTGGAGTCCTTCAAGAGAGGCATGGCAGACGAAAAGACCCTGGCAGCCATTGGTATCACCTTTGACAAATCCGGCAATATGAAGCTGGATGAGGATAAGCTGAAAGAGTCCCTCAGAACCGACTATGAGTGGACCAAGAACATCATCGGCGGCCAGTATGGTATGGCGGAGAAGGCAGCAGCCAAAGCGGATAAAGCGCTGTCAGATTCCGTACAGAGCATTGTAGACAAAGAATTGTCCGGGACCGACAAGAGTGACAGCACCAGCGGCAGCAGCAGCGGTAATTCCCTTTCCGCTGGCGGTATTAACTCTTCCAGCTTCCAGTATTTTTCTGCATTTGCAAGGGGCGGTGCATTTAATCTGAGCAACTATTATGCAGTCGGTATGCTTTTCAATACCCTGGCATAAACCTGATGGAGTAAAGACATGGGGGCTGTGCACACCAGTGTACGGCCTCCTTTCAATGGGGTAGAAGGATGAATCGATTAATATTTGAAGGACGTTTCCTGGTGAATCTGGCCGGGTCAGTTATCCGTCAGGATGCGATCCGCCCGATCCATGGAACCATTAACTGGGAAAGGATGTACCGCACAGCGGATTATCACAGAATCGCCAATCTGATCTATCTGGGGCTTATGGGCAAGCGGGAGATGGTACCGGAACGGTGGCGGGAGCGGTTCTTTGAACGGTATCAGGAGGCTCTGCGCTATGGGGAGATCTGCAATGAAGCGGAGCGGGAGATCCTGACTCTTCTGGAGATGAAAGAGATCTCCTGTATCATTCTGGCTTCCTGCGGCGTCCGGGACTTGTACCAGGTCAAAGAGATGGCAGGAAACAGCCCTCTGATTCTGTTTCTGGACAGCGAAAGCTATGTTCTGGTAAAAGGATACCTGGTGGATCTGGGCTATGAGACAGACAGGACCTATGAGGAATGTGGCGAATGCATGAAAAAGGTGTCCGGCTTTACGGTAGAGATTTATCATGACCTGCCCTTTATTACCAGCACTTATAAAAAGCAGATGCAGCGCCTTCTGGAGCGGTCCGTTCCCAGGAACTCTTCCCAGCGCATTCGGAATCTGACGGTTCAGGACCGGTTCGTGTTCCGAATGGCCCAGGCAGTCTATCATTATGCCACCAATGAGCTTCTGCTCCGGGAGGTTCTGGATCTGTATCTCTTCCATAAAGCATGGCAGAGCCGTCTGGACCATGAGTCCATTATGGATATGCTGTCAGCATTTCATATTGATGAATTGGCGGAAAAGCTTTTGTACATCAGTTATATGTGGTTCGGCTCTAAAGCCGAAAGCGGTATTGAACGGCCGGATGAGAACCTGGAGGTCTATGATGTGCTGGAGAACCGGATTCTCAGCCGCGGCGCCATTGAGAAGGAGACAGACCCACAGGCCCAGGAGCTGGGAAGCATGATTGAGCGGGTCCGGGAGAAGGAGCGGCGCCGGGAGCGGCTGGGCAGTATGAAGGATGATCTGGCTGCCCGTTGGAGAGAGATGCGCAGGTCCCTTCACTGGATATTCCCCGAATACCGGTATATGTGCGCCATCTATCCCTGGCTGGAGTCTCTGCCGATTCTTCTGCCGGTCAGTTGGATAATCCGGGATGTAAGACTGCTCCTTGGCATGTTGAAAAATAAATTGAGAAGCAGAAAAAAGGCCAGGGTTTCGGATCAGGGGAACCAGGACCAGGCAGACTTTTGATTTTCCAGACAATTGAAAACACCGGAAAACTGAAGAGGAAGATCAGTTTTCCGGTGTTTCCCGTAGTATATAATAAATCAGGATGGATACTACGCGTTAGCATGAGGGACATCTTCGGAATCGGCACTCTTGTCTGAATTAGCAGAGCTCTTAATATAGTTGGCCATAGCTACCTGTAATGAACGTACAGACATACTTCCAGGCGATTTGGCTGATTTGTTGATTCGCTCTGCCTCGGATAATTCCTCGCGAATGATGGAAATCTGCTTCGGTGCATCAATGGCGATGCGCACCCCGTCAGAAGCACATTCGAGAAGGGTAATCCGGATATTGTCCCCGATCAAAATACTTTCGTTTTTTTTGCGCCTAAGAATTAACATCTGTATCACACTCCCTTCCGTGAATCAGTTAAAGCCGGGAAGGAGCCGAGCTTATGGTGAAAACCATAGGGGGAACCTTCAAGGATCAGTTGCATTCCCACACGGGTTTGAGGATTGATTGCCAGCGGACATTTGAGATTCACCGTATTCTCCAGGTAATCATCCTTTACCACACAGACCACATAGTAGGAGAGATCTCCACTGTCCGACACGGATAAATAGGAAAGCTCTTCCGGTGTAAGGTCGGGTGTGTAATCCGGAGAAAGATACATGGGGTTCATAGTTACAAAGGCAATCTCAGGCTGTTCCACAGACTGGAACAGGATAACCGAATCATCATTCTCATTAAGATAAAGAGGAAGATAATTCTTCAGATCCGGGAAACCAAACAATCCATCCGTAAAGAATACCAGATCTTCTTTTTGATACTCAATTTCACCATAATACTCAGTTTGAATCTTCATAAAAAACTCCTAAATCTTTAAGCTGTATAATTCATGTTGCTTCCCGTAGGATCAAAGCTGGGGGGAACATAGTTAAATCCGCCCAGGTATTCGAAATTCACTTCGGGATACTGCGTTATAATCGTCATGGCCAAGGCCGGCACATACGAAATCTCACCTTTGGCTACCCGCAGTTCAAAAGCACCCCGCTGGGCCGTATAAGCGGTCTCAGACTCCACACTGGGAGCAGAAGGAGCCGGTGAATTCGTATAAACCTGGGGAGTCACCTCAGCGCTGGTGCCGACAGCGGAACCAGTAGTCTCTACAGCGGTCTGGGCAGAAGCCGAACCTGCCGCCTGGTAGTGGCTGACAGCAGGAGCCGACTGATGAGCCGTCTTGCCAGAGACTGCCGGAGCCGGAACCGAAGCCGGTGTGGCAGACTTTTTGACTGAAAAAGCCTTGTTCACACGGTTGATATAATTCATATCCAGGGAGGCACCACCGGAGGAAGTCCTTGCCCGGAAGGCATTGTGACGCGCAATGGCTTTGCGGCGTTCAATATCGACCTGATCAGATGGGACCAGCCGCGCATTCTGGGAAAAACGGACTGCTTCAAAAGAAGTTGTCGAGAACCGGATAAGCTGACCCATAAAAACACCTCCAATCTGTTTAGAATATTTATCGGAATCATGCTTTCCCTCCGGAGAAAGGAAATCCCTTTTCGCGGTTCTCCGGTCAAGGAAAGCCGGTTCTGCTAACGAAGAAAATCAAATAAGGAAGACTGCATCAGCTTGGAACCCATCTGCAAAGATGCGGAATAAGAATACTGGTAAGAGAACATCTCCATGATTGACTCATAGGGGTCTGCACCCAGCTTATCCTTGTACTGTTCCTGCAGATTCTGGGAGGTCTTCTTGTGTTTCGTCTCCAGACCGTCCATGGTAGCCCACTTGGTACCGATATCACTATAGACAGTACCAACACGGCTATGGGTAAGGGTAGCCTTATCAATAAGCACCCCCATCTTCTCGGAAAACTCAACACAGTTGCTCTGACCCTCATCCAGTCTTGTGTTGCATGCATTCACTGCCTGCCCTAAAAGAAAGATCGGACTGTTCAGCAGACGCTCCTCAACTTCCTTTTTGGCATCTGCATCAGACATCTTATTGACTGTATCGGAATTAAGTCCGGTAAGCACATTCAAACCACCGGTAAAGGTGTCAAGAAGCGTATCACGGTTAGAGATATCACCATAACCTACATCTACCCGTCCCTGCTCCTTCATGGCTCTCACAATATTATTCAGAGTCGTGTCGGAATTTGTAGTTCCGTTCTTGTCAGAACCGGAGAATTCCAGTGCTGCCGCAGGAGGATTGCCCTTCTCTACCAGTTTGATCTTCATGACGGTAGCGTCGGTATCGCCAGGAAACTTGTGTGTAAAAGTAAGCTCCATACCGTCACTGCTGAGTGCAAATGGCGGAGTAGATACATCGCTGCCGCCGAAGACGTAATAGTCTTCATACTGTCCATTGAGACAGTTAGCCATGAACTGGCCTTTCTGGAGGAAATCCTGGCGGACAGTCTCTACGGTCTGGTCTCCCTCATTATTATTGGAAGAACGGATATAGATCATCTGCTTCTGCGCTTCGGCCAGCTTGGTCTGGATCGAATACGCGCCGCTTTCCTGTTCTTCCAGGCGGTGTTTTAAGTCTCCCAGAAGATTAAGCTGACTCTGGATATCCTGAAACTTGTTGTCAAGCTTCTTGCCCTCGTAATAAGCCAGGGGATTCTCGGAAGCACTTTCATAGGCACGGCCGCTGGATATCTTATTCATGGCCTTATTCAGTTTGCTGTGCACATCATTCACAGAACTGCTGAACCTTCGGTTCAGTGCTGTATTGGTTACGCGGCTGTTGGTAACGCGCATAATATCTTACCTCCATTCTAACACATACCGGAAAAAATTACCAGTAGTTCTTTGCAGTATACAAAATTTATTTAGATATTTAAAACAAAAATGATCATCTTCCTACAAGTCCGGTATTATTGATCAGAGTATTAAGTGCTTCATCCAGGGCAGTCATCAGCCGGGCTGCGGCATTGTAAGCAGACATATAAGTCATCATGTTGGAGGCCTCCTCATCCAGGCTTACACCAGACACGGAATCCCTGGAGTCCTGAAGCCCGTTAAGCACGGTTACACTGGACTTTAGGGACATGGTGTTATTTAAGGAATCATTGGCCAGGGTGGTGGATACATGGTTCATAAAGTTGGCAAAGGTATTATTCCCCAGGTTCATGCCAGGAACTGCAGGAAGATTGGAATTGGCCGACGGATCGGGATAAGTCTTCTTCATGGCTTCCAGCATATCGGTAACCGTGTCAGTAATATTATCCCCGCCTTTTCCGATGGAAATAGTACCGTTGATCCAGTCTGCCGCAATGGTAATGTTCCCGGCAGTGATATCGTTGCCGTTCCGCGAAGCCAGAATATCATATTGATTTCCACCTGCAGCGCCATTACCCTTGTTGTTAATGGCATTCATCATGCCTGCAAAGGCTTTTGCCAGAGTGTCAAGCTGGTCGTTATAATATTCATACCCATGTATATCATTGATGCCGCCGTTTCCCGTCTTCTCCAGCATATCCAGACTGGCCTGGATGGAGCCGCTGTTAAAGTGATTGGGACCATTCTTGTCAGCAGAAATCGTAACAGAGTTAGTGCCACCCTTGGGAAACGTGAAAGATGTCGTAATAGCGTCACCAGCGTTGTCATCATATTCATCCGCATCCAGACTAGGCCGGTTGCCGTTGACTGACATCTGCCCATAGTTATTGCCCAGACCACCCTCGGAACCGTTCACAAGGGTGAATCGCTGGGTGACACCGTTGGCATCGGTGTAAAGCATCTCCACCTTCAGATCGTCCGGCCATTCTTTCTTGCCGATGACATTGTAATTCTTATCAAGCTCATCCATCTTGTCAAACTGAATAAGATTACCGGCCGCATCGGTAACGCCGGGGATTGTGTAGAATCCCGAATGCTCTGCATCCTTAAAGTAGGACACCTCAATAGGAATATAGCTGGAAAGCGTATCCAGCAGCATATTCCGTTCATCCATCAGTTCCAGGCTGGGCTGCCCAAGGACCTGGTTCCGCTTGATCTGTACATTCAGGTCACCGATCTGGCGCAGAAGATCATTGACCTCCTGCATGGCGCCGTTCTCACTCTGGTTAGTGCCGTCCAGACGCTCATACTCGGCCTGTTCTGCCTTGGCGATGTGGCCGGCAGCCTCATTCAGCAGATTGGTCAGGGCCTGCATGCGGGAACGCAGCTCGCTTTCAAAGACCGCGTCGTTGACATTGGCATTGTCATGGATGCTGGTCAGGGTAGACTGGATATTATTGAAAGCAGCGGTAATGCCGTCGATGGTACTCTCATCCAGCACATCCGCCAGGGAGTCCAGGGAAGTCTGGAACGCATCCTTGTAGCTGGCCTTGGACATCTGGGTCCGGTACTGGGCATCCAGATAGGGATCGCGGACCTGGGAGATCCGGTCCATACTGACGCCGAAGCCTACGGTCAGGTCCGGGCTGCACATATATTTGGATACGGGGTTGGTATAGTTCAGGCTGGAGGTCTCCAGACGCTGGCGGGTATAACCAACCGTATTCATATTGGCAAGATTCTGGCCGGTGATGTCCAGGCGCTTCTGGTTGGACTGCATGGCAGAAAGCGCTGTGGAAAAACCGGCAAAGGTAGCTCGTAACATAGATCATATCCTCCAAACTTATGCGTGTGTGTCGTGAAAGTGGGGCTTTGGCGCCCCGGCAAGGGTCTCCTGGAATTCCTTTAACCGCAGCTTCAGGATCCGGTCAGACGAATCCTTGGAATCCGTAAGAAGCTTTAACTGCCCGGTGAGCCGGTCAAACAGGGGAGAGAGAACCGCGGTCTCCTCCTGGGAAGCACGGTCCAGAACCTGCCGGAAGGTCAGCCCCTCCCAGCCCAGGGCCTTCATCTGCTTTGCGCGGTGCTGTTCCAGTCCCCGCAGCCGCAGGATCAAAGCCTGCTCCTGCTGCAGGAAGCCGTTGATCCGGCCATGGCTTCCGGAGGAGGCGGCCTCTGCCTTGGCATTCTCCGTCTGGGTCAGGGATACCATCAGGTCCGCCAGCTGCTCCAGGGTGCGTCCGAATGCTTCAAGGTCAGCCGGACGGCTGTCTGTATATTCCATAAAATAACTCCTTCATAAAAAATATGCCTTTAGCGGTAGCCCAGCATATGCTCGGCAATCTGTCTGGCATCCGGCTGGTAAGTGCCGGACGCAACTGCGGACTGAAGACGCAGGACTTCGCTCTGGCTGGCGCCCTTTTCCACCTTGTCGTTCAGGGTTCTGGCAAGGACGCGTGCAAAACCTGCATCACTGGCGCCGGAAGCCTGGGGCTTGCGGATGGTGACTTTATCATAGTTGCCCGCGGCCTTCTCCGGTGCGGGAACGGGTTTGTCTGCCTGGACCACATGGGTGCGGTAGCTGGGATACTCGGCTCCCCTGGTATATAACTTGACGTTCATAATCGCCCTCCTTTCTATGGATGGGTTTGTTGTAAATCTCACTTCTGAAAATACATTTACTTAAATTATCGGCGTTTTTTCGGGAAGAATAAGTGTAACGGAACATTTAATGGTCCTGTTTTCACGATTACGAAATTTTTACATAAATTTAAGGAAAAAGCTAATAGACAATACCCTTTGCGCCGATATATATTAGATATAGTGACGTTAAGCATAAGTATGCCCGGAGCACATGGAATCCAGTGACTCTGCTCACCAAGTTGTGCCGGCGGCAGGCAGGAGGAATGATGGCGAATATTTTGCAGGTGTCCAGCCCTTCCATCAATAACAACCGGAACATTATAGATACCCAGGGGGTAAAGAACGAGAACAATTCCCAGATCCACAATCCGGTTGACCCTACCAGGGTGGTGCGGGCCGACGGCCAGACCGGTGGACGGACAGGGACTGCTACAGGGGAAGGAACCTATAGCATCATTGATTATGAAAGCAATTACGGTGCGTTCGTCCAGAAGCTGGAAGACGCCCTGGGACTGCCGGGACTTCTGAAGCAGATATTTTCCCAGGATCTGGCCACCTGGCTGTTAAGCGGGCAGGAGGAAGTGGGGGAACTGGCCCAGGAAATTCTGGCCGCTCTCCGGGCCGACTCACCGGAGGAGCTTTTGCAGCTTCTGAAGGAACAGCAGGCAGCCCAGGCCAAGTTCGCCGGTCCCCTGTTTGACAACTTAAGAAGCCTTCTGGCCGGCAATGCCCCGGACGGACTGAAAGAGTCTGTGCTGGCATTTTTAAAAGGATATAATGATTTTTCCGCAGGGGAGCACCAGCTGAAACAGATGCAGACCCTGACAGACGATATCAGCAGGCTTATGTTCAGCTCCTTCCGGGAGGATTTCCGGCAGCTGACGGAGCTGATGAACTGGAACGCTGGCAACGGGGATACGGCGGCCAATGCCGAGGTCATCAACCAGAGGCTGATTCCCTATCTTTCCGGCTACATTT
Organism: uncultured Lachnospiraceae bacterium; assembly: GCA_910577765.1. GTDB lineage: Bacteria > Bacillota > Clostridia > Lachnospirales > Lachnospiraceae > Brotaphodocola. Next base: position 50,177 of record CAJTOV010000004.1, read on the forward strand.
CCCGTACCCATGATTACGGCCCCATCCGCAATGCGGCCATGCTGTTCATCTTCCACGCGGTCCGGTATGAGAACGGAGGCATGGACCGCCTCATGCAGTACTTTGACCGGATGGCAGGCAGCCGGGAATTCCAGCAGCTTTACAAGGGGGATGCCCAGGAAGACCTGCAGAATACCATTCAGTCCCTGGCGCACCAGAGCCATGGGAAGGGATTCGCGGATCTGTTCTCCCAGCTCCTTTTACGGGGGGCCAACGGCCAGGCCGGCCTGGAGAATATCCAGCAGTTCTATGATGTGTTCAATGGCATGCTGGTCAACGAAAGCGTATATCTTCCGCTGATGCATATCCTGATGCCTTTCCGGTACCAGGATAAGGAGGTTATGTCGGAGATGTGGGTGGACCCGGATGCCAAAAAGGACAGCCAGGACGAAGCCAGGAAGATCAAGATGCTTCTGAAGTTTGATGTCCAGAGCCTGGGCAGGTTCGATCTGCTGATGACGCTCCAGAACCGGCAGGTAGATATGCAGCTTTATGTTCCCGAAGGGCTTACCGGCCAGAAAGAGAACATTCAGGCCAGCGTGGCGGCCATTATGAAGAAGAACAATCTGTCCCTGGGCAAGGTTCTGGTCCGTCGGAAAGAGATGGATATTACGGTTAAGGAGGCATTTCCCGAGCTGAGGCAGAAGGAGAGGGGTATCAATGTCAGAATTTGAAGAGCTGATGAGCAAAAAGGCGGTTGCCTTAAAATATGACCCGGAGAAGAACGGCGCCCCGGTGGTGGTGGCATCCGGTATGGGGTACATGGCGGAGCGGATCACAGAGGCGGCCCTGGATGCCGGGGTCCCCGTCTATGAGGATGATTCCCTGGCCACCCTGCTGGGCCAGATGAAGCTGGGGGCGGCGATTCCGGAGGAGCTGTACCAGGCAGTGGTGGAGATCTATGTCTACTTCCTGGGCTTTGTGCCGGACCCGGCAGCAGAAGGCGGGGCGGAAGAAGAACTTCCGGAGAAGGAACCGTAACTTTACCTATTATATATAGGAAGAACCAGGAAAAGGAGGCAGCGCAGCAATGGGAAATGTTTTCAAACGGAGAGTCGCGGCCATACTGCTGATATGCCTGGCAGTGCTGGCCCCTGTGCAGACTGTCCAGGCAGCCAAGGACTCCAAGGATTCCAAGGCATCGGAAGCCATCAGCAAGGTAAGTGTGCGGATCAGCTCCAAGCTGGAGGCAGGAAGCACCCTGCCTGCCATAGAACTGGATACCGGCACCCCGGAGAACGGGGGCATCCGGGTATCCGCAGGCAACAGCAAGTACCACGTATCCGCGGCCGAGTGGACCGACAAGGGCAACAAGGAGATGAAGGCGGCGGACGAGCCCCAGATGAAGATCACCCTGGAGCCGGAGGACGTGAGTCAGGATTATTTTCTGGCATCCTATAAGTCTTCGGACGTGAAGGTCAGCGGCGGCAGCTTTGTATCAGCCAGAAGAAGCGGCGACAATCTGGTGGTGACGGTCCGGGTCCAGGGGATCAAGGGAGATTACGATGCGCCCAAGGATGCCTACTGGTACGAGGACCGGCTGGGAGAAGCCCGGTGGGAGAAGCCGGAGAATACTTCCGGCACCTATGAACTCCAGCTCTTCCGGGACGGGAAGTCCGTCCATAAAGTTGACAGGGTTTCCGCAGTTAAGTATAATTTTTATCCGTACATGACGGAAGCCGGGGAATATACCTTCAAGGTGCGGACCATTCCTGATACGGACCTTCAGAAGAAATACGGCAAGAAAAGCGAATGGCTGGAGTCCGGGGAACTGGAGATCACGGACCGGTATGTGTCCGACGGCAAGGGACAGCAGAACAAGGACAGCACCATGGTCAAGGGTGCGGATACCGTAGGCTGGGTCAAGGAAGAAGGGGACCGGTGGATCTACCGGCTTCCTGACGGCAATCTGTGCCGGGGCGGCTGGCGGGATATCAGCGGCCAGTGGTATTTCTTTGATATGGACGGTTATATGGCCACCGGATGGCGGCAGGTAGACGGACGCTGGCACTATCTTCACGAAAACGGCCAGATGGCCGTAGGCTGGAACCGGATTAACGGCAAATGGTACTTTTTCCATAACAATTCCCAGGACGGCCAGACCGAAGGTGCCATGATCGGTCCCGGCTGGCAGGTCATCGGTTCCTGGTATTATTTCTTCAATGAGGACGGTTCGGCCTACACCGGCTGGCTCCAGCAGAACGGTAAGTATTATTATCTCAATGAGCTGGACAACAGTCTCCAGGGCGCCATGTTTACCGGCTGGATGGAGCGGGACGGGAAGACCTATTATCTGGACAGCAACGGCGAACGGGCATCCGGCTGGTGCCAGATCGACGGAAGCTGGCATTACTTCTATCCGGAGACCGGCGAGATGGCCCGGAGTACAGAGGTCAGCGGATTTGCGGTGGATGAAAACGGTGTGTGGAGATAGAGGAGGATTTGGAAGTTGAGAAAGGAAATGAAGCGGTTTCCGGGAACTCCCGGAAAGGAGAAGAGGCAGAGAACCGGGCACTGTGCAGGCAGCAGATGCAGATCCGTCTGGAGAAGCCGGTACGGTCTGTCTCTGGCACTGGCTGTGATGCTGGCTGTGGCCGGCGGCGCACCGGAGGCGGATTCCGGTGGGATTTGGGGTCCGGGGGCTTTTCCGTCCTATGGGGCAGAAGATTCCAGTATCATAGAGAGCTTGTCCGTGTCTTTTAAGACCACCTACGGAGAGCAGGAGGAGATCCCGGAGCCGGAGATCACGGTCAGCGGCACCGGCTGCACCATGGGAGACTACCAGTACCGGACCGATTACGAGAAGTGGAAGCCCGGCAAAAAGGTGCGGGTGGAGATCACGGTCCATGCCGATGAGGGCAAGTACTTTCCCAGCTCCATTAACCGGTCCAAGTGCAAGGTCAGCGGGGCGGAGTTTGTGTCGGCCAAGGCACTGGACGGCACTACCATGCAGGTGAAGGCAGATTATAAGCCGGTGACGGTTCTGGGAGATACCACGGAGGCAGGCTGGAGCAGCTCTAAAAAGCGGGCCGTGTGGAAGTCCGTGGAGCATGCACCCGGTTACATGGTGAACCTTTATGGGGACAATAAGGTGGTGAAGCGCCTGACCGTGGAGACCAACAGCGTGAATCTTACCGAGTATATGGATGATATTGATAAGACTTATTATTATGAAGTAAAGGCAGTACCGGTTACCTCTGACCAGAAGAAGTATCTGAAAGAAGGGAATTTTGTCACTTCTTCAGACCAGGAGTTTGACTGGGATGATTTCCAGACCAATTCCGGCAGCTCGTCAGGCACCAGTCCCGGTACATCCTCCGCGGGTCCGGGAACGGGGCCCGGGGGAAGTTCGCCGGGCAGTTCCTATGGAAATGGTTCCTCCAGTTCCGTGGTGACCGCCGGTACCGGGGGTTCCGGCGGAACCTACACCTCCCCGACAGCAGGAGGCCCCAGAAATATGTGGCGGCAGACCGGGGGACAGTGGTCCTATTTTGACGGGGCCGGGAATATGGTTAAGGGATGGCTTCAGTATGGAGGCAGCAGCGGCCCCTGGTATTATCTGGACCAGAACGGCATCATGTCCACGGGATGGGTCCAGGTGGGCGGCTCCTGGTTCTATCTGGGGGAAGACGGGCGGATGCAGACCGGCTGGATTCAGCCGGTGCCGAATACCTGGTATTATACAGACCAGAACGGATATATGCAGACCGGCTGGATTCAGGTAGGCGGCAAAAGCTATTATCTGGACAGCAGCGGTGCCATGGCGGCCAACCAGGTAGTGGACGGACGGCAGCTGGGCCCTGACGGAGCCGTGATGGAGTGAACGGCTGGGATTTGGAGCAGAAGTACAAGAAAGGGGTTTCACTACATGAGTTTGATCACTTCCGTGGCAGAGGCCGATGCCCTGCGCAAAAGAACCACAGACACAGAGAACCGAACCACCTCCCAGGAGATTTCCGGAAGCTTCCGGGACGTGATCGGAAATAAGTTTAAGTCCGTATCCGAGGATATGGACCAGATATTTGAGGATGCCGCAGACCGGTTCGGCATTTCCTCCCGGCTGCTGAGAGCCGTTGCCAAGGCAGAATCCAACTTTAATCCCAATGCAGTGTCCCGGGCCGGTGCCATGGGCGTCATGCAGCTGATGCCGGGAACGGCTAAGAACCTGGGGGTCACGGACCCATACGACGCCAGACAGAATATCATGGGAGGCGCCAAATATCTTAAGGAGAACCTGGACAAATTCGGGGATGTGCGCCTGGCCCTGGCGGCCTACAACGCAGGCCCCGGAAGCGTGCAGAAATACGGCGGTGTCCCGCCTTATTCCGAGACCCAGAACTATGTGAAGAAGATCATGGCTGACCTGGGCGGGGATACGGCCATCTATGCCAACCGCACGGTCCATACCGGCGGAAGCCAGTCCTCATCCTCGGCTGCCCAGCTTTACGCCCTCAGCGGTCTGTCAGGCACCTCGCGGCTGGGAGGCCTGGACAGTTCTGCCTGGGGGAGCAGCTATGGCTCCGGTCTCAGCGGACTGGGGAGTCTGGCGGGGCTGTACGGCTCTGGCAGTCTCTATGGCTCCGGCAGCGGCGCCCTGGGAATGGCTCTGGCCGATTCCTCCTGGTCTGACGGCTTTGCCTTAAGCCAGGACGGAGATACCATCACCATAGACAAAGAAAGCTATATGAACCTGATTCAGATGCTGCGGATGCAGATGATGCTGACAGCCAGCCGGGAGGTTGGGTCTTTGTCGCTGTAGTTGTATATAGAGGGAATTGGATCGGCGGCGGGAATGGGCAGGTGCCCTTCCCGCCGTTTGGACTGTTACAATTATTCCGGTTTTCCTTTTTCTTTTAACAATGCTCTTAAATAAATTAGCTCTTTATCCTGCTCCTCCATCATCACTTTCTGTGCCTCCAGCACCTTCTGCAGTTCTTCTGTCTTCCGCTTCTGCTTTTCCAGCAGCTTTCTCTGCTTCTCCGCCTTCCGTTTCTCCAGTTCGACCATCAGCTCCACGGTATTGGCGTCCAGAATACTCAGTGCTTTTGAATACATACTGATCAACTCCCTTCTCTGATCGCGGAATTGGAACACTTCCCTATACAGTTCACGGAAATCCGGGTAGGCCCTGACAACCTCCAGAATGTCTTCCGGCTTATCGGAAGAGATAAAGGCCAGCCAGGCCTCCAGTCTGTTTTTCAGCCGGATAGTTCTGCCCTTCTGGGAAGTTCCTGCTTCTTTCCTTCTATTTTGCAGGCATTTCCGGAAGATGTCAAGGGGAATCAGCAGGTACCTCTGGAGCAGGTCCAGCTTCAGCCCGGTGTTGCTGGCCTGGGCAAAGTAATGGAGATACTTTCTGGGATACTTACGGAATTCCCGGGTACTTTTCTGAATCAGCACAATGGTATAGACCCCTTTGATATTCCGGTAGCTGAACTCCTGGTGCTTCCTGCGCATGTCCTCCCGCACCTGGGTATACTGGCGCAAAAGCAGGTCGCTGGAATAGCAGGCACACCGGGCTCCCGGGAACAGGTAGCCAATACGCTGGATCTCCACGTTGACCAGGGTACCGGAGGTTAGCTTCACCAGGATATCCATGATTAACAGGGAGCCTTTCTCTGTAAGCCGCTGGGATTCACCGGGCACCACACGGACGATCTTTACCTTCTGGTTCATACAGAGGCTCAGGAATTCTTCCAGCCGTTCCGGCTTTGTCTCCGGGTCGAAAATCTTCTTGAATACCGGGTCATAGGTGACATTAAGTCCCCTGACGCCCATGGAAAACTGGATAAGCTCCTCCTGAAGCGTCGGTGACAGCCTCTGGAATTCCCGGAATAATTCCGGGTCGCTTTTCAGTTCCTCCATGACCTGCTCCCGGGTCTTCTCCGGGCCGAAGATGCTTTCCTTTTCCGTTTCCTGCCGGACAGCCGGATCTGGCCCTATGCGTTTCGTGTTCTGACAGTACTTTTGAGTCATAGACATTTCCTCCATGAAAAAATAGAAATGGACCGGACAGAACCATGCGCCTTCCCAACATGCTGAACACAGCCCTGTTCCTTGTGGTTTGGGTTAATATGGATAAAAATTGCAGTGAGCCACTGCATCAGGAATTATAGAAATTCCAGAGTTTTGCAGATTCAAAGAATGATCTGTGGGAAGTGGTTCCAGTATAGCTGAGTGGAATGAAAATGTCAAGGGAAAAATGCAAAAGTATACTCCCCATAAATAACCTCAGGTTACAGTTCACGGGGCGGGGAAAACTGGACAGAAACAGACGTCAAGCTGGAGTGTCCAGGCAGTTCCCGCATACAGTCCAGGGGCACGCCATTTGAAATGACCTGGGATGTGAACTATCTCCAAACAGCAACAGATATCCCAAAAGCAGCTACGAATCACAGTTGACTTAACCGGCAAAACAGGGTAGGATGGGCTGTGACAGTTCCGAAACTTCCGAAACTGTCACAGCCCATGGATAGACAAAGAGATTTCAGAAAAGAATAGAAAGAAAGGCAACGGTCCAGAACCCTCTCCGGACCATTGCATGGAGGTTTACATAAACATGCAGCAGCCCGGACAAGCTTCCGGATGCTGCCGGAAATGGAAAGGACCGCAGACATGGAGCTTTCATATAAGGTAGAAAATGGCAGGGCTGTCATTGACAAGGTAGAGGATGGGGACAGGACCGTGGTGGTTCCGGAGGAGCTGGAGGGCTGCCCGGTAACAGAGCTGGGGGCTTATGTCCTGGCCGGAAGTGATGTGGAGGAGCTGCACCTGCCCTCCCGCCTGGTGAAGATCGGGGCCTATGCATTTTACAACTGTCAGCGTCTTAAGCGGATCACCTGCTCCAGCCGCGCCGTGGATCTGGGGACGGGGCTGTTCGCCGGAGTCCAGACTGTGGAGTATCTGGACATTATCCTGTTTCCCGGGGAGCGGTCCTGTCTGAAGGAGCTGCTGTCCGAGCTGCGCCAGACTCTGCGGGTGCGGGTAAGGGAAAGGGAGCCAGGAGGCCGGGAGGCCCGCCTGATCTTCCCGGAGTACTATGAGGATTCGGTGGAAAATACTCCCGCCCGCATTGTCTCCATTGAGACCCACGGCTGCGGCCACCGTTACCGGTACTGTTTTCAGAACCGGGTATTCCAGTACCGGGATTATGACAGCATTTTCCCCCATATGAAGGTCCAGGAGCCGGAGGCCCTGGCAGCGGAGCTGGCCTTTGGCCGTCTCCGGTATCCCCTGGAACTGGGGGAAACTGCCCGGCAGGAGTACCGGGCCTTTCTGGCAGAGCACTGGCAGGCTGCCGGACAGATGCTCATTGACGCGGACCGCTTAAGCCGTGACCAGGCTACGAACCTGGAACCGGGGCAGCTTCCCTGGTTTGTGGAGCAGGTGCTGGAGCCTGGGGCAGAGGCGGACTGGTCCGCCATACTTCCGGCGTACATTGCCATGGCCCAGAAAGCTGGTGACACGGAGATGGTAAGCTGGCTCATGGATTACCGGCACAGGCGTGGAGGAGCCGGGACGCGTTCCCGCCGTTTCCGGCTCTGAAACGTACACCGTCCAGCAAGCCCCTTTAACGGCTGGCCCGGCCAGCCCCACGGAAAGGACCCCTTATGATCGACCCAACCCGCCACCGGCAGATGGAAGAACTGAATATTGTGACCTTGTGCACCCGAATCCTGCAAAATGCCAGAAACGAGCTGTATCTGAACATGCGTTACCTGGATATTTCCCTCAGCAGCCTGGGGGCCCAGTCAGACCCGGCCTGCCTGGGGGTGGGAACCGACGGTTTTGTCATATATTACCGGCCGGAGGCCCTGGCACGGCTTTACAGCCGGGGCCGGGTGAGCGTGAACCGGGCCGTTCTCCATATGGTGCTTCACTGCCTGTTCTGCCACATGGACACCCGGGGCCGCCGGGACCCCTGGCTGTGGAACCTGGCCTGCGACATTGCCGTGGAATCTGTTATGGATGGTCTGTATCTGAAGTGCGTCCACAGTCCGGCCAGCCTTTTCCGGCGGGACTGGTACGGGCGGCTGGGCAGGCAGCTAAATGTGCTCAATGCAGAAGGTGTGTACCACGCTCTCGGTAACATGCACCTGTCCGGGAAACAGCTGGAGCGGCTGGCTTCGGAATTCTACGTGGATGACCACCAGTACTGGGACCTGCCGGAGGATGCCCCCAAAAGCAGCATGGTCCGCCAGAACCAGTGGAACAACAACCGGGACCGGGTACAGACAGAGATGGAGACCATGGGCAACCAGCAGGACGAGGAGTCAAAAAGCCTGCTGGAGCAGGTCCGGGTGGAGAACCGGGAACGCTATGATTACCGGCATTTTCTGCGGAAATTTTCTGTGCTGCGGGAGGAAATGCAGGTGGACCAGGATTCCTTTGACTATGTGTTCTACACCTACGGGCTGGAGCTCTACGGAAATATGCCACTGGTGGAGCCGCTGGAATCCAGGGAGGTCAGCCGGATTCAGGATTTCGTGGTGGTGGTTGACACCTCCATGTCCTGCTCCGGGGACCTGGTGAGACGGTTTCTGGAAGAGACTTATGATATACTTTGTGAGGCAGACAGCTATTTCCGGAAGACCAATATCCACATTATCCAGTGCGATGACCAGATCCAGCAGGACATGCGGATTACCAGCCGGGAAGAGATGGAAGCCTATCTGCGGGATTTCACCATAATCGGCCAGGGGGGCACCGACTTTCGCCCGGCCTTTGAGCATGTGAACCGGATGGTGAAGCAGGGGGAGTTCCACAGGCTTAAGGGACTTTTGTACTTTACTGACGGGGAAGGCATTTATCCGGTGAAACGGCCGGTGTACGATACGGCATTTGTATTTGTCAGGGACCAGTATACGGATATTTCCGTGCCGGCCTGGGCCATGAAAGTGATTCTGGAGCCGGAGCAGATCGTGGAGCAAATGGGGCAGGAAAAATGCAGCTGGGCCGGGGCGCAGGCGCCGGGAGCGAATCCGGCAGAAACCGGGGCGCAGGCACCGGAAAGGAAGGACAGACCATGAACATTAAACGGGCGAAGCAGGAAATCCAGGACACCATCCAGGCGTACCTGATGAAAGACGAATACGGGGCATACGTGATTCCGGCCATCCGGCAGAGACCGGTGCTTCTGATCGGACCTCCGGGAGTGGGCAAGACCCAGATTATGGAGCAGATTTCCCAGGAGTGCCGGATCGGGCTGGTGTCCTACACCATCACCCACCACACCCGGCAGAGCGCCATCGGCCTGCCTTTCATTGAACGCCGGAACTACGGCGGACGGGAATATGCGGTGACCGAGTACACCATGAGCGAGATCGTTGCTTCTGTTTATGAAAAAATGGAGCAGACAGGGCTTCCCGAGGGGATTCTCTTTATCGACGAGATCAACTGCGTGTCCGAGACCCTGGCCCCTGCCATGCTCCAGTTCCTCCAGGGCAAATCCTTCGGCAACCACAGGATTCCCCAGGGCTGGATCATCGTGGCAGCGGGAAATCCCCCGGAGTACAACAAGTCAGTGCGGGAGTTTGACGTGGTGACCCTGGACCGGATAAGGCGGATTGAGGTGGAGCCGGATTATGAGGCCTGGAAGGAATACGCCGTCCGGCAGGACATCCATCCGGCCATCCGGTCCTACCTGGGAGTCCGCAGGGAGAATTTCTGCCGGATCGAGACCACGGTGGACGGCAGGCTTTTTGCCACTCCCAGAGGCTGGGAGGATCTGTCCCGGCTGGTGGAGGTCTACGAGAAGCTGGGCAAGACCGTGGACCGGGAGCTGGTGGCAGAGTACATCCAGTTTCCAAAGATTGCCAAGGACTTTGCCAATTACCTGGAGCTTTATTACAAGTACCGGGATGACTATCAGGTGGAGGCAGTGCTGGAAGGCCAGGTGGCGGAAGGCGTCTACGACAGGCTGGAGAAGGCCCCCTTTGATGAGCGTATCGGCGTCACGGGACTTCTGCTGGCAGCGCTGAACCAGTCCTTCCGCCAGGCCCTTCTTATGGGAGAAATGCTGGAGCTGCGGGGGACGCTTCTCAGACAGTTTCACGACGCACAAGGCTTTCCGGGAAGCTTCGGGGAAATGCTGGCGGTCTGGAAAGCAGACCAGGACAGGCTCTGGGACAGCGGAATGGTCTCCCGGACGGAACGCCGCCAGGTTCTGGCAGTGACGGAGCGGATGGAGGCGGACTGGCAGATGCTGCGGCTGGAAGGGCTGGCCGGAGACCGGCACCAGACGGACCGCGCGGAAGGCGGACAGAACGGCGGGTCCCACAGAGCCTGGGAGCGGCTGCGGGAGGTGTTCGGGGCAGACAGTGACCGGTATGAGGACCTGGTGGACCAGGCCGGTTCCCGGCTGGAGCATGCATTTGATTTTATGGAAGCTGCCTTTGGAGGCAGCCAGGAAATGGTGCTGTTTGTCACGGAGCTGAATACGGGATTTTACAGTGTCCGGTTTTTGCAGGAGTATGAGTGCCGGCGGTATTACGAATACAACCGGAATCTGCTGTTTGCCGGAGAAGAGCAGGAGATTCGGGAGAGCCTGGAGCGTGCGCTTCGGTAGCGGAAGGCCGCAGGGTCCGGCACCCGGAGCCGGTGCAGGGAAAAGGGTGGGACAGCCGCCAGAAAGCGGTCTGCCCTGAATCATAATAAGGGGAATCGGATATGGATATGAAAATAACAAGGATCATGGCAGCAGCCGCCCAGCCGGACACCCAGGCTGCCGCAGAGGCCGTGGAGCAGAGTCTGGCACAGCTAAAGCCCAACTTTATTCTGGAGAATATACGGAAGATGACGCCGGGGCTGGCAGGCTTTGGCATCCGGCTGCTGGTGGCGGCAGTCATTCTGGTGGTTGGCATCCGGTGTGTGAAACTGCTGCGGAAATTCAGCGGCAAACTTCTGGCCCGCCTGGAGCTGGACGCCAGCGTTACGGGATTTCTTCTGGCAGTGACCGATGCCATCGCCTATGCGGTGGTGGTGCTGATCGCCGCGGAGAAGATCGGGATTCCCTCTGCTTCCATCATTGCCCTGCTGGGGTCAGCCACCCTGGCGGTGGGGCTGTCTCTCCAGGGAAGTCTGGCCAACCTGGCAGGAAGCATCCTGATCATGGTGACCAGACCCTACGCGGTGGGGGATTACATTGTCAGCGGAGGCATTGAAGGGAGTGTCCAGAACATCGGGCTGGTGTACACGACTCTCAGCACGCCGGACAATAAGCGGATTACCGTGCCCAACGGGATCATTTCCAACAGCATTGTCACCAATGTGACGGCCCAGGAAACCCGCCGGGTGGATACGGAGGTGACCATCGGCTATTCTTCGGACATCCGGCTGGCCAAGGAACTGATGCAGCAGATCTATGAGGAGCATCCCCTGGTCCGGGTGGAGGACGGGATCACCGTGTATGTAGGTGCCCTGGCCCAGGACGGGGTGGTCATCGGCGCCCGGGGCTGGACCCGGACTCCGGATTACTGGACCGCCCGCTGGGATATTCTGGAGAAAGTGAAGCAGCAGTTTGATGCCCGGGGGATCGAGATTCCCTTTGCCCAGGTGGATGTGCGGATACGGAGGGAAGATAAGGCGGGTGGAGCCGGACAGGAAGCACCGGGTGTTGGCCCGATGTGAAAAAATCTTGCCTTGCCGGCCCGGATATGCTATAGTGTTTACAGTTTCCGGAATAATCCGGAAAGATACCGGCCATAAGGCCACTGGTTCGGGAACCTCCCAGTATAAAAAACTAGGCAAAATTCACACGGAAAAGCAGGAGCTGTGTTTGCCATGTCTGGAATTCCCATACATAGGCAGATGCAGCTTTTTTGTTCCACAGGCCAGGATGTCCCGGAGCGGCTGTACCCTTGTTGCCGGAGGGAATGTTTTACTGATATTAAGGAAGGAGTCATCTATGGGCAGAAAGGTGATTATTGACTGTGATCCGGGAATCGACGACAGTCTGGCTCTGATGCTGGCCCTCTCCGTGGAGGAACTGGAGGTGGCAGGCATTACCATTGTGTGCGGCAATGCACCGGTGGAGATGGGATTTGAAAATGCGAAAAAGGTCTTAAAGCACATGGGGCGCCTGGATGTGCCAGTATTTGTGGGGGCAGAGAAGCCTCTGAAACGGGAGTATGTCAATGCCCTGGATACCCACGGCGCCGACGGTCTGGGAGAAAGCTTCCTGGAGCCGGTGCCCGGATACCGGCAGCCCCAGAGTGCCGTGGAGTTTATGGCAGGGACCTTGAAACAGGGAGACTGCTCGGTGATTGCCCTGGGGCCCCTGACCAACCTGGCGAGGCTTATTGAGGCAGACCGGGAAGCCTTTGACCGGATTCAGGAGCTGGTGTCCATGGGAGGTAATTTCCGCAGCCACGGCAACTGTTCGCCGGTAGCCGAATACAACTACTGGGCCGACCCGGACGCGGCAGCCCTGGTGTACCGGACCCTGGCGGAAAACGGGGAGGCGTCCCGGGAAAACTGCGGGTCAGGAGATACCAGGGAGGCGTCCCGGGAAAACTGCGGGCCAGGAGATACCAGGGAGGCGTCCCGGGAAAACTGCGGGCCGGGAGTTACCGGGGAGGCGTCCCGGGAAAACTGCGGGCCGGGAGTTACCCTGCCGGCATCCCGGAAAGGCGCCGCCGCGCCTCCGGTGCTGCCGGACCGTCTCACCCGGATTCATATGATAGGTCTGGATGTAACCCGGAAGATCGTGCTGACGCCGGATCTTCTGGAATACCTGGACCGGCTGGACCATTTCCACGGGGACTTTGTGCGGAAGATCACCAGGTTCTACTACGATTTCCACTGGGAGTGGGAGCATCTGGTAGGCTGCGTCATCAATGATCCCCTGGCTGTGGCTTATTTTGCGGACCGCAGTCTCTGCCGGGGCTTTGAAGCCTATGTGGACGTGGAGACCGGAGGCATCAGCCTGGGGCAGACTGTGGTGGACTCCATGAATTTCTACCGCAGGCAGCCCAATGCGGTGGTGCTGACCGAGACGGATGCAAAGGCATTTTTCTATACATTTTTCGGAAAACTGCTGAATAAGGAACGGACACATCTGGAGCTGCTGGAGCATATGTGCCGGATGTGACAAGAAAGGAGAAAAGAAAACCATGAAACAGCAAATCAGCGTTTATCATATCTGTCTTCTGGCCCTGGCCGTGTGTATCAATCTGGCCGGGGGGCAGCTTGCACTCAGTCTGCGGCTGCCGGTATATCTGGACAGCATCGGGACCATCATGACCGGCGCTCTGTGCGGGCCGGTGTACGGGATGGTGCCAAACCTTCTCAGCGGAATCATCCTGGGAATGACCACGGATATTTATTCCTTATACTTTGCGCCGGTGGGCATGGTGGTGGGGCTTATGAGCGGCCTTGTATGGAAGAACTGGCGGCCCCAGGGCTGGCGCGTGGCCCTGGGAGCCCTGGTGATCACGGTGCCCGGGACCCTGGTCAGCTCCCTGATCTGCGCCGTGCTGTTCGGGGGAATCACTTCCTCCGGGTCCACGATCCTGGTGCAGCTTCTGGCCCGGACGCCCCTGGGAATGACCGCCAGCATTTTCCTGGTCCAGATTGTCACCGACTACCTGGACCGCCTGATCAGCCTGTTCGTGGTGATCCGCCTGATCCAGGTTCTTCCGGGACGGATGCGGGAGCAGGTGCGTGTGCGGGGATAAATTTTAATACAAGGAGGTTCACCCATGGGAATTCCAACCCAGCGTTACAGCACAATCACAGACAAGCATCCCCGGGAGATTTGTCTGCTGCGCAGCTTCCCCTGCGCCTGGGGGAAATGCAGCTTTTGCGATTATATTGACGACAATGGCCGGGATGCCGGGGAAATGGCCCTGCTGAATGCCCGGGTCCTCAGCCAGGTCACCGGGGAACTGGGGGTGCTGGAGGTGATCAATTCCGGAAGCTGCTTCGAGCTTCCTTCTGCCACCCTGGAAGACATCACCCGCATTATCCGGGAAAAAAACATCCGGCAGCTTTTTTTCGAATCCCACTGGATGTACCGGAAGCAGGTGGCTGCCATGCGGGAACGGATGCCGGTGCCCATTATTTTCAAGACCGGGGTGGAGACCTTTGACAATGATTTCCGCCAGAAAGTCCTCAACAAGCACGCGGACTTCACCACGCCGGAACAGGTGGCAGAGTACTTTGACTCCCCCTGCCTGATGGTAGGCATCCAGGGCCAGACCAGGGCCATGATTGCCAGGGATATAGAGCTTCTTAAGAAGCATTTTCAACTGGGTACGGTCAATGTCTATAACAACAACACAACCCCCATCCGCCGGGATGAGGAACTGGTCCGCTGGTTCATGGAAGAATACCGCTGGCTGCTGGATGACCCGGCAGTGGAAGTCCTGTATGAGATCACGGATTTCGGGGTGGGGTGAAGGCGGCGGCAGGAAGCTGCCTTGATATCTGTTGTTATCCGTTTTTCCCCGCACCATAAACTACGGCCATAATTTCACACAGAATCCCCCGCAGCGGCTTTAAAGCCATTTTCCTGCGGGGGATTTGCATTTTCCCGGTCAGGCCGGACCGACGGTAAAAAAGTTACAGAAAAAAATTTGAAAATCCCGGATTTTGGAGTCTCGCGAGACACTTTGCGAGACAGGGTGTGTGGTATACTGTTATAGAGAAGCTGTTACCGCCGGATTACCGGAGGATGCGCCAGGCATGCCGCAAGGATGCACCCGCAGGCACCCCTTACCCGCAGGCCCGCCGGATACCACACAGAAACAGGAGAAAAGACATGGGAATGGAATACAACAGACAGCCACGGACACCACTGCACCACACGGCACAGATCTCCATGCTGGAGCCGGTCAGCCGCTACCGGCTGTACCTGATGGCCCAGGACAGGAGCAGGAATACTGTGGACAAATATATCCGGGACGTGAAGAAATTCCTGGAATTCAACGGGGGCGCCAGCCTGGACCACGACAGCGTGGCCCGCTACCGGGCCTGGCTGGTGGACACCTACCGGCCGGCCAGCGCCAACTCCATGCTGGTGGCCCTGAACGGCTACCTGGCCTTCCAGGGCCAGGGGGACTGCTGCGTCCATCTGCTGCGTCTCCAGCGGGAAATGTTCCTGGACGAGACCCGGGAGCTGACCCGGGAGGAATACACCCGCCTTCTGGACCAGGCGGACCAGGACGGCAACACCCGCCTGTTCTATATTCTCCAGACCCTGGCCGGGTCCGGCATCCGCATCAGCGAGCTGCCCTTTATCACCGTGGAGGCCCTGTACCAGAAGACCGTCAGTATCAACTGCAAGGGCAAGATCCGCCAGATTCTCCTGCCCCGGTCCCTGGTGGAGGGGCTGAAGGAATACTGCCGGGACACCGGCCGCACGGCCGGGAGTATATTCGTGACCCGCAGCGGCAGGCCTGTGGACCGCCGCAATATCTGGAGGGAAATGAAACGCCTCTGTGTCCGGGCCCGGGTGGACGAAAAAAAGGTGTACCCCCACAACCTGCGGCACCTTTTTGCCCGCAGCTATTACGAGAAGGAAAAGGACATTGTCCGCCTGGCCGATTACCTGGGCCACAGCAACGTGGAAACCACCCGCCGCTACACCCGCACCGGCCGCATGGATGAGTGCAGGCAGCAGCTGGAAATGGGCATGACCGGAAGGCGGCCCCATAAGTATTCTTATGAACCGGAAGGGCGGGGGAGAAAGAAAAAGACACCGGTATGACATACTGCATAGTATGTCGTACCAGTGTAATGGATAGTTTTCCGCTTAGATTAACTATACACCCATTGGTTATATATTTCAATGATTTTTTTAACTTTTTTTCCAGAAATATACTTTTTCTCAGGCTGACACCAGGGCTGTATCCAGAGTGCCTTTGATGTAGGTCTGTTTCGTGGCGCGCGGAACAGACATGCGGGGGAGGCATGTCCTGAATCTGTCTCTTTGTGACGTCCGGAAATGCTGTGCAGGGGAATGCACAGCCCCGGGACGTCATTTTTTATTGCCTGGAACAGGCGGAAAATGCCTTAGAAGCAGATTTCCCACCCGGAGGCACCCCGGGGCGGATGACATAGTATGCAGTACGTCGTCCCGACAGGAAAGGAGGGGAGGAACAGGTGCCTGGGAATGAATCTGAAGGCATGGATATGCTGGAGCAGCGGCCGGGAGAAGCCGCAGGGATACAGTCCGGATGCCGCGGTCTGGCAGAAGCCGCTGAAATGCAGTGTGAAGTCCGGGGTCCGGCAGGAAGTCCCACAGCCATGCTGATCCGCATCTTTGGGAAAAAGGACCGGGAACCCTACGGGGATATCGTCCATCATAACCTGGGCAGGCCGGTGCCTTACCAGGGCGCGGCCCAGCTGGTGCTGCGGATCGACGCCATCAGCCGCAGCCTGGACCTTCCCCCCTCGGACACTGCCTTCCGCAGCATCCAGGGCAGGGCCCGGGACGGAACCGGGAATGTACTGCCCCGGGAGTACTGGCAGGGGACGGATACCGGAGTCCAGGGCAAAGCCCGGGAGGAAACCGGGAACGGGCTGTCGGATGGATACTGGCAGGAGAAAGAAACCGGGAACGGGCTGCCGGATGAATACTGGCAGAAGGCAGATACCAGTCCGCCCGGCAGGGTGCGGGATACCATTTACTTACAGTTGATTGGACGCCAGCACACCAGCATCCAGGGACGGATCTGGGGGAAGGCCACCAGGAAAAAGTACGTAAGCTTCCGGAGTGCACTGGAGCTGATCTATCTGCTGTCGGAGGCAGTGTGAAGGCATACACGGAAAGTGCATGTCTTAAGAAAACCTGCCGGGAATGAGTCCATTCCCCCCGGCAGCTGTAACCAGGTAAAAAACGTATTTCATGACGTTTTTTAATAAGGAAATCCGGCATACCGGGTTTCCACCTAAAATCTATAAAGGAGAGAGGGATTATGTTGAGAAAGCTTCGCAAGAACTACAGACGCCTGGTC
>CAJTOV010000005.1 GCA_910577765.1 uncultured Lachnospiraceae bacterium
TGGCAGCAGCTTTCTGTTTTTGTCCAGTTTTCCACATCGGGCGTATACACAGAAAGCTGCTGCCAGGCTCTTTTCCTGCCTATCCCGGCAGCCGCAGCCGCTCCAA
This sequence comes from uncultured Lachnospiraceae bacterium, assembly GCA_910577765.1. Classification (GTDB taxonomy): domain Bacteria; phylum Bacillota; class Clostridia; order Lachnospirales; family Lachnospiraceae; genus Brotaphodocola. The sequence continues at coordinate 107 of CAJTOV010000005.1, forward strand.
ATGGATTGCCAGGTGCCCTATGGCTTCCCTGGGCACCGGTCTTTGCAGCTCTTCCCCGATCCGGGCGCAGATCCTTCCTGCCAGCCGGTAGGAGTCGGGAAACTGGGTTCTGGCATATTCATCCATATCCAGCCGCACCGGCTCCTGGTCCCGAATCCGCACCAGCAGATACCGCAAATGTGCTGTAAACCGCTCAAACATAAAGGAATGGGGGTCCAGCTTTATGTTCATCTCCTCCTCAGCCATGGTGACCACCAGCCTGACCAGGGTGACCATCTGGAGGGAATCCTCCAGCTTTTCATCCATACGGCCTGCCCGGATGTGCAGGGCAATGTAGCCTGCCTCATCATCCAGCAGCACACAGCCGGTCTGGGCCTGGATCATCTCCCTGGCAGCCAGCGCAATCTGGCATTCCTCGGGATAGAGCACATGAATGTCCTTGTGAAACGGGTTCTTTAACAGGATCCCGTTCTGCATCCGCTCCACAGCCACGGCAATGTGGTCTGCCAGGGGAATCAGAATATTGGGATTTAAAGTCCCAAGCTTCTGTCCGGCCAGCTCCACGATCTTCCCGGCCAGCTCCAGAAACGCAGGGTCCATACCGCTTAGGACCTGGCGCCCGGTGCGCTGTTTCTCTTCCCGGTCCACGATGGTATAGCGCCTGGTGTTCTCGTCACGTTCAAAGCGCTCATTGATGCGTTTTCCGAAGCCGATGCCGCTCCCCAGCAAAATCGCTTCCTCGTCACGCTTCATATCATAGACCAGTACTCCATTGTTGTTCAGAACCTTGATCACCCGGTACATGCTCCATCCCCCATTACCGGGCATACGCAGGACTCATGCTTTTTGGGAGCCTGCGTATGCCTATACTATTTTTTTACGGTTCCAGCAGATCTGCCCCGTGGTCCAGGGCCCGGATCTCTTTCTCCTGAGGCACCTGAATCACTGCCCCCTCCGGCAGTGCCGTGTAGATAATCATGCATGCCTCTGACACCGCATGTTCGCGGATATAATCCAGATCAAACTGCATGATCTTATCCCCCTTCTTTACCTGGTCGCCTTCCTTGACCAGAGCTTCAAATCCTTTTCCTTCCAGCTTCACCGTATCCACACCGATGTGAAGCATGAATTCCGTTCCGTCCGAAGCTTTCAGCCCTACTGCATGGTTGGTAGGGAATACAAAGGCAACCTGACCGTCGCAGGGTGCCAGCACCTGGCCGTCTGCAGGCATTACCATGTAGCCGTCACCGATCATCTTCTGGGCAAAGGTTACATCCGGTGCATGCTCAATGGACTGCACACGGCCGCTGAAAGGACTGTACAGCGCAGTCCGCCTGCCCTGGGAATCCGGTGCCGTGGCCATGAACCGTACCAGGTCTGCCTTGATGTTGGGCACCGTCGGACCGTAGATCACCTGGACACCCTGGCCCTTGCGGATCACGCCGGCAGCGCCGGTTTTCTTAAGAAGCTCTTCGTCCACCAGCTCCGGCTTGTGGACGGTACAGCGCAGTCTGGTAATGCAGCAGTCCACGTCTGCCACATTGTTCTTACCGCCAAGACCGTTGAGGATCATGCGGGAGCGCTCGTCCACCACATCCTCCCCGCCTGCCTCTCCGGCCTGCTTCCTGGCATTGACATCTTTTCTTGTGTACAGCTTCACTTCCTCACTGTCGTCACGGCCCGGAGTCTTTAAGTCAAACCGGAGGATCAGGGCCTTAAACAGCACATAATAGACCACAAAATACACAATGCCCACCACCGGAATCCAGTACCAGCTGGTCTTTCCGGCACCCGGCAGGATTCCGAACATTACCAGGTCAATAATGCCGCCGGAGAAGGTCATGCCTACGCCTACATTTAGCATATGCATCAGCATGTAGGCAGCACCGGCCAGTACGCTGTGGACCGCATATAGAAACGGCGCCACAAAGATAAAGGTAAATTCCAGAGGCTCCGTGATACCGGTCAGCATGGCAGTCAGGGCTGCGGAGACCAGAAGACTGCCGGCTACCTGCCGCTTCTCCGGTCTGGCCGTATGGTACATGGCCAGGGCCGCCCCGGGAAGGCCGAAGATCATAAAGGGGAACTTACCGGTCATAAACCGGGTTCCGGGATTCACGCTGAAATGGGCAATCTCTCCCACACGGCCCAACTGGGCAAAGAAGATATTCTGGGCGCCGTACACCATCTGGCCCCCTACCTCCAGCTGTCCGCCTACGGCGGTCTGCCAGAACGGTATATAGAACACATGATGCAGACCAAAAGGAATCAGGGCCCGTTCAATAATTCCGTATATCCAGGTGCCTACGTACCCGGAGTTGTTGACCAGGGCTCCCAGGCCATAGATCCCGGACTGGATCACCGGCCACACGAAATACATAACAATACCCACAAAAATGTACACCAGACTGGAGATAATGGGTACAAACCGGGTGCCGCCGAAGAAGGACAGTACCTGGGGAAGCTGGATATTATAGAACCGGTTGTGAAGCGCCGCAACACCCAGACCTACAATGACCCCGCCGAAGACACCCATCTGCAGGGATGAGATGCCCAGCACTCTGGTGACAGAGCCCTCCAGCATTCCCACGGTCTGTTCCACGGAACCTACCATGCCTGCCAGGGCGGTTCCCGTGGCATCCAGCACCTGTGGGGCTGTCACCAGCCTGCCGGACAGTACCAGCAGGGCATGGATAGCCGTATGCATGATGAAGAAGGCAATCACACTGGCCAGCGCGGCAACCTCCTTCTCCTGCTTCGCCATACCCACGGCCACTCCGATGGCAAACAGCAGGGGCAGATTCTCAAATACCACATTGCCGCAGCTGTTGAGAATGTTCAGGAACCCGTTGAGCATGGTTCCCGGCCCCAAAAGCCCTTCCAGATGATAGGCACTGATCATGGTTCCGTTGGTAAAGGAACCGCCAATCCCCAGCAGAAGTCCTGCCACGGGAAGGATTGCGATGGGAAGCATGAAGGAGCGTCCCACCCTCTGCAATACACCAAAAATCTTGTCTTTCATCCTACTCTCCTACTTTCTTTGAGATTTGGCCGGACAGGATACTTCCATGGGGTGGACAAAAAAGGCATAAACGTCCCTGCCACAGCCATATGCTGTACATTGGATAGTTTATGCCTGATCACAATTTCTATCAGTAACACACTAATCACTTATACTGGAAAAAGTATATTGAATAATCCAGATTTTGTCAATATGGTTCCTGCAAGATCGGAAATTTTGTGTACTTTTGCTAATGTGGATTGTGGATTTTTACCAGCTGCCGGATATCCCAGGCAAACAAGGGTACGGTTTCTGTTTCATCTCCCGCCCGTCTACAGACGAATCTCCTCCTGCAGTTTCATGGAATAGATGATTTTCTCCTTCACCGTCTTCCCGGTCATCTGCCCCAGGGCCCGCTCATAGTAGTCAAGCTGCCGTTTGTACCGGTCCACCAGTTCCTGACGGTCCGTCACATAATCGGTCTTGTAATCCACTAAAACCAGCTGGCCCTCCTCCTCAAAGCAGGCATCCAGAATACCCTGGATCACCACCAGCTCGTCGGAATCCGCCGCCTCCATCTCCCTGGCAGGAATGCCCATGACAAACTGCTGCTCCTTGCTAAGGCGCCCCTCCTTCTGGGCCAGACTCATGCGCTTTCCCAGGTCTGACCGCAGAAACCGCCAGATCACCCGGCAGTCGATCATCCCGTAGGCTTCCTTTGTAAAGCGGCTCTGGTCCACCATGGACATCAGATAGTCTTCCACGTCCTTAAGGGTGTGTACCCGGTCAAATGCCAGAAGCTCCAGGGCCCGGTGGTAGGCGGTACCCCGGGTGGCACCGTAACGGGTGCCACCTGCCGGGACAGCTTCCGCCTCCTCCCGCCCCATTCCAGGCTCCAGCCACCGCTGCCAGTCCGGCTCCAGAATCTCATTCAGACAGGCGCTTTCCGCCTCGTCGGTCATCTGTCCCTGCTGCTTTAACTCGGATACGGACATTTTGGTGTGCAGGGAAATATCCGCCTCACAGGGATACCGGTAATCCAGATACTGTTCCAGCTTCTGCCCAAACTCCCCGTCGGGGCCCGGGCCTTTCTCACGGCCAAGCCGCACCAGGGCTTCCCGGGACTGGAGCGTCCGAAGCTGGCGGACCAGCTCCTCCCCTACCAGCTCCTGGACCGGCACCTGCTCCAGGCGGATGCGGATATCCCCGCAGCCCATACTCATCAGCAGCCAGTCCAGGTAAGAACCTGCTGCTGCCAGGATCGTGTAGGGAATCTGGCCGCCGGCGGTGGGAATATGGGCATACTTTTCCAGGGCCTTGGCCAGATAACGGTCCGTGCCGGTCATAACCAGCTGCTCCCTGGCCCGGGTCATGGCCACATACAGCACCCGCAGTTCCTCCCCCAGATTGTCCAGCTCCATTTTGCGGCGGAGAACATTCTTTTTTAAGGTGGTGGTTTTCAGACGCCGGTCCAGGTCCAGATAGTCGGTGCCGATCCCTAAGTCCGAGTCAATGAGAATCTTTCCGTACACATCCTGCCGGTTGAATTTCTTTCCCATTCCTGCCAGAAATACCACCGGAAACTCCAGGCCCTTGCTCTTGTGGATACTCATGATGCGGACGGTATTATCCTCTTCCCCCTGGACCAGGGCTTCCCCAAAGTCCGTGTGGTACTTTTTCAGGTTCTCAATGTAGCGGACAAAATGAAACAGTCCCCGGTAGCTGGTCTTTTCGTACTGGGCTGCCTTTTCCACCAGCATGTCCAGGTTGGCCCTGCGGGTCTGGCCCGCAGGCATGGCAGATGCATAGTCGTAATAACCGGTTTCCTCATAGATCCGGTAGATCAGCTCGTGGATCGGCACATAGGTGCTTTCCCGGCGGAACCGGGAAAGGAGGCTTGTAAGGCGGCGAAGCTTCCGGTAAAGAACCTCCGCTTCCCCCTCCGGTTCCGGATCTGTCTGCGGCTGTTCTCCGGTCCCTGGCACCGGCTGCAGGCCATTTTCCTCCATCTGCTCCATATACAGCTTTACCGCCGCAAAGATGCCCCGGTCCTGGCCTTTCTCTGCCCAGGCCCTGTAGCCTGCCATCAGCCTGGCCAGCTCCACGTCGCTGACCCCGATAAAGGGGGCTTTCAGCACTGCTGTCAGGGGAATGTCCTGCATGGGATTGTCAATGACCGAAAGGAAACTTAACACGGTCTCCACCTCAGTGGTATCAAAATACCCCATTCTGGATTCCGCATAAGCCGGAATCCCCTCATTCATCAGCACCGACAGAAGGGTCTCCGTCCAGCCGGTGGTGCTGCGCAGAAGAATCACCATGTCCCGGTATTCCGCAATCCGGTAGCCGCCGGACCCGCCCAGCCTCTTGTCCCATACCAGAAGTCCGGTTCCCGGGTCTGTCATCTCCCGGATACGCCGGACAATCAGTTTGGCTTCCAGCTCCCTGGCCGTAAAGTCTGCGGCCTCCTCGTCCAGCTGGGAAAGGGACGCTTCCCCGGTGTCCACCACCAGAAGCTCCGGGATACCGGCAGTGCCGGGTGTTGCCACGGCACACTCTGCCGCCCCCAGAAGAAAGTCTTCTTCCTCATCCTCCTGGCCCGGGTCCCGGGCCGCGTCCGGCCGGACAACGGTCCCCGGCCCGTCTTCGCCGGGTCCGTCCGGGTCCCCGGAATCTTCCGGCTCTTCCCGCACCACCTCCGGGAACACTGCCCCCGGATGCAGGGCCGTCTCTTCCGTATAGCAGATGCCTCCCATATTCTCGGTCATGATCCGGTAGAACACGTCGTTGATTCCCTCCAGTACCTCTTTCCGGCTCCGGAAGTTCTGGTGCAGTTCGATCTTCCGGCTGGGGGCACCTGCTTCTGCCTGGTCATAGTCCGCATAAGCATGATACTTTTCCTGGAACAGCTCCGGCCTGGCCAGACGGAACTTGTAGATGCTCTGCTTCACGTCCCCTACCATAAACACATTGGGCTGGCCGAACCGTTCCCTGGATACGGCCAGAAGCAGGGCCTCCTGGACCAGGTTGCTGTCCTGGTACTCGTCCACCAGAACCTCCGCATACTGGCGGCTTAAGGTGTCCGCCGCCTCTGTATACCGGTACGGCACCACAGGTTTTCCGTCCTCGCTGACCATCAGTACCTTTAAGGCCTCATGCTCCAGGTCATTAAAATCCACCAGGTTCCGGTCCCGCTTCTTCTCCTGGTAGCGGCGCCCATACTCCTGGGCCAGATCCAGAAGCATTCCCACCACCCCGCCGGTTCCTGCCAGGTCCCGGAACATTTCCTCAGGCTCTGCCATACAGTAAAGCTCCCGCAGCTTACCCACGGTCTTCTTCACCCGGTCCCGGCAGCCGGTAACAAAGGCCTTCTTATCCGGGTCCACCTCCTTGCTGCGCACCGAAGCCAGCCGCATCCAGGTACAGCCCGCCAGCCGTTCATAGGCTTCCCCAAAGGTTTCCGCCTCCCTGATCCCGGCCACCTGCCGCTTATCCTCCGTCAGCATAGGCACGTAGGCCGCCAGGTATTCATCCTCCCGGCACACCTTCAGCGCTTCATCCAGCTGCAGGCACAGCTCTCCTGCCTGACGCCCTAAATCCTCCATAAGAAACTGCATCCAGGCAAAATGCTCCAGACCGGAAGCATTTCCCCCTTCCAGCTCCCGGCGGCAGGTATCGAACCATACATCCGGATAGGGATTGCTCTGGGCAAAGGTGTAGACCTGCATAATGTAATCCTCGATCCCGGCATCGCTTTTGCCGGTGGCATAGGTCTCCACAAACCGGGTAAAGGCCTCCCCGCCGGATGTGTAGGAGTCCTCAATCAGCTCTCCCATCACATCCTGGCGCAGAAGCATCAGCTCCCCCTCGTCCCCGATCCGGAAGGAAGGGTCCAGATCCAGCAGGTTGAAATGACTGCGGATCAGGTTTAAGCAGAAGCTGTCAATGGTGGTAATCTGGGCGTGGTGGACCAGGGTGGCCTGGATCTGGAGATGCTCGTTGTCCGGGCTTTCCTCCAGCTTCTTCTCAATGGCTGCCCCGATCCGCTCCCGCATCTCCGCGGCAGCCGCATTGGTAAAGGTCATGACCAGCAGCCTGTCAATATCCAGAGGCTGCTCCCCTTCGGTGATCATGCGGATGATCCGCTCCACCAGCACCGCGGTCTTGCCGCTTCCTGCCGCGGCGCTGACCAGAAGATTGCTGCCCCGGCTTTCGATGACCTGCTTCTGTTTGCCGGTCCATTTGACAGATGTATTTACTGACATAATTCCTCCCAGATTTCCTCGGATTTCCTGTTTCGCAGCTTCCGGTATTCATAGCCTGCGGTCTTCTTGTCAAAGCCGCAGACCGGATGGTAGGGACAATAGTCGCAGGCCGTGCGGCTGCCGCTTTTGTAGGGGGCCACTGCCGTCTCCCCGGCCAGAATTTCCCGGCCGGCAGTCTCCACCTTCCGGTGGACGAACTGCCGCAGCTTCTCGAACCGCTGCCCGGAAGCCACATGGGACCGCTCCGCCTGGACCTCCCCGTCCTTTAACACCACCGGAATAATGTCCGATTCCTTCTCAATGGTATGGTCCAGATGGCGGATGGCGTTCAGCTCGCTGTTGACCAGGCCGTTCATCCTCAGCTGCTTTAAGATCTCCCGCTCAATCTGCTCCGGGTCATCCTGCCCGGTCTTGGCTGCCAGAGGGTCCGCGATATTGTAATACAGGATCCCCGCCGGAACCACTTCCTTGTCCGGATAACGCCGCTGGGTCAGTTCCAGGACTGCGTCCATGTACACCACCAGCTGCAGCTGGAGCCCATAGTACAGGGCTACCAGGTCAAAGCGGGTGCTGCCGGACTTGTAGTCAATAATCTTCACATACAGCGTTTCCCCGTCCTGGCACAGGTCCATCCGGTCAATGCGCCCCCGCAGCCGGATCTCCTCATCCTGGGAAAGAGAAATCCGCATGGCCTTAAGATCATCCGCCGCCGAGAAGGATACCTCGAACCCGGCAGGCCGGAAATCCCCCTTCTGTATCTGCTGCTGCAAGGCCCACACGGTCCGCTGGACAATATGCTCCACCCGTCTGGCCAGATAGCTGTTGCGGGAAGAGCTGCCCAGAATCCGGTTGCCGTACTCGGCAGTGACCTGCTCCACACAGTCCTTTACCAGGGCCGTCCGCTGCTCTCCGGTAACCGTGTTCCAGTCATAACCGGCCTCCCCCATCCGCTTAAAGCACAGATCTATGGAATCATGAAACAGATTTCCCATGTCCGCGGCTCCCAGCTCAAAATGCTGCCGTTCCATCAGCTCCAGCCCGTATTTGAGAAAATGGGCATAGGCGCAGGACGCGTACTGTTCCAGACGGGTAACGCTGCCGCTGATCACCGTCCCGTACAAGGCCCGTGCCACCGCATGGCCGATTCCCTGGTCCCGGTACACGTAGAAGGCCGCGTCCGTCAGCCGCTCCAGCTCTTTTTTGTATTCCGGGGAAGCGGCAAACCACCGGTAGATTTCCTGGAACCGGGCATATCCGTCCCCATTCCAGTCATCCTCCCGCACATGGCCCAGCCCGGCCACCAGCCAGCGCCTGGCCTCGGCTACGGAGCAGGGGATGTCCGGATCCTCCTGGGCCTGGGATGCGCACACCAGGTCCGGGAACAGCTTCCCCAGCTCCCCGGTCAGGTAGGAGGCACGGCGGCTTTTTCCGTCAGGGCCCATATTGGCGTAAGATACCACCAGCTTCCGGCTGGGCTTTGTCATCATCAGGTACAGGTAAAACCGCTGCTGGAAGCTGTCCTCCCTGGCAGTAGGCGCCAGCTCCAGCCTGTGGGCCGTGAAGAACTCCCGCTCCTGGTCGGAAAGAAGGCTTCCCTTATCCTGGCGGGCCGGGACAATGCCGTCATTGACCCCCAGGAAAAACAGTACCTGGATGTGGGCCAGCCGGGTGCGGACAATGTCCCCTACCACCACCCGGTCCACGGTGGCCGGAATCACACCTACGGAAATCTCCCCAAAGCCTGCGTCCAGAATCTCCATGAATTCCTTCCGCCCTGCCCTCTCGTCTCCCAGAAGGTCCGAGAGACGTCCTAAAAGCTCCGTGACCATGCCATAGATCTGGCCGTACTCCCGGGCGGTCCTGTACTCTCCGGCAGCGGTAAAATACTCCTGATAAGCCAGCATCTTCGCCTCCACCTGGCAGCCCTCCAGCAGTTCCAGAACCGCTGCCGCCATGTGGCCGATGGTGATCTGGTCCTTTCGGAATGCCTCCCTCATGGCAAAAAGGGGAGCCAGGGTCTGGTCCCGGAACCGGTTCAGCTCTGCCAGGTTTAAAGAGGCGCCTCCCCGGTAAGTCCGCTGCCAGGGCTCCTGCCACCGTCTGTGGCCCCGGATGCCCATGGCCAGCACATAGTTCTCCATCCGGTCCGTCATTTCCCGGTCCTGGGTCACCAGGCCGGTCCTTAAGAACCGGAACACGCTTTCATAGGAGAAGTCCCGCCGCACCACCTCCAGGGCAGAGCGGATCAGCTCTACCATGGGATTGTCCAGAATATTGGCCCGGTCATCCATAAAGTAGGGAATCCCGTTCTGCTCAAACTGATGGGCAATCTCCCGGCCATATCCGGCCAGGTCCCCGGTGATCACCGCCATGTCCCGGTAACGCAGGCCCTGTTCCCGGACAAGCTGCTGAATCCGGTGGACCATGCGGGCAGTCTCCTGGGAAGGGCTGGCAGCCTGGTACAGCTCCAGGGACGGACCGGAACCAGGGGACCCGGCAGCCGGTTCCTTCTCCCCCTCATACTGTACCTTCCGGTACCGGAACAGGTTCTCCTCCAGAAATGCCAGCTCCGGCGCCCGGTCAAACCGCGGCCGCTTCTCCAGACGGATATCCTCCAGAACCGGAATCCGGTTCTGCTCTGCCAGGGCCGTGAGACGGCCCACCATCTGGTGGCTCATGTAGAACAGATTCTGCATGCCTATAGGGCGCCGCAGGTTCCTGGTCCCGTCGGCTGTTACGGTCACTGTCACCTGCCTGGCATAAACCATAAACAGCTCCAGCAGCCGGTACTGAACCGGCGTGAAGCCGGTGAAGCCGTCCAGGGCCACTTTGCTGCCCTTAAGCATTTCCGACCGGGGCAGAACCCGGCACAGCACATCCAGCACTTCCTCCGCCGCAATGTAGTGACCTTCAATATACTCCCGGAAGGCCTGAAATACCACCGCGAAATCCTCCAGCTTCTGCCGGAACAGGGCGGAGCCTGCGTCCTGGGCCACTTCCCGCAGCATCTGGGGGGTGACTCCGTACTGGTAGAACTCGGAGATCATGGATTTCAGCTTTCCCACGAATCCGCTCTGGTCTAAATGTCCCGAAAACACCACCAGCTCCCGCCGGTGCTTTCCCGCCACCTTCCGCAGCACCATGGACTTGCCCATGTCATCCAGCACCTGAAGGTTCTCCACAGCCAGCTCCTCGAAAATCCGGTAGGCCAGCCGCTCAAAGCTGACAATATCGATATTCATGGTACCATGGTTTGGATGGCGGGTCACAATGTCCTTCTGGGTCTGCATGGTGAACTGCTCCGGAACAATGATAAAATAAAGCTGCTCCGGGTGCTGAACCGATTCCTCAATGATCCTGTCGTACAGACAGGTGGTCTTGCCGGAGCCTGAGCCGCCGGTAATGAACTGTAGTGCCATGTTGTCCTCCTGTGTTTGCTGACATGAAAATCCTTACACAAGCCAGGGACGGGCTTGTGACACATTTTCATGTTCATAAATTGCTGCACGTCTTTTCTCTGACGCATAATTTTCCCTCCGCAGGAATAGATTATATCAAACATGCACGGAGGTTACCTATGAGTTCCAAAACAAAAATCGTTGTCCTGCGAATGAAGGAAATCATCTATACTGCTATCTTTCTAGGCCTCGGCATACTGCTTGTACTGCTTCTGTTCATTATGTTCCGCCCCAGCAAAGATGCCCCCGCAGCTTCTGACCAGGTCCTTTACACTCCTGGCGTCTACTCGGCTGCCATCCGGCTTGGCAGTCAGGAAGTCAATGTGGAAGTTGCTGTCGATACGGACCGGATCACCTCGGTCACCCTGGTGCCCCTCAGTGATTCCGTGGCCACCATGTACCCGCTGGTACAGCCTTCCTTCCAGAATCTGGCAGACCAGGTCTGTTCCCTTCAGTCTGTGGAAAATCTCACCTACCCGGAAGAGAGCCGCTACACATCCCAGACCCTGATCCAGGCCATCCGGCAGGCTCTGGAGAAAGCGGCGCCGCCCCGGGAGCACAGGTGAGTACCAGCACCGTAAGGCTCCGCAATCCATACATAAAAGGACATCCTGGCAGATCATGCCGGAGGATGTCCTTTTTTCTGTTTTTTACGGCCCCTTTGGCCTTCTCTGCGTTTTCTGCACCGGCAGGCTACTCCCCGCCGGCTCCATCCCCAGCGGCTTCTGCCCCGGCAGGCTTCTCCAGGCCGGCTCCATCCTCAATGGCTTCTGCGCCGGCAGGCTTCTCCCCATCACCAGAGTCCCCTGCTTTGGCTGCCTCCGGCTCCGGCAGACCCTTGCACTGGCGGAAGATCTTCATGAATTCCTTGCCGGTAATGGTTTCCTTCTCAATAAGGAACTCTGCGATCTTGTCCATCACGTCCCGGTTCTCGGAAAGGAGACGCTTTGCCTCGTCGTAGGCCTCCTTCAAGAACTTCATCACTTCCTCATCCACCTCGGCGGCTGTGGCGTCTCCGCAGTCCATGACCGTCTTACCGGTCAGGTACATATCCTGGCGGGAGGAAAGGGCCATAAGGCCGAACTTGTCGGACATGCCGTACTGGGTCACCATGGACCTGGCCAGACGGGTGGCCCGCTCAATATCATTGGCCGCACCGGTGGTCACCGTGTCAAAGACCAGCTCCTCTGCCGCACGGCCTCCCAGAAAGCCTACCAGCATGGCTTTCAGCTCTTTTTTGCTGTTTAAATACTTTTCTTCCTCAGGCACCTGCATCACATACCCCAGGGCACCCATGGTCCTGGGGACAATGGTGATCTTCTGTACCGGCTCCGCATCCTTCTGTAAGGCGCTGACCAGGGCATGGCCCACCTCGTGGTAGGACACGATCCGCCGCTCCTCCTTGCTGAGCACCCGGTCCTTCTTCTCCTTACCCACCAGCACCACTTCCACGGACTCAAACAGATCCTTCTGGCTTACGGCGCTTCTTCCCCGCTTTACTGCCAGAATAGCCGCCTCGTTGATCATGTTGGCCAGATCGGAACCGGCGGCGCCGGAGGTGGCCAGGGCAATGGCATCCAGGTCCACGGTCTCGTCCAGGGATACATTCTTGGCATGGACCTTGAGAATGTCCACACGGCCTTTTAAGTCCGGCTTCTCCACAATGATCCGCCGGTCAAAACGCCCCGGACGCAGAAGGGCCGGGTCTAAAACCTCGGGACGGTTGGTGGCTGCCAGTATCAGAAGCCCCTTGGAGGAATCGATTCCGTCCATCTCGGAAAGAAGCTGGTTTAAAGTCTGCTGCTGCTCCGATTCCCCGCCGCCTCCGAAGTTGCTGCGGCTGCGTCCGATGGAATCAATCTCATCGATAAAAATTATGCAGGGAGAGGTCTGCTGGGCCTGCTTAAACAGATCCCGCACCCGGGATGCACCCACGCCCACATACATCTCCATAAAATCCGATCCGGACAGAAAGTAGAAGGGCACCTTGGCTTCCCCGGCCACGGCCTTGGCAAGCAGGGTCTTTCCTGTACCGGGAGGACCCACCAGCAGTGCGCCCTTAGGCAGCTTGGCGCCGATATGGGTGTATTTCCCGGGATTCTGGAGAAAATCCACCAGCTCCACCAGGGACTCCTTGGCTTCGTCCTCCCCGGCCACATCGGCAAAGGTGACTCCGGTCTGCTTCTGCATGTACATCTTGGCCGTGCTCTTTCCTACGCCCATGATGCCGCCGCCCATACGCTTCATCATAAAGTTCATGAAAATGACGATGCACAAAAAGGGAACCAGAAAGCCGATGATCTGCTCCATCAGCACACTGGAATCCTGGCGCTCCCTGTGCCAGTCCACCCCATGCTCGGTGAGCCGGTCCACCAGGCCGTAGTCGCCTTCCATACGGACCACGTAATATCCCACCATGGGATTCTTGCCTACCTCTTCCTTGTAAGTAAAATTGATCTCCGTATTCTTGATGACTGCGGCATCCACATTGCCGTCATTGACCGCCTGGACGAACTCGTTGTAGCTGACTTCCTCCCGCTGGGCGCTGGTCAGCATATCCTTCATGGTGGTCACTGCAAAAAATGTGATCAAAGCCGCAAACAGCAGAATGAAAATCTGGTTCTTTGGAATCTTATTATTGTTTCCATTCTCCTGCGGATGATTGTTGTTCTCCATGTATCTCTCAGTCTCCTATTGTTCTTTTTAGGCTTTTGCGGCTGGTGCTCCATCCCCACTGGCCGGGAGGACGCACGCCACCTTACATTATAATGGCAATATGTGCAGAAATCAAGGAAACAAAAACTTAATTTCATAAAGATTTCAAAAGATTTGCAAAAAAAGGTAGATTTTCCCCTTCTCCGGTTGTATAATAGGCAGATATTTTTAATATATCCGGAGCCGGTATGGCTCCCTATTGTCGGATGGACGGCGCATATCTATGCGTCGTCTGCGTTTTTATTACGGTATCCCATTATGACAGGAGGTCTTTCTATGTCCGTAAAGTATGTGTTCGTAACCGGCGGTGTCGTGTCCGGCCTGGGAAAAGGCATTACCGCAGCCTCCCTGGGCCGCCTATTAAAAGCCCGGGGCTACAAGGTCACCATGCAGAAATTTGATCCCTACATCAACATTGACCCGGGCACCATGAATCCGGTCCAGCACGGGGAGGTATTTGTCACCGATGACGGGGCCGAGACGGATCTGGACCTGGGCCATTATGAACGGTTCATCGACGAAAACCTTACAAAGAATTCCAATGTAACTGCCGGAAAGGTCTACTGGAGTGTCCTGCAGAAGGAGCGGCGGGGGGACTTCGGCGGCGGCACGGTCCAGGTGATTCCCCACATTACCAATGAGATCAAGAGCCGTTTTCACCGAAACTACAACACGGAGGAAACGGAAATCGCCATCATCGAGGTAGGGGGCACCGTGGGGGATATTGAGAGCCAGCCCTTTCTGGAGGCCATCCGCCAGTTCCAGCATGAGGTGGGCCACGACAATGCCATTCTGATCCATGTGACCCTGATCCCTTACCTGAGGGCCTCCGGGGAGCTGAAAACCAAGCCCACCCAGGCCAGCGTCAAGGATCTCCAGGCCATGGGCCTCTGGCCGGATATTCTGGTATGCCGCAGCGAATATCCTTTAGATGACAGCATCCGCTCCAAGATTGCCCTGTTCTGCAATGTACCAGAAAGCCATGTGCTCCAGAACCTGGACGTGGAGGTTCTCTACGAGGCTCCCCTGGCCATGGAGCAGGAGCACCTGGCCCAGGCAGCCTGCCAGTGTCTCCGGCTGGAATGCCCGGAACCGGATCTGGCTGACTGGCGTGCCATGATTGATGCCTGGAAGCATCCCCGGCAGGAAGTGACCGTGGCCCTGGTAGGCAAATACACCCAGCTCCACGATGCCTACATCTCCGTGGTGGAGGCCTTAAAGCACGCGGGGGTGGCCCACCGGGCCCGGGTCCGGATCCGCTGGGTGGACTCGGAGACCGTGACCCCGGAAAACGCCCAACAGCTTCTGGGCGGTGTCCAGGGTGTGCTGGTTCCCGGCGGCTTCGGTGACCGGGGTATTGACGGCAAGATCCACGCCATCCGCTGTGCCAGGGAACAGGGACTTCCCTTCCTGGGACTGTGTCTTGGCATGCAGCTTGCCGTTGTGGAATTTGCCAGAAATGTTGCAGGTTTCCAGGATGCCCACAGCGTGGAACTAAATCCCCAGACTCCCCACCCGGTGATCCACCTGATGCCGGACCAGAACCATGTGGAGGACTTAGGGGGAACCCTGCGCCTGGGTGCCTACCCCTGCATACTGTCCAGAGACTCCCTGGCCTTTCAGCTTTACGGCCAGGAGACCATCAGCGAGCGCCACCGCCACCGCTATGAGGTCAACAACGACTACCGGAAAGCCCTGACAGAGCAGGGCCTTCTGCTGTCAGGCCTTTCCCCGGACGGGCGGATCGTGGAGATGGTGGAGCTTTTGGACCACCCCTGGTTCGTGGCCACCCAGGCCCACCCGGAATTAAAATCCAGACCTAACCGGCCCCATCCGCTGTTTGTGGGGTTTGTGGGGGCGGCGCTGAAACGGCAGGGGCAAAACCACTGACCGCCGTGGGCCCCCCCCGGTAAGTGCAGAGTCACTAACCATTTGCTGGTGACTCTGCATTTTTTCTGCTTTATCACAAGAGTGACCCGATAGTACAAACCAGGAATCAAAATATGGATTTTTGTACAATTGCAAAAAAAAATTATTTTTGGGAAAATAAAATTCATCAATATATACAAAAACTACGAAAGGAAGGATCATGATGAAAAACACATGGAAACGGTTTCTGGTCCTGGGGATGGCCGCGGCCATGGCCCTGGGCATGACTGGCTGCGGAAACAGCAAAAAGAATGAGGACACCATTATTCTGGGCTATATCGGCCCCCTGACAGGGGAGTCTGCCATCTGGGGCCAGGTAGAATCCAACACGGTCCAGATGCTGGTGGATGAAACCAACAGCAAGGGGGGAATCCTGGGCAAGCAGGTGGAGCTTAAGATTTATGACAACCGGGGCGACGCGGTGGAGACCACCAACGCGGCCCGGAAGGCCTTACAGAATGACGGGGTAATCGCCTTTATCGGGCCGGATTCTTCCTCCTGCGCCATTGCTCTTGATGAGGTGTGCGGGGAATACAAGGTTCCCCATATTACCACAACCGGAACCAACTATAAGGTAACCCAGAGGGAGGAAGACGGGTCTGTACGTCCCTATGCGTTCCGCATCTGCCTGTCAGATCCCCAGCTTGGCGATATTATGGGCGGCTACGCCTTTGACAAGCTGGGCTACAAGAAAATCGCCATTCTCTATGAGATCAGCAGTGAGTACTCCTTAGGAATTACCCAGAATTTTACGGAAGCATTCGAATCCAAAGGCGGCCAGATCGTCATTGCCGAGGCCTATAAGACAGGTGATGTGGACTTCAGGGCCCAGCTTTCCAAGATTAAAGAAAACGGGGATTTTGATGCATTAATGATTCCGGCCAACTACAAGGAAGTAGGACTGATCGCCAAGCAGGCCAGAAGCTTAGGGATTGAAGCCCCGTTTCTGGGTGTGGATGCATGGATGATGCAGGATCTGTTTGAGATTGCCCAGGAAGAAGTCCAGGGAGCCGTGTTCCCCTGCGCCATGGACACCAACAGCCCGGATTTGCAGGAGTTTAAGGCAGCCTTCCAAAAGAGATGGGACATGGACCCGGACAAGGCGGGAACCGACGCCTACCTTGCCTATGACTGCTATGAACTGATCCGGTATGCCATAGAGAAGGCAGGCTCTGCCGATCCGGAAAAGATCCGGGATGAAATGGAGAAGGCCAAGGATGTCCCGTGTCTGACCAGTGTAATCTCCATCAACCCGGAAACCCACAATCCCATACGTACCGCATCCATTTTCAAAATTGAGGGCGACAAATTCGTGAATCTGGATCAGTACCGCTTTGAATAAACCATGGTGCGGAGGGGGGATTATTTGTGTTCTTTCAACAGTTAGTCAATGGGCTGTCCATCGGCAGCATCTATGCCCTGATGGCGGTTGGTTACTCCTTAATATACAGTCTTCTGAACTTTACCAACTTTGCCCACAGCATCACGGTTACCATCGGTGCCTTTAGTGCTTTCTTTTTCTTAAGCAGTATTGTACAGAATTTATATCTGGGAATATTGATTGCGGTGCTGGCGGCAGGAGGGCTTGCCGTGGTTATTGAACTTTTGGGCTACCGCCCTCTTCTGCAGAAGAAAGCCCGCCGGATCTATCTGCTGATTACGGGCCTGGGAATCTCCACCATGTGCGAGAACCTGGTCATTATCAGCTTTTCCAGCCGGTTCCGGGTCTATCCGGTGAATTTCTCCAGCCAGTCCATCCAGATTCTGGGAGCCAGCATCGGGCAGATTGACCTGATTATATTCATTGTCAGTATGCTGGCCCTGATAGGGGTGGAACTTTTCATCCGCAAATCCAGGGCAGGCCTGGCGATCCGGGGAGCCTCCTTTGACTTAGACGCCACTTCCATTATGGGGGTCAATGTGCAGAAACTGATTCTCATCGTATTTATGATTGCAGGGTCTCTGGCAGGACTGGCAGGCGCCCTTCTGGGAGCCAAATATACCGCCTTTCCCACCCTTGGCACAGCCATGACCAACAAGGCCTTTATCAGTTCTGTGTTCGGCGGTCTGGGAAGCATACCAGGAGCGGTACTGGGAGCGGTTCTTCTTGGAATCGGCGAAACCATGATCGCAAGCTATCTGTCCTCTTCCATGCGGGATATTTTCGCATACCTGCTGCTTGTGATCGTATTATTTGTACGTCCCTCTGGCCTTATGGGTAAGGCTACGGAAGATAAGGCATAGGGAGGAATGGAAGATGAATTACTGGATCGGAGTTGCCACTTTAACAGGCATATACATGATTGCAATCTTAGGCGTTTCCATTCTTACGGGCTTTACCGGCCTCTTTTCCATGGGACATGCAGGATTCATGGCCATCGGGGCCTATACCTCGGCCCTGCTCACAAAGACCTTTCATCTGCCCATACTGGCGGGGGTGATGGCAGGCATGGTGACGGCCTTTGGCGTCGGTATCCTCATCGGCTATCCTACTTTGAAGCTGAAAGGCGACTATTTTGTCATTGCCACTCTGGGAATCGGCGAGGTGACCAAGCTTCTCATTGAGAACCTTCCCAATCTTACCGGCGGAGCCAGGGGCCTTACGGATGTTCCCAGAGGAACCACCTTTCCCATGGTGCTTGTATTTATCGTCATTATTGTCTGGGGGCTGCACAACTTTCTGCGCTCCAAGCAGGGGCGCAACTGTATTGCGGTACGGGAAGAAGAGCTGGCAACCGCTTCCATCGGCGCCAATGTGGCCGGTTATAAGCTGCTGGCAATGGGAATCAGTTGTGCCCTGTGCGGGATTTCCGGCGCACTGCTGGCCCACTATATGCACTATTTAACCCCGTCCATGTTCAACATGATCAAATCCGACGAGCTGGTCATGACGGTGATCTTAGGCGGATGCGGAAGTCTTACCGGAACCATCATCGCTTCCCTGATCCTGGTGCCGCTTCCCGAGGTGCTGCGGTTTGGTTCTGTCCAGGAATGGAGAATGGTATTTTACGGACTTCTGGTGGTTCTGGTGATTATCTTCAAACCATCGGGACTCATGGGAACCAAAGAATTCAGCATCCGGGGAATGAAGAATTTCTGTCGGAAAATTGCGGAACGGGGAAAGGAGAGGTAGCTTATGGAGGGACAGGAAATCATACTGAAGCTGGAACATGTAGTGAAACGCTTCGGCGGAATCGCTGCATCCAATGACATCAATATTGACGTTCCCAGGGGCAGTATTTACGGAATTATCGGCCCCAACGGTGCAGGCAAGACAACCCTGTTCAACATGATTACCGGTGTCTACGATACCACAGAGGGCCGGATCCTTTTTAACAGCGAGAAAATCAACGGCCTTCCCACCCATGTGATCGCAAATAAAGGGATCGCCAGAACCTTCCAGAATATCCGTCTGTTCGGGGATTTAAGCGTCTACAGCAACCTGCTTACCGCCTGCCAGAAAAACATTACTTACAGCCTGCTGGACGGAGTTCTGCGTACCAGAAAGTGCCGCAGCCAGGAGCTGGAAATGGAAGCCTTCTGCATGGAACTCCTTGATGAGGCAGGGCTGGCAGATGTGAAGGACCAGAAGGCCAGCAACCTTCCCTATGGCATGCAGCGCCGGCTGGAAATCGCCAGGGCCCTGGCA
Source organism: uncultured Lachnospiraceae bacterium (assembly GCA_910577765.1). Classification (GTDB taxonomy): domain Bacteria; phylum Bacillota; class Clostridia; order Lachnospirales; family Lachnospiraceae; genus Brotaphodocola. Next base: position 19,124 of record CAJTOV010000005.1, read on the forward strand.
ACCAGGCCCAAACTGATCCTTCTGGATGAACCGGCTGCCGGTATGAATGAAGAAGAATCCGACCGGCTTTCCCGTTTTATACGCGGGATCCGGGACAGAAAAAAGATTACGGTAGTAATCATCGATCATCATATGGATGTAATCATGGCCATCTGCGACCAGATTACCGTATTGAATTTCGGAACCCTTCTGGCGGCGGGAAGTCCTGATGAAATTCAATCCAATCCGGAAGTGATTTCTGCGTATCTGGGGGTGGATGAATGATGTTAAAAGTAGAAAATTTAAGCTTTTCCTATGGTAAGATTCAGGCAATCCGCGATGTAAGCTTTACCCTGGAGAAGGGCACGATTATGTCCATTGTAGGGGCCAACGGAGCAGGAAAATCCTCCCTGATGAAGTGTATCGCAGGGTTATTAAAACCCGCCCGAGGCACCATCTCCTATCACGGCACCCGGCTGGAGCCGGCTCCCTACAAGGTGGTGGAACAAGGGATCTGCCTGGTACCGGAGGGGCGCTGGATCTTCCCCAACCTGACCGTGGAGGAGAACCTTCTTCTGGGCGGCTACACCAACAGACACAGAGAAACATCCGTAAAACGGGCCTATGAGATGTTTCCCAGGCTGGATGAGCGGAAAAAGCAGCGTGCAGGCACCATGTCAGGAGGGGAACAGCAGATGCTGGCCATTGCCAGAGGTCTCATGTCCAACCCCCAGGTGATTCTGTTAGATGAGCCTTCCCTGGGCCTGGCCCCCCTGATTGTAAATGATATTATGTCCATAATCCAGAACATTAACCGGGAAGGAATCTCGGTGCTTCTGGTAGAGCAGAACGCCAGAAAGGCATTGTCCATCGCCCACCAGGCCTGCGTACTGGAGCAGGGCCGGATTGTAAAAAGCGGCACAGGAGCAGAGCTGGCAGCCGATGAGAGCATTGTTGCATCTTATCTGGGAAAGTCAGGCCGAAAGTAACAGGCGGTCCGCCCATATTTTATGGGGACTGCCGGCAAAACCCGGGACAGGCCGGGATTAAACCTGTCAGAAAAGAGGAAAGAGACGTGGAAGAAAGAATTGAGAAAGCAACCTTTGATTATTTCCGGCTGAAAGGCCAGTCCGCGGTTGTAACCGGTTCCGGCAACGGAATCGGCCGTGCTGCGGCCATCATGCTGGCAGACTTAGGCGCCAGGGTCATGGTATGCGATATTGAGGCGGACAGCGCCTGCCGGGTGGCCCGGGAAATAACGGCAAGAGGCGGGGAGGCTGTCTGGAACAGGTGTGACGTAACCAGTCTGGACCAGATCAGAGATACGGTGCGAAAGACCGCAGAGGCATTTGGAACCATTGATATTCTGGTGAACAATGCGGCCGGGTTCGGTGGTGGGAAGACTTTTGACAAAATGACTTATGAAGAGTGGGACCGCCTGATCCGGATCAATCTCACCGGCACTTATATGTTCACCAATGAGGTGCTTCCCTTTATGATCGAAAAACAGCACGGAAAGATCTGTATGGTCAGCTCCGGAGCCGCTTTGGGCTATGATTTTTCAGACCCCCACTATGCGGCCTCCAAGGCCGGCATGATCGGCCTGGCCAAAGAGCTGGCCCAGGAGCTGGCCAGACACAGAATTAATGTGAATGTGCTGGGCACAGGGCTTACGGACACCCGCATGGCCCACCTGCCGGGACGCTCCTGGGAGGATGAGACCAGAGGGCTTCCCTGGTACCGGGTGGGAACGCCCCAGGACCAGGCATCTGCCATTGTGTTTCTGGTGTCGGAAGCAGCCGAATATATTACCGGGCAGGTGCTCTGTCCCAACGGCGGCGCGTGGATGTAGCCATACAGGCAGGAAAAGGAGTGACAGACTATGATATGGCCAAACAAAGCAAAAACGGCTTTTGCCCTTGGATTTGACATGGACGGGGAGACCATCTGGCTTAACAAAACAAAAGGGCTTCCCGGCGGGGATACTTATCTGAAAGGCCCCTCCATCGGCCGGTACGGCACGAAAAAGGGAGCTTTGCGTGTACTGGATATTCTGGAGGAATACGGTTTAAAATCAACCTGGTTTATCCCTGCCAATATAGTGGCCAGGTACAGTGACGTGGTGGAGAAAATTCTGGACAAAGGCCATGAGATCGGCCACCACGGCCTGGACCATACCGGAGAGTACGGACATACCTTTGAGGAACAGAAAACGCGTATCCAGCTATGTCAGGACATCTTTGTGAAATATACCGGAAAAAGGGCCCTGGGCTTTCGGCCCACTGGCTACCTGCTTCCGGAGACAGAAAGGTGGATCTATGGGGAAGGCGGCTTTGTCTACTCCAGCGCAGGGATCAGCGGGGAAGCCTGCGGATGGTATGAAGTAGAGGGACAGCCGACCAGTGCCGTGAATATTCCCTGCCGGGATGAACAGATGGACGATTATGTCCAGACCGTGTTTCATTCCTGGCCTGCGGTCCTTGTGGGGCTTCCCCGGATCGCCCGGTACGACAATGCCCTGGACAACTGGATTCATGAGACAGAGGGCATGGTGCGCTTTGGCAACTCAGGCTCCAGCGCCTTCCATCCCCAGATTGCCGGGACTCCGGGAAGGGCCATGGTATTTGACCGGTTCTGCCGGTATCTGGCTGGAAACCCGGATGTGTGGTGCGCCTCCTGTCTGGAGATCGCAGAATATTACAAAGGGGTAATGGAGGGAAAAAAGCATGTTCATTGAGAAGATGGAATGGCCGGATGGAAAGGCTTACGCCGCTATGATCAGTGTGAATCTGGATGCGGAATATTTTGGAAAAATCTACTATCCCGACGTAAATGTAAAGGAAGGGGATATCCTGCGGCTGGGGCAGACCAGTATCCGCTTCGGGCTTCCCAGGCTTCTTTACACCCTCCGCTCCTATGGAGTGAAAGCAACCTTTTTTATTCCCTGGCAGGTGGCAAAGGATTACCCGGATGCCGTGAAAGCGGTGGTAAAGGAAGGCCATGAAATCGGATGCCACGGCAATTGCCATGAACTCCTGGCCCCCATGACAAAGGCGGACCAGCTCCGTGTATTAAAAGAGGCAACCTATGGTCTGGAAGCATTTGCAGGAAAGCCGGTAGAGGGCTTCCGCATGCCGGAAGGCGAAATCAATGAAGACACTTATCAGGTCCTAAAGGCCCTGGGATACACCTATTCCAGCTCCCTTTCGGATGATGACGTGCCTTATTTGAGAGAAAATTCCGGTATTATGGAGCTGCCTGTCCACTGGGAGCTGTTCGATCTGCCTTACTTTACCTTTACCTTTGATCCGCCCATTCCGCCTGGGCAGGCAAGGGCGGCTTCCATGGATGATGTACTGGCCAACTGGTATTATGAGCTGGAGGGGGCCAGACGCTGGGGAACCCTTTTCAATCTCCAGTTAGACCCCCAGGCCACTGGCGAGCAGGGACGGATCTTTATGCTGGAACAACTGCTTGACACCATGAAGGAGACGGATGATGTGTGGATTGCCACCGGCAGCCAAATCGCCCAATATTGCAGAACAAAAGGAGGATACCATGTCTGAAGCAGCATTAAATGCCCTGGCCAGCCGGCTGGTGGATATGACATTAAGCAAGACAAGATATGACCTGTGGGACTTGCAGTGGTATACGGAAAGCCCCTTCTGGCGGAGAACCAATATGCGGTATTCCAGGGAATATAAGACCATTCCCGACTATGAGATTGCGGACGCAAAACATGGCATGACCCTGGAGAATATTGTAAATGAATCCGCCCTTCTGATCGGGACCTTAGACCAGTGCAGGAAGACCGCAGATCCCAAGGAACAGCAGAGGGCAGACTACCTTTGGGAGCATATGAAGCATTTAAACCTGCGCTCCCGCATGCTTCTGGGGGAGAAGCTTTCCTTTGACCAGATGACAGACGGCCTTTACTGCCTGGTGGCCCCGGCCTATGATTACAGCCGTTTTGACGCAATATTAGAGGAACTGAACCAGGCCCTTCCCGGCGCGGGAACCGTCCAGCAGAAGATCCGGAACTTCCGCGGGCTCCTGGCCATACCCCCGCAGAATCTGCTGAAGGTAATTGAGACCTCCACCCAGGTGTTCCACGATATCTCGGTAAAGAAGATGCATGTAACCGGAAACAGCATGCCCAGAGTACGGGTAAAAGAGCTGCCAAACAAGGATATGGTATTTTTGTCCATTCTCTTCGGATATGATTACAACCATCTGGAGTATGAGCGGAATTTTAATCTCCTTTATCCGTGGACCGTGGATAAGGTGATGGAGTATGTGGGGCACGAAATGGAGCCTGGCCATCTGACGTATTTTGAAAAACGGCTCCAGACCATGATTGATACCTGCTGGCCGGAAATGTCCATTGTATCCCAGTTTTCCTCCTCCAACTCCTTCGGCGAAGGCGCGGCAAGACATGCCATCTCCATGAGTTTTGACAACTCTGTGGAAAAACAGACAGACTTTGAGCGGGAAATCATTTTCAAAAACGCCGGGATCGACCTTACACTCAGTGAACTGATGCCTCTGTGGCACCGGTACTGTGAAATTGCAGGTTACGGCAGACTGGAAGTATCCCGCAATCTCTGGGACAACACATGGACCGAAGAACAGGGAGCCGCCTTCCTGGAACAGTATGCATTTGCGGATGCAGGCTGCGGCCCGGAGCTGGTTCGGTCTATGAAAAATGAAGATGACGGACATTATGTAGCCCACGACTACTCCAGGGATATTGTGAGAGCCTATTTTCATTCCGTAACGGAAGATGTAGACGAGCAGTGGCACCTTTATGAAAAATTATACTGCTCCCACATGTCCATGCGGGGGATTGTGGACCAGACCTACCGGCCTTTATAAACCAGACCCTAAATCTCCAGTCCGCCTTCCAGCATTCCCGCCCTGATTAAGCTTTCCACTTTCAGTGCCAGGGAGATATTGAAGATGGTCTCGCTGTCCGACAGATTCTTATGAAGAAGCTGTGCTATCTTATTGAGGCGGGAATACAGGGTGTTTTTGTGGATATACAGGGCCTTGCAGATAGCTGTAGGAGAACAGCGGCAGGTGATATATCCTTCCAGAGTGGTAAAAAGCTCCCCGCCGTGCTGCTTGTCGTACTGGATAACCGGAAACACATACTCCCGGTACAACGCCATAAGGGGCATTAAATCTACCTGGCCGGAATTATCAAAAAAGTACTGCAGAATCCCCAGATCGTCGTAAAAGCAGGGCTGATGCCTGGGATGATTCCGGGATATGGACAGGGCTTTCATGGCCTGGAGATATCCCTGGCGTACTTCCTCGGTAGGTACCTCCCGGCTGATTCCGATTCCCTGGTACTGCCCTCCTAAAAGCTGCTGATAGGTGGCGAATACAGGCTCTAAATCCTTTCCAGGGTCCTCAACCAGCTCTCTTGGCAGCAGGGTTACAATATAATCCTTCCGCTCAAATAAGAAGAAGTTGATGGTCCCCAGTACTTTGACTAACCGGTCGTACATATAGTTGAATTCCTGGCTGCTCATCAGGGCATGGAAGGGCAGGGGGGAGGCGGGACTGGAATCCGGGTTACGCCCCGCGATGACACAATAGTATGCATCATAAATAGGCTTTTCCACCAGACCGTATTTTTCCATCAGTTTTCGGAAATCCGTTTTGTCGGATTCGATCATTTCGTCCAGCAGAAAGTCATAATACCGGTTTACCGTATGGGCCAGTTCATTGGATTTGATAATATCAAATTTCAGAATGGACAGGATCTGCTGGACCTTTATGCTTTTGGCGGCAGTAAGCTGTCCTTCCGGGTCATCCGGTGCCAGAAACAGATATCCGTAGCAGTGGGCGTTATCCGTAATGGGAAATACCAGCACACAGCGGCCGGATTTCTTAAGATCGGGATTCTGATACCGGTAACCACCCAGCTTGCTTCCGCTGATGCCGGTAAGCATAGAAGGATGGTAGGAGGCGTCTTTTAGGGAAAAAGACATAAGGGCATGGTCCCAGTCAAAGGAATCTGTGGCACATAAAGGATCGACCACCAGATATTCTTTGGGCTGGCAGGGTGACCTGCGCATATCGGGAGTGGCAAAGGTCACCGGGCAGCCCAGAAGCTCTCCGGCAATCCCCAGGATGCTGTCTCCCTCACCAGTGGGGTGAGTCAGCTCCGCAGACAGCCGTTCCATGGTTTCCAGGGAAAGGCAGGCAAGGGTCTGAATCTGGCGGTAAGCCTGGTCATAACAGCAGGATACGGTCTCCGACAGATCCGACTGGTCCGGAATCTGATATGCCGGACAGGACAAAATCTGCCTGGAAGGAACCTCGGATGCATAAAATACGGCAGCACAATTCCGGAGGGCCAGCTTCCGGTCCAAGTCAGAATTCCACAGCCTGGCAGTTCCTCTGGGAAAGAAAACCAGAGCGTCTTCCTTAAGCTGTGCCAAAAACTTCTCTCCCGGTTCATAAATGACAATGGAATGAAGCCTGGGAAGCACACCATCCCGGGAGCTGTCGAAAGGAAGCAAGATTTTATCATCAATCAGGGAAGACAGAGGCAAATCCATATAATATCAGTCTCCTTTGTGGGTAAACATGGTTATGGCAGCAGCAGTTCAAGGGGTATCCCAACTGAGGGTATGGCAGGCAAAAGACCACTATGGACAGCCGTTCCCGCCATGACACAGCTTTATCTTAACATAATAGAATAATTATGAAAAGAAAAATTTAAAATCTGGAGAAAGAGGGGAATCAATATAATGAAAGACTATTTAAGAATCAGCGGTAAAACTGCCATTGTAACAGGCGCCGGGCGGGGAATCGGCCGTGGAATCGCTTTGGAACTGGCATCCTATGGGGTGAAGGTGATGGTGGCAGATATCCATGACGAAAACGGCAGACGTGTAAAAAACGAGATTATGGAAGCAGGAGGCCAGGCGGAATACTGTCATTGTGATATCTGCAAGGTGGAGGATGTCCGGCATCTGGCAGCTTACACGGCAGAGACCTTTGAAACCGTGGATATTCTGGTGAACAATGCCGGCGGAGGCGAGGCTCCCTGCAATTTCTTTGATATTACGGACGAGCGGTGGGACCACTATGTGCGTTTTAATCTCTATGGCGCCTTTTATATGATCCGGGAGGTATTTCCCTATATGAAAGCACAGAAATCCGGCAAGATTGTAAATATCAGCTCCGGTTATGCCATTGGCGGCGGAGATTTCTGCGCCCACTATGCCTCTGCCAAGGCAGGACTGATCGGTCTGACCACATCCATTGCCAAGGAAGCGGCTCCCTACGGAATCAATGTGAACGTGATCCCGGTTCCTACTACCGATACACCGGGCCTCCGGGAGACTGATTATGAGCAGGTGGCAGACGAGATTCCCCTGATTCCCCTTGGCCGCATCGCGGTGCCGGAGGATGTGGCCAACACGGTACTGTTCCTGGTATCCCAGGCTTCCGACTATGTCACGGGCCAGATCGTGGCGCCAAATGGAGGGAAGCGGATGCTGGTTTAAATACGATTTCCAACAATTTCATTTCATGAAATCTTCCTGTCTGTTCACACTAAGTGTATAGGAAATGTAACCGCTCAGACAAGGCCTCTTCCTATGTCCGGAAAGCACCGGGCATAGGAAACAGGATTTGCCCTCTGTCTGGGCATGTAATTTCAATTCTGCGAGGTGAACAGACACATGAATACTACCAGTTATGACCATGCAAACGGCTCCCAGTCCGACGGGGATATCTTCCGCTCTGCTGCACCTGTCTCCAGGGATTCCTCCCGGGAAGTACCACAGACCCCAGGGCAGCCTGAAAGGACCCCGGAAGTCCCCAATGATCCCTACGGCTGTGACACCCCAGGCGCCCTGGATATCCGGGCCAGTTCCGCCATGGACTGCACCGGACTGATCCCGGCTTTGCCGGAATCCGAGGCGGAGCTTGAGTCCTATGCAGAACTTTATCATTACCCGGCGGATATTTTCAACGGGTGATCCGGCTTCCCCGTACTGCAAAAAGCCTCAAGAAGCTTACGTGCATCCGAAAGCCCAATGGTTTTGCCTTTATCGCTCTTACCCATGCAGATCGTTCCGCCCTGCACATTTGCCCTTTACCTTCTCACCAGATCCCCCAGAATCTCCTTCTCCGCAAACAGTGCCGTAGCTCCGCCGGTATGCCAGAAGACTACGGTGCTGCCTGCGGGAACCTGGCCGGTGCGGATGTAATCCAGCATTCCGGCAAAGGCCTTGCCGGAATACACCGGGTCTAACAGCAGGCCTTCCTCCCTGGCCAGCAGGCGGATAGCTTCGCTGGAGGCCTCATTGGGAATCTCATATCCGGGCAGATAATAGTTTAAGTCTGTGTGAAGGTCCCCAGGCTCCACCTCCACCCCCCGGGCCCCCAGCACGGCCAGGGTCCGGTTTGCCAGGTCTGCGGACTTCCTAAGATACACCGGCTCCTTATGGCTCACATTGATGGAGATAATCTCTGTGTCAGAGCCCAGCAGCTTCCGTCCTGCATGAAGCCCTGCCATGGTGCCGCCGGTGCCGGTGGCGTGGAAAATATAGTCTGCCTTCACGCCCATGGCTTCCATCTGCTCCTCCAGTTCCACAAATCCTCCTGCAAAGCCGACGGAACCGGTCTCACTGGCGCCGCCCATGGGAACCTCATAGCAGTGGTGCCCCTGGGCCTCCAGCCGGGCCATATGCTCCTTTGCCATCCGGAAGGAACGCTCCTCTGCATCCTGCTCAGTCTCCCCCTCTTCTATATTCACAATATGTACCTCTGCCCCCATGACCCGGTCCAGCAGCAGATTTGCCCGGATATCCTCCTCATCCGGCTTCACCACAGCCACCAGATACAGAACCGGTATGAGACCCAGCCTGCGGCAGGCTGACACGGTCTGCATGGCATGGTTGGACTGGGTGGCACCGTAGGTAAAGATGATATCACAGCCCTTTTCTTTTGCATCCCCCAGCAGATATTCCAGCTTGCGGATCTTATTGCCGCCAAAGAGGCTGATGCCGCTGAAATCATCCCGCTTGATGTACAGCTCTACTCCAAGCTGACCGGAAAGCCGCTCCAGCTTGTAGCAGGGGGTGGGGTAGAATCCAAGTTCTGCTTTTGGCAGACGTCCTAAAAGTTCCTTTGCGCCTGTTCTGTCCATGTGATTGATTCTCCTTCTATTTGTCTGATATTCCAATGTCCGTGCAGCCTTGTACCAAAGCCTGGTTTTAGCCGGATTCATCATTCCGTCTGCCGGGTACGGCCGCTCAATAATCTCCCTTCCGCAGAAGCTTCCTGAGATAGGCAAAGGTCTTCCGCTCTCCCTGGTCCTTTAGCATCAGAAGGATATACTCCAGCATTTCCTTTGTTCTGGGGTGCATGACCCCGGTGAGATAAGGCTGCTCCCGCTGGTAGTATTCCCAGGCGGAGCCGTCGGTATAGTGCTTCCCCTGGTACACCCGGGAGGCGGCGATCCGGTCCATGATCATCTCCACCAGATAATTGACCGGCATCTTGCAGCCTACCAGGCCAAAGCTGGCTTTGGAAAAATCAATCCAGTATTCAAAATGGTGCTTGTTGCGGCCCTTATGGTGGAGCCAGGCAGTGGAATAGCCCTTCTCGTCCCGCTCTGCCGCATTGGGACTGCGGGTGCCCTGGAAATACCGGACTCCGGTCAGGAACTCAGCAGGGCTGTACTTGGACAGATCATGGAGAAGCCCCTGCTTAAAAAGCCCTACCCGGAAACAGTTTTTCATCACCAGAAGCTTGTGTTCTGTGATGGTCTTAAAATGACTTTTTGCATTATCCCAGTTCATGTTCATTTACCCCGAATGATTATGTTTACGTTTAAAGTCCATCGCCGCCAGGCGATCTAAAATCAGGGATGCCAAATGCGCCCACCAGACTTTTGTTCATTGGTGGCACGTCCCCCGCTGGACGCATGGAGGTTTGCTTAGAGAAGTTCCTCCACCGGCTCCCCGATGGTCCCCTCCGGCATGGCCACACCAAAATTCTTTGCCACGGTAGCCCCCACCGCCGCAAAGGTATCCGGCTCCGGAAGGGGGCCACTGCCTGTCAGGCCTTTGGAATAAGCCAGCAGAGGCACATCCTCCCGTGTGTGGTCCGTTCCGGTAAAGGCAGGATCATTGCCGTGGTCTGCGGTGATCATCAGAAGATCCTCTTCCCCCAGCACCTCCAGAAGCTGTCCCAGCTTCTCGTCGAACCGTTCCAGCTCCCTGGCATAGCCTTCCGGGTCTCTCCGGTGGCCCCACAAGGCGTCAAAATCCACCAGATTCACGAAACACAGCCCATGGAAATCCTCCCCGGCCACCTGGATGGTCTGCTCCATACCGTGAACCGAGCTTGTGGATTTCAGGGCCCGGGTGATCCCGCAGCCGGAAAAGATATCCCGTATCTTCCCGATGGAAATCACATCCAGCCCCTGGTCCTTTAAGGCATCCAGCACGGTCTGGCCAAAGGGAGGCACCGCATAATCATGGCGGTTGCTGGTGCGCTTGAATTCCCCCCTGCGCTTTCCCACGTAGGGGCGGGCGATAACACGGCCCACCTTCCATTCATCCCGCATGGTCAGCTCCCTGGCGATCTCGCAGCACCGGTACAGCTCCGCCAAATCAAAGGTCTCCTCATTGCCGCAGATCTGCAGGACGGAATCCGCGGAGGTATAGACAATCATATGGCCCGTGGCAATCTCTTCCTCCGCCAGTTCCTCCAGAATGACGGTGCCGCTGGCACTCTTATTGCCGATGACCTTGTGGCCGGTGCGCCGCTCCAGCTCTGCCACCAGTTCCGGCGGAAACCCGTGGTCCGTGAAGGTAATGAAAGGCTTCTCAGTCTTTAAGCCCATCAGTTCCCAGTGGCCGGTCATGGTGTCCTTGCCCCGGCTCCGCTCGTGAAGCCTTGTGTAGTACCCTTCCGGGCTGTCCGCAGGCGGCACCTGCCGCAGAGGATGCAGGTTGGCAAGGCCCAGCCGTCTTAAGTTGGGAATGGAAAACGCTTCCACGCTGTCGGAAATGTGCCCCAGGGTGTCGGTCCCTCCATCCCCATAGTCTGCCGCGTCCCCGGCTGCCCCCACCCCCAGGGAATCAATGACGATCACAAATATACGCTTCCATCTCTCTTTATCCATATGACTCCCTCCTCATTGTGATGCCTTCCCGTTCTTCCGGCCTTATGCCAGATTATCTGGTCCAAAGCCCATTGGAAGCAGCTCTTCAAGCTTATACTCCTTCCAATGGTTTTCATCCAGGGCCAGAATCACCCGGAAGGTCCTGGGGCTGCAGAATTCCATCATTACCTGGCGGCATACGCCGCAGGGGGCGGTGTAGGATTCCGGCTTTCCCGCTTTGCCGCCTACGATACAGATGGCCGCAAAATCCCGCTCCCCCTCACTGACTGCTTTAAAGAAGGCGGTACGCTCCGCACAGTTGGTGGGGGTGTAGGCCGCGTTTTCGATATTACAGCCCTGGTAGATCTTCCCGCTGCCTGTCAGCAGGGCAGCCCCTACCTGGAAATGGGAGTAGGGGGAATAGGATCTTCCCATGGCTTCTATGGCAGCGCAGATCAGCCTGCTGTTTGTGCTGGTTCCACTCATACCTGTATCCTCCTTCCCGGCAGTTCTTCTCTGGCCAGTCCCACCACCCGGCTGCTGCCCAGACGGTCCGCTCCCAGGGCCAGAAACTCCCTGGCGTCTTCCAGGCTTCCAATCCCACCGGCAGCCTTGATCCGGACCCCCGGACCCACATGCTCCGCAAAAAGCCGTATATCCTCCGGTGTGGCTCCTGCCCTGGAAAACCCGGTAGAGGTCTTGATGAAATCCGCCCCGGCCTCCGTGACCACCTGGCACATGCGGATCTTTTCTTCCCGGGTCAAAAGGCAGGTCTCAATGATCACTTTCAGAATCTTCGGTCCGCAGATTGCTTTCAGCCTGCGGATTTCTTCCTCCACCAGGTCAAAATGCCCATCCTTCACCCAGCCTAAATGGATGACCATATCAATCTCGTCCGCCCCATCCTCCAGGGCCTGTCTGGTTTCTGATGCCTTGGCCTCTGTAGTGCTGTAGCCGTTAGGAAACCCCACCACCGTACAGACTGCCATCTGGTCCTTCACATATGCTTTGGCCTGCTTCACATAGGAAGGCGGGATGCAGACCGATGCCGTATGGAAGGCCATGGCTTCATCACAGAGGACACGGATATCCTCCCAGCCTGCGGTCTGGGCAAGCTGGGTGTGGTCCACATGGTCCAGAATGTCACTGATTTCTATGTTCTCCATCATGATATTCCCCCTGCATCCCTCTGAATCAGAATCCGCACTGCTTCCACTGCCGTGCGGATGGCCGCGTCCGTATCGTGAACCACAGGATTCTCAAGGCCTTTCTTTGCCCGTTCCTGGTTGGCCATCACCAGCAGCACGGCCCCGGCCCGGACTTTCAGATAGGAGGCCACGATGAACACGGCTGCCGACTCCATCTCCGACGCCTTGCAGCCCATCTGGACCCAGGCGTTCCATTTGTCCAGCAGCTCATAGCCTACCGGCTTGGTCTCCGGGGAATGCTGGCCGTAGAAGGAATCCTTGCACTGGACCACCCCCACATGGCAGGTCTGGGACAGCCGGGCGGCTGCCTCTGCCAGGGCACCGGTGACGCCGAAATCCGGCACTGCCGGAAACTCAATAGGTGCATATTCTTTGCTGGTGCCTTCTGCCCGGATGGCGCCGTTGGCTACCACCAGGTCCCCGCTTTTCACGTCCAGGGCCATGCCGCCGCTGGTGCCCACACGGATAAAGGTGTCCGCTCCGCACTGGACCAGCTCTTCCATGGCAATGGCTGCCGAGGGACCGCCGATACCGGTGGAAGTGACACTGACCGTCACCCCGTCCAGGGTGCCGGTGTAAGTCACATATTCCCGGTTGTCCGCAACAAGCCGGGGATTGTCAAAATACCTGGCAATCAGCCTGCACCGCTTAGGGTCCCCGGGCAGGATCACATACCGGCCCACCTCTCCTTTTGCCACCTGGATATGGTACAGTCTGTCTTCATTTTCCGAATAATTGATCATGGTTTGTCCCCCTTTTTACTATATGCCCTACTTTGCCCTGGCAAGCAGCCCCTCCAGTTCCTCCACCGTCACCGGATAATGCTTATTGCAGAAATGACAGTTCACCTCAATGGTTTTCCCCTCGTCGATCATACTTTGCAGCTCCTGCTTTCCCACGCTGACCAGGGCCTTCTCAATCCGCTCCCTGGTGCAGCTGCAGGAAAACTGTACCGGCATCCGGTCCTGGATCTCCAGGCCATAGGCCCCGATCACTTCCTCCAGAAGCATTTCCGGCGTCAGGCCTTTGTCCAGCAGGGCGGTCACCGGCTCCATCTCCCCCAGGGTACGCTCCAGACCGGATATGATCTCCTCCGATGCCCCGGGCAGAAGCTGGATGATAAAGCCTCCGGCCTGCCGCACCGTATTCTCCCTGTTCATCAGAACCCCCAGGGCCACACTGGAAGGGGTCTGCTCCGAGGTGGCAAAGTAATAGGTCAGATCCTCGGCAATCTCGCCGCTGACCAGGATGGTCTGGCCCACATAAGGCTCCTTAAGGCCAATATCCTTAATCACGGTCAGAACCCCGATCCCCAGCGCTCCGCCTACATCCAGCTTGCCCTTGTCACTGGGGGGCAGCATTACCTCCGGGTGAAATACGTAGCCTTTGACATTTCCCCTGGAATCTGCGGTCACGGTCAGGCCCCCTATGGGGCCGTCCCCCTCAATCTTAATGGTCAGAAGGTCCTTCTCCCCCTTCATCATGGCACCCATCATGGCACCGCCGGTCAGCAGCCTTCCCAGGGCTGCCGTAGCCACGGGGCTGGTGTTGTGGGCGTTCCGGGCAAATTCCGTCAGGCCCCTGGTGGTAGCCGCAAAGGCACGGATCTGCCCCTGGGCCGCTGTGGCCCGGACAATATAATCGGTCATGGTTTCCTCCATTTTTGTTTCTCATCGTTTTCCCTGTTCCCGCACAATCACATACACCCGTTCACTGTCTTCCCGGACCGGTTCCCTGGTAAATGCGTCGTACATGGCCACCAGTTCCATTCCGGCCTCCCGGACTGCCTGCTTCACTTCCTCCAGCCCGAAGGCATACTGGAAATGGGTCTCCTCGAATTTCCGGTAAAGGCCGTCCTCCTGACGGACAAACAGGGTCAGATCATACTGATTCACCCGTTCCTCCGGGTCATAATAATTCTCCCAGATAAAGCTGCCTGCCTCCCGGTTCTCCGCAATGGTCTGCTCCCCCAGAACCGTCTCGTATTTGTAAGGCGTATTCAGATCAAAGATAAAGATTCCGCCCGGGTCCAGATAGTTGTTGGCCAGACCCAGCACCCGGACCAGTTCCTCCCGGCTCATAAGATAATTCATGGAATCACAGATACTGACTATGGCCCTTACGGTGCCGTACAGCTCAAACTCCCGCATGTCCTGCATCAGATAGAGAATCTCCTCCGGGCCGCTCTTTTCCCTGGCAATCTCCAGCATTTCCCCTGACAGATCAATGCCGATCATGTCATAGCCCCTGCCGGCCAGCAGTCTTGTAAGCTTTCCTGTACCGCAGCCCAGGTCCGCCACCAGACCGTCCTGTATCCCATATTCTTCCAGAAGTCCCGCCAGATATCCGCACCACTCTTCATAGGGAATATCATCCATAAACAGATCGTAGACTTCCGCAAACCCTGTATATGCATCCATATGCTGCCGTCCTTTCCGGCCTGCGCCAAAAATCGGGGCCTTCACGAAAAAGGCAGGCCCACCCAATGGATGTCCTGCCCCCACATACCGCTGCCCAGAGCATGTCCGGTCATGAATTCCCGACAGCTCTATGCGTTCTTTCCGCAGCATTTCTTATATTTCAGACCGCTGCCACAAGGACATGGATCATTCCTGCCGACCTTCTTCGGCTTGCGGATGGTGCCGGAAGCCTTCTGCTCCTTGTACAGCTCTTTTCTCCGCTCCTCACTGATCAGGGTCTCCCACTGGGGCAGACCGTAGAGCCACTCTGCCTTGGCCTCCACCATATTGTAGTAAAGCTTCTCCGGGTCAATCTCGATGCGGACCTGGGTGTCCTCATCCATGGTGTCAATGGGATTCTGGTAGTCCTTCAGGCTCTCATTGATCCCGTCCAGGAAACCGGTCATGATCAGGATATCCGTCTCATACTTTTCTGCCAGCTCCTTCACCGTACCGGTGACAACCTCCTGGGGATTGGAAAGAATCTTTTCGTAGATCCCCTTCTCGATTGCAAAATAACCGTCCCACAGATTCTTCTTCTGTTTATCGTCCAGACCATCACCGTAAGCGAGGTTGCGCCAGTTCTCTAATAATGACATATCAACTATCCTTCCTTTGTCCTATTCTTCTACTAGCCCGGCGCCGTCCGGGGCACCGTGCTTACAGTATATACCATTTCTTTGGGTTTTGCAATTAGAAACCCACGCATCCGAAGGAAAAGTTATGGATGCTGATGTTGCCATCAGCAAATTGAGGGTTAAATATGGATTATCCAAAAATGGATAAGCAGAATGAGAGACCTGTACCCCCTTTCCACTTATCCATTTTCCACATTCCGCAAAACAGAATTAAAACCTGCTGACGACCGCAGCCCCCTCCAGCTTCTTCTGATACGCCTGGTATTTCTGATCCAGTTCCATCCACTCTTCAAACACATAAGGCGAAAAATTGTGGGGCGGAAGCCGGTAGTGGGCCGGAATCTCCAGTTCCTCGGAATACACGGAGCTTTTATTCCGGAAATTCTGCTCCATGCAGTGAAGCATGCCCAGGGTGGCCGCCTTCATGGCCACATGGTTGGAAACCAGGTGAAATCCCCATTCCTGCAATTCCTCAAACGTACAGTCTGCCTTCCCGTCTGTGCAGTGAATATCCGGGTAGAATCTCCAGCCCGGCACCTCCCTGGCAATGGCGCGGCATTCTGCCTCGCAGCCTGCGTGACAGATGTTCTGGACCATGGTAATCTCTGCCCCTGCCTGGTGGGCCATCTGCATTCTAAGTATGGCTTCTTCCAGTCCGAGTCCGCCCATCTGGCCAAAGGAACCGGTCCGCTCTGAGCCTCCGCCTTTGGAATTGGTCCGGGCAATGATCATGCAGCCGGTTCCCTTCACCGCGTCCACGGCCGCATGGATATTGGTGGCAAACAGATTCCGGTCCATACAGCTGGTAGTGGTACGGTAATGATAACCGCAGGAAAGCCCTCCCGACTCACTGTCCTCCACCGTAATTGCCATGACTCCTGCCTCTGCAAGCCGCCTGCAGTTTCTGTATACCTGCATAGGATTTCCGCCTGCATTATCCGCGTCCACAATCAGCGGCAGAGAGCTTGCCCTTGCAATCCGTTCACTTTTCATGATAAATTCTTCCCAGTTGGCCAGGGATGCCGGTGTTCCGTTCATGCCATATTCCAGCTCACAGCTGCTTAGCAGAATGGCATTATAGCCAGTCAGTTCCGCACAACGGGCGGACAGACAGTCATAGATGCAGGGTGCCCATATAAATTCTCCCCGCTCCAGCAGCTGCCGGATGGTTGTCTTCGGTCCCATATACTTTTCCACCTTTCTTTTTATACATGATGACATGCCACATAATGTCCGTTTCCCACATTCTTAAGCTCCGGCACCGCTTCCCGGCACTGGTTTGTGCTCCGGCTGCACCGGGGATGGAAGGGACATCCGGAGGGCTTGTGAATCGGGCTTGGAACTTCCCCTTCCAGCACGATCCGGTCCCGCTTCTGCTCTTCGTAATAATCCACCACCGGAATAGCCGACAGCAGGGCGATGGTATAAGGATGCAGCGGGTGCCGGTACAGCTCCACCGACTCCATCATCTCCATGATCTGGCCCAGGTACATCACAGCCACCACATCGGCAATATGCCGCACCACTGCCAGGTCGTGGGCCACGAACACATAGGTAAGATTTTCCTCTCTCTGAAGCTTCCGGAACAGATTGATGATCTGGGCCTGGATGGACACATCCAGGGCGGAAACCGGCTCATCGCAGATAATCAGCTCCGGTCCGGTGGCCAGGGCCCTGGCAATTCCCAGACGCTGTCTTTGTCCGCCGCTCATTTCATGGGGATAGCGTCTGCCCATATCCTCCGAGAGGCCCACCTTTACCAGCAGTTCCCCCACACGGGCATCCACCTCGCCCCGCCCCATGTTCCTGTGATCCTCCACATACACCTCCCGGACTGCCGAAAATCCGGTCTGCCGCGGGTCCAGGGAACCGTATGGGTCCTGGAAAATCATCCCCATCTTCCGGCGCAAAGGGGAAAACTCCTGATCCGACATGCCCAGGATTTCGTTTCCTTTGAACCATACGGAGCCGCCGGTAGCCTTGTGGATTCTTAAAATACATTTTCCGGTGGTGGTTTTTCCGCATCCGCTTTCTCCCACCAGGCCCAGGGTTTTCCCTTTCATCACAGAAAAGCTTACATTGTCCACAGCCTTCACAAAATTCCTGCTGTGTTTGCCTGCCGGAAAAAACATTTTCAGATTTTCAACTTTCAGTAATGGCTTCTCAGCAGTCACCCCTTATTCCTCCTTATTTAACCGGTGGCATGCCACATAATGGCCAGCCGCCTTTCTCAGCTCCGGCTGTCCCTGGGTCCTGCACAATTCACACACAAAGGGACAGCGCGGTGCAAATGCACAGCAGGCCGGAGCCTCCAGCAGATTGGGCGGTGCTCCGTCAATGGGTTCCAGATCGCTGTTCTTGTCGTTCTCCAGCCTGGGCACCGAATTCAGCAGTCCCTGGGTATAGGGATGCAGCGGATGCACCAGAAGTTCTTCGGTTGTTCCCGATTCGATCACCCGTCCTGCATACATCACATAAATCCGGTCCGCATATCTGGAAACCAGTCCCAGATTGTGGGTAACCACCACCAGGGAGCTTCTATACTCCCGCACAATCCCCAGCAGTACCTCCATAACCTGGGCCTGGGTCGTTACGTCCAGGGCCGTGGTAGGCTCGTCCGCAATAATCAGCTTTGCATGACAGGCCACGGAAAAAGCAATCAGAACCCTCTGCCGCATACCACCGCTAAGCTCAAAGGGATAGTTCTTCATCCTGGCTTCAGGTTCCGGGATTCCCACAGATTCCAGGGCACTGACGGCGATCCGGACCGCTTCCTTTTTGCTGACCTTCTGGTGGGTCCGGATAATATCGGTCATCTGCTTCCCGATGGTAAATACCGGATTCAGGGAGGTCATAGGCTCCTGGAAGATCATGGAAATCTCCGCCCCCCGGTACCTGCGCATTTCCTTTGAATTCCGGTCCAGCTTCAGCAGGTCCTTCCCCTGGAACAGCACTTCCCCCTTTATGATTTTACCCGGCGGCGTCTGGACCAGCTGGATCACGGACATCTGGGTCACGGATTTTCCGCAGCCGCTTTCTCCTACAATGGCCACTACCTCTTCCTGGTTCACATGGTAAGTCACGCCGTTTACGGCATGGACTTCCCCGGCAGGCGTGAAGAAGGATACATGCAGATCATTCACCTCCAGCAGCCGCTCTTTTCCGGCCTCGTGTTTCTCTACAGGCATATTCAAATCCTCCCTCTCAGTCTCGGGTCCAGCGTATCCCGCAGGGAATCCCCAATAATGTTAAAGGAAATCACCAGCAGGGTAATACAGATTCCCGGAGCCAGACACAGAACCGGCCTTCTGAAAATGTATTCATATCCGTCAGAAACCATAGTTCCCCAGGAAGCCTGGGGCGCCTGGATTCCGATTCCCAGAAAGCTCAGTGTGGACTCCAGCATCACAGCCTTACCCAGATTCATGGCAAACATGACAATGGCACTGGGAATGCTGTTGAGCAGCAGATGCTTAAACACAATCTGGATGCTTTTTACATTGGCCAGACGCAGGGCAACCACATAATCGCTCTCTTTTAACTGAATCACAACACTGTAGATCAGACGGATGTAAGACGGAATGTATCCGATTCCCATGGCAATGATCAGGGCTACCAGACCGTACCCCAGAAACAGGCCTGCAATGATGGTGATCAGCATGGCCGGAAGGGACATCTGGAAATCCACATACCGCATAATCAGTGTCTCCCAGATACTACCCTGCCAGTATGCCGCAATCAGGCCCAGGGCGATTCCCACCACAGCCGAGCCAAGGCAGGCAAAGAAACAGGCAACCAGGGAAACTCTGGCCCCATAGAGAATCCGGGTCATCACATCCCTGCCCTGGACATCGGTTCCAAGCCAGTGTTTCCAGGATGGTTCACTTAAAAATTCCCGCAGATTGATGGCATTGGGATCGTACGGTGTCAGTACCGGCCCCAGGATCATTCCCACCAGAAACAGCAGTACTATGGCCGTTGCCGCCTTTACAATGATCCCCCGGCTGAAGAACCGCCGGATGAACTGTACAGCAGCCGACTGCTCCCTTGTCTTTTTCCCGGTCATATTATTTCCCTCCCGATGATAAACGAATCCGTGGATCAATCAGTCCGTACACAATATCCAGCAACAGATTGCACAGCACCACCACCACGGAGATAAACAGAACCAGAGCCTGGATCACCAGATAATCCGTGTTGGATACGGAGGTCATAATCAGGCGCCCCATTCCCGCAATGGAGAAGCACACCTCAATCAGCATAGAACCGCCGATGATCGTGGGAACCTGCAGGCCCACCACAGTAATCACCGGAATCAGGGCATTTCTCAGGGCATATTCGTATTTGATCCGGGTCTCGGATACCCCATAGGCACGTGCCGTCCGGATATAATCCTGGCTGATCACCTCCAGCATGTTGGTCCTTACCTGCCTGGCCACAGCCGCCAGGGGCTGCAGACTGATCAGCGCCACCGGCATAATGGCATGGAGAAACCACTGCCATAAATCTTCCGACGGCTTCACATACCCGATGACAGGCAGCCAGCCAAGCTTCGTTCCCAACAGATTCATCAGCAGAATCGCCAGCCAGAAGATAGGAACCCCATTGGTTCCGGCAATATAGACCGTAAGGACCTGGTCAATCAGGGAGCCTCTATGGGTTGCACAGATGGTCCCGAAGAAGATACCGAATACAATGGCAATGGTAAAAGCCGGGATTGACAGGCTCAGGGTCGTAGGTATACGCGCAGCAAAAATACGGTTGATGCTGTCATTCAGCACCAGTGATCTTCCCAGGTTTCCGTTTAAAATGTTCCCAAACCACAGCTGCATCTGGGTGAAAAGCGGTTTATCCAGATTCAACGAGCGACGGGCTGCCTCAACGGCTGCTTCGTCGGCATCGGAACCGATCATCGCACGGACCGGATCTCCCGGTACAAACCGGATCACACAGAATGCAAACACTCCGGCAAGAACAATGATGAAGAATGCAATCAATATTCTCTTTAAGATGTATCTTGTCAGTGAGTTCATTCCCGCTCCCTTCCAGGATATTTTCAGAAACAGTACTCCTGCCCGGCTTACACCGGACAGGAGGCCCTAACCGCCAGTCCCAGACTACTTGCATACTCCAATATTGGAAAAGTTCATGTAATTACAAGGTGTGGAAATCCATCCGTCATCCACGATCCGGTCATTGCACAGAACCCGGGAGCCTTTGGTGTGGGCGATGGTGTATGCCAGGCAGTAATCGTCAAACAGCAGTTTTGCGGCGGTCTTCCATTGGGTCATCATGGAATCCGTATCCGGTGCGCTCATGGCATTGTCCATGGCTTCTTTCAGCTCCCCGGGAAGCAGCTTGCACTTATTGAGCATACCATTGCCCTCATTCTGTAAAGCAAAGTTGCTGTAGGCCTGGTTGATGATATTGTTGTCAAATCCATGGCTCAGAAAGATCATGCCTTCCGGAATCTCATACATGATGGTTCCGGACCACTCTGCATTATCCGCATACTCCAGCTTCACGTCGATTCCGATTTCCTTCAGATAACTCTGCAGCACCACCATATAATCATTGACATGCATCTCGTTTCCTGTATAGATGGTAGTGGAAAATCCATCCGGATACCCTGCCTCTGCCAGCAGTTCCTTGGCCTTTTCCACATCATACTCATAAGGATTGATTCCGTCCACATAGAAGGGGCTGCCCTTGGCTGCGTACTGGCCGCTGAAGGTATCAATTCCAAATCCAAGGGAATCACAGATGGCCTGGGCATCAATGGCGTAGCAGATGGCCTGGCGCACTTTGGTATCGTTTAAGGGAGAGCTTTCCACACCGCTGGCAAAGACGATAAAGTATGCATTATACCTGGCTGTATTGGAAAACTCCTGGTATCCCTGGGCCAGCATGGTATTCTCAAACATGGTATTTCCATTATAATATCCGTCGATCTCTCCGGCTTTCAGCGCATTCTCCGCAGCGGTCTGGTCTGCCACTACCCGGATGGTGTAGGAATCCAGATGGCCCATGGCATCCTTGTCCCAGTAATTTTCGTTTCGCACCAGGGTCTTGTATTCATCCTTTACCCATTTGTCCAGGACATAGGGGCCGGTTCCCACCGGGTTCTCCATACACCAGTCATACCCGTTGTCATCAAAGGCCTTTTTGGAATACATCAGACCGGCAACATCCGCCAGGCTGAAAGGCATCTGGGAGGTCCATTCTGTCAGATGAATGGCCACCGTATAATCATCCACCTTCTCAAAAGACTCCACCTTGGAAAAATGGGTGGCAGAGCTCTGGGAATTCTCCTTAAAATTCTCAAGATTCCATACAAGTACATCCGCGTTCAGAGGGGAATTATCCGAAAAATGCACATCCTCCCGCAGGTGAATGGTATAGGTCAGATTGTCGTAATCAGCGTCCAGGGCCGTGGCCAGATGGGCTTTCACGGTCCCGTCATCGTTCATCCGGAACAGGGGTTCGTAGATCCCGGACCAGTTCAGACGCTCATAAGGGCTTCTGACCCTCCAGGCTGCCACATTGGAACAGTCTGTACTGCATGCGATGGTAACACTTCCGCCTTCCAGGATTTCCTTTCCTTCGGTCGCTGCCGGCTGTGTCTCCAGAATGTCCTTGGGCGCCTGGGTCTCTGCCGCCTCTGCGGTTGTACTTTCTGCCGGCCGGGAAGGCTGGGAAGAACCTCCAAAGCAGCCGGCCAGGGTGCTCCCTGCCAGCAGGACCGCCGTCAATAACGATAACCACTGTCTGCTTTTTTTCATAACATCTCTCCTTGTCCTCTTTTATAAATGTACGCCGGACTCCCTGTCCATCCACTGGTTACAGTGAAAATCCAGCGCTACACATGGCACTCCGTTGACCGAATATACATGCGGCCACATGTTCTATCCCCGGTATCCTGCCGTGTCGTCCAGAATCCCTGCCCCGGCACCTGCTTTCACCAGCTATCTGTACAAAATTAATGCAATCATCTCAATATCTTCACCGGCCGCTGCTTCAATACCGTGCCCGGACTGGTCTCCCGTGAACAGTACGTCCCCAGGGCCAATCTCCGTTATGGTTCCATTATCGTTGAATCTGCCATGTCCACTGAGGATATAGTAGGTCTCCGACTCTCCCTGATGCACATGATACCCAATCCCGGAGCCTGCATGGACAGTTGTGTGGCAAAACACCCTTCCCTTCTGATACATCTCTTCCGGAGTCTCCAGAATATCACGGACTGTAATATTCCCGACTCCGCCAAATGGACTGGTCTTTGTTAAGACCTTCATTTCTTCCCTTCTTCGAACCAAAGACTTCCCCCTCCTTTTGATTTTATGTGATCCTTTTATGTTCACTTGTTTTATGCTTATAGTATACAATATAGTTTTATCATGTTCAATATGAATATGTAACATTTTTCCTGCTTACCTTTCGTTGTTTTGCACAATTTTTATTCTTCCAACCAAGAAAAATAAATCATTTTAGTT
This sequence comes from uncultured Lachnospiraceae bacterium, assembly GCA_910577765.1. Taxonomy (GTDB): domain Bacteria; phylum Bacillota; class Clostridia; order Lachnospirales; family Lachnospiraceae; genus Brotaphodocola. The sequence goes on from CAJTOV010000005.1 coordinate 42,041, forward strand.
GTTTTTTCTTGATTTACGGACGAAACAAGCCCGGCAATCTTCACAAAACGCATACCAAAATCTGGTGATTTTCCACCTTGTCATTTTCTTTTATTTTTATTATAATGATCTGGTTGTATACTTTATGTTTTTAGAATGGAGGCAGACTATGCCAGTAAAAGCGAACCGCGATTTAAAGAATCACGCATATAAGATTTTAAAAGAACGGCTGATCAACTGTATCTATGAGCCAGGCTCTTTCCTCAATGAGGCCCAGCTGGCTGCTGACTTAGGTTTAAGCCGCACACCGGTACGGGAGGCCATCAACCGGCTGGAGTCTGAGGGATTTGTAAAGATCATGCCCAAGAAGGGGATCTATGTCTCGGATATCCAGCTCAGTGACATTCTCCAGATCTTCCAGGCCCGGATCGAGATTGAACCGGTGGCCCTGCGCATGGCCGCGCCCCATCTGCCTATGGATGAGCTGTTAAGATTCCGTGAAACCTTTTCCCAGGATTTCCCGGATGTGAAAAACGGCTTCCGCCTGGACACTGCCATGCATTTATTTATCATAGAATACTGCGGAAACCGGTATATCATCGATATGATGCACAATCTCTTTGACAATAACACCAAGGTGGTCATTGCCAGCAAACAGAATCTGGTCCAGATCCATGACGCCCGGGTGGAGCATCTGGATATTATCAATACCTTGATTGAGAAGGATTTTGACAAAGCCGTGGGCCTTATGCGCACCCATGTGGAGACCTGCCGCAGGGCTGCCCTGGATTACTTTTACAGCCTGGAAGCATACAGCGCCACGCCGCCGGCTACTTACAAGAATCATCTGAAAATCATGTAACAAAGGCACTGCAGGGCTGGAACAAACATCTGGTCCAGCCCATGCACTGCCTGATTTCTTAATTGTTTTCCCGGTACAGATACACTGCCACCCCATCCTTCACCGGACGGGACACCTCCCCCAGGATCAGGGGACGGGCATACTCCACAAACTCCTGGCGGATATCATTGCCGCCTTCCGTGATCCACTCCCTGGGGAAGGCCTTTTCCCGGTTGCATACATCATCCACTTGTACCGTGGTACATTCCATCCGGTAAGGCCTGTCTCCGTTTCGCCGGAAGGCCGCCATCACCCCGTTCTCACCGGCCAGGGCCGCCCTTACGCCCCAGCTTCCGGCCATGGCGGATTCTTCCAGGTCTGTGGCCGAGATTAAGGCGCCGCTGCACCGCTGGTTCACATTAAGCTCCACGGAACGGACCTTGACCCCAAAACGGCTGCGCACGAAATTCTCCAGAATCTTGCCGCATCCGGTCAGCATCTTGTGGCCGAAGTTGTCCACCTGGGCTTCATCGCCGTATTCGCAGATGAATTTGCCGGAAGCGTCATGAATTCCCTCGGACACACACACCACCACATAAGGCGTCTTTAAGAAGGCCTGCTCCAGATCCCCGGCAAACCGCTCCAGGTCAAAATCCGATTCCGGCAGATAGACCAGCACCGGATTGTCTCCTTCATATTTTCTTGCCAGCACGCTGGCCGCTGTGACCCATCCTGCATGGCGTCCCATAAGCTCCACAATAGTTACGGATTTCTGGAAGTATACGGAGGAATCCAGTACAATCTCCCGGACCGTTCCTGCCACATACTTGGCTGCGCTTCCATAACCGGGAGTGTGGTCTGTCTTTACCAGGTCATTGTCAATGGTCTTGGGCACTCCGATAAAACGGATACTGCTTCCTATGGCTGCACCGTAGCGGGACAGCTTGCTGACCGTATCCATGGAGTCGTTTCCGCCGATATACAGGAAATACCCTACCTCCAGTGCTTCCAGCTTGTGAAAGACTTTTGGGTAAACCTCTGAGGACAGATCCTCCGGAAGCTTGTAACGGCAGGAGCCCAGATAGGCGGCCGGGGTTACCTTCAGAAGCTCCAGGTCCTCTCCGGTCAGAGTCTGGCCCAGATCCTGAATCTTGTCCTGCAAAAATCCTTCGATGCCGTGGACCATTCCATATACATGCCCAATCTCACCGGAATGGGCCAGAGCCTCCCGGACTACTCCATACAGACTTCCGTTGATCACCGCAGTGGGGCCTCCTGACTGGCCGACAATCACATTTTTCATAGGTTCTCCTTAAAATTTTTATTTTTTGTGTATAATCTTCCTGGATGAGGAAATAATGAGATTAGTACCAATGATAAGGAAGAAATACTTATCCTCCCCTTTTTGATACCCTGCTCGTTACATTCGGTGTGGCGGGCGGGGTATTTTTTTGTTTTCTTGAGTGTAGCAGGGATTGGGGGATTTGGCAAGAGGGTAATGAGGGAGGGGGGCTTGGAGGGAGGGATGTTTATGGGGGGTGGTTCCGAGGGGAAAGCTTTTTCCAGAGCTGTTGGCTGCCGGCCGCAAGGCAGTACTACCTCAATGCATTAGTCCTTCATCCCGCTTGTAGTCAAACTGCTGGTGCCGAGTATTTTGTTGGTTTGCAAGGTGGAGAATGTGTCTGTTCGTTTGGCGCAGATTCTGTTTCTCTGGCAATTGATAGTATTTTATATCTATACTATTATATAACCCGACTTATTTTTGATTTATCGGGTATTCTATTTGTGATTACCCGACTTATATTTTATTTTCCGGGTTATCCATTTTTATCTACCCGACTTATTTTATATCGGTTTTTCCTGATTTTTATAATCAGTATATAACCCGACTTTTTTAATGTTTATCGGGTATTACTCCCGATAAACATTAAAAAAGTCGGGTATTCTTCTATTGACTGTATTTCTTTTCAGTGGTAACATTAGTCTCATAAGCGCTATTTTTTTCACTGAAATACATACCCACTTTGTGGCTGGGATTCTGAGAGTATCTATTGGGAAATGGGAGGATGGATTGTATGGCGTGGGCGGATATGCCGGAGAGTGTGAGGAAGCGTTATACCTGGGAGGATGGAATTTTGAGTCTGGGGAGGGTTATGATCTCGGATTATTATGTGAGGCCTTTGCGGAGGCTTCGTTCTCCCGGGGGGCGGGAGTATCTGGAGATTGGATTTGTGGTTGGGGATGAGGAAACCCTTCATGTGCTGACTATGGAGCCGGATGCTTTTTCGTCCATGGAACTGCCGGTCCGGATGATGTGTAATGACTACAAGCGCAGTTCCAGGGGGGAGCTGCTGATTCTTCTGAAGATGCAGATGCGGCAGCTTCCGGAGCCGGACTGGTATATTGATTCGGTTGGGTGGCATCTTCTGGACAACCAGTGGATCTATTGTGCGGGAAACGAGGTTTTTCCCCTGGATACAGGGCTTGGACAAGCCATTGCCAGGGATGTCAGGGAGAAGTACCAGATACGCTATGATGACCGGGCCCCGGAAGAGATTCTGGGCTCTATGCAGGACCTGATCCGGCTAAACTGCATTCCGGCCAACCTCTGCCTGGTCTACTTAGTAACCGGGCTGCTGCGGACGCTGTTCTTTTCCCTGGACATTCCGCCCCGGTTTCTTCTGTATCTGTGCGGAAGCACCGGCACCTACAAGACCACCCTGGCCAACTATTTCTTTGACCTGTACCGCCGTGGGGACGGGACTTCCTTTGCCAGCGAAGATTTCACCTCCAGCGAGGCGGCTCTCCAGAGCCGGATTCTGGAGTTCCGGGACTGTGTGTTTCTCCTTGATGATTTGTCCCCTGGGGTCAACAGCCGGGAGACCGGCCGGAAGGAAAATGTTGCCAACAACTTTATCCGCACAGCGGCAAACTGTGAAAAAAGGCTGATCAAATCAGGAAAGCAGGTTCAGGGAACCGGTTTTGAATGCTCCATTGCCATCACGGCGGAGAATATTCTGGAGCTGGAATCCCTGGTCAACCGCACTCTGCTGGTGGACATGGACAAGTATCCCCTTAATCAGGAGACACTGGGATTCCTCCTGCACCATCCCACCCTGGTGCCTTCCTTTGCCCGCCTGTTCCTTATGTGGGCAGCAGAGAACACGGAGCTGATCTGCCGCAGTATCCGCATGTTCTGGGACAATTACAGGGAAAATACGGAGCAGGACGCACCGCCGGCACATCCCAGACTCCGGGATACCATGAATATCCTCAGCATTTCCACCCAGATTCTCCTCTACTTTTTTGAGCTCCGGAATCTGGATGTGAAATCCTTTGCCGGCTGCTTTGTGGATGCCATGGATATGGTGCAGAGGGATGAGGAACATGTTCTGCGCGGACTCCACAGCCAGAACGTCCGGTACGACATCTCCAGGGAGATTGTCAATCTGATCAACACCCGGCAGATCATGCAGACCATGCCGGCCTTTGGCGGCGAAGCCTATATCCACAAAGAATTCCTGTACATTCAGCCCAAATACCTTCTGGAACAGCTGGAAAAGGTCATCAATGACGAGGAATTCAGCGTACACAAGCTGTCTTCCTATCTGGGAAAGAAAGGACTTCTGGTCAAGGACAATTCCAGGGATTATACCAAAAAGAATTCCAACGGAAAGCGCTATTACCAGATTGACCTAAAGCGCCTGGAGGAAGAGACCAACATGTACCTGATGACAGACCTTTAATAGACCGCAAAAAGGAGCTGTGAAAAACCTTTCTGCCATTGGGACAACAACGGTCTTTTCGTATCCGTCCGTTGTCTCCCTGCAGAAAAATCCGGCTTTTCACAGCCCCACAAACTTCGCAACAGTCCCGGCAGGGTATCTTCCTGCTCCCGAAAAGCACGGGGGACAAGAAGCCTCCGGCGTCTGTTACTGATTTTTCAGATATTTCTCTTCAAATTCTTCCATAACCATAGGCTTATCCAGCCAGTAGCCCTGGATATATTCGCAGCCCATCCGCTCCAGCAGGTTTCTCTGCCGCTCGCTTTCCACACCTTCCGCCACACATACCTTGCCGAGACGGTGGCAGGTATGAATCAGTCCGCCTAAGAAGATTTCCTCGGTCTCCGTAAACTGGAGCCGCTGGACAAAGCTCCGGTCCAGCTTGACAACGGAAACCTCCTTCATCATAATCAGCTCCAGGGAGCCGTACTCTGCCCCCATGTCATCCAGGGCAATGGCAAAGCCCTCCCGCTTTAAGGACCGGACGATCTCCAGCATCCGCTTGTCCTGGAGGGTCCGGCTGGACTCGGTGATCTCGAACTCCAGACAGCTCCGGTCGGTCTGGTAATGGTCGCAGATTTCCAGTACCCGGGCCACAAATCCGTCTTCCGCCAGCGTCACCCGGGACACATTGATGGACACATGCATCACAGGATACTGCCGGGATTTCCAAAGCTTCAGTTTCCGGCACACATTCTCCAGAACGAAAAAGTCGATCTTGGAGATAATGCTGGCATTCTCCAGAATCGGAATAAAGTCAAAGGGGTTCACCACATTGCCGCCTTCGTCGATTTTGCGGACCAGGGCCTCCACCCGTTCAATTCTGCCGGATTTTACGTTCATCTGGGGCTGGAAATATACCGTGTATACATCCTGCTCCAGCTCCCGGATCAGATTGCCCAGCATGGCCGGATGCTGCCTGGTCCCTCTGCGGGAATGCTTCTCATAGTAGCTCTGCTTGCCGGCGTACATGATCTGTTCTGCATCATTTAACATCTGGGGCAGATTACACCGGTCGCTTCTCCAGACATACCCTACCGTGGCCAGCTCCCCGTCATCCTTCTGGATGGACTTCTGGAAATGCTGTACCCGCTTGGTAAACTCATTCTTGCTGCATCCCTCCTGGATCACCACAAACTCATCGCCGCTGATCCGGTAGACCTCGTCCTTGCGGAAACACTGAATCAGAATATCTGCCAGATTGCGGATGGCGCGGTCCCCCACACTGTGGCCGTATGTATCGTTGATAAACTTCAGGCCGTTCATGTCAATGAACGCAGCCCCCACATTCTTCATCTCATTGTGCTCGAACCGGGCAATGGTCTCATTGTAGCGGTTCCGGTTGTTTAAGTTGGTCAGAAGATCGTGATAACTGAGTCTGGTCAGCTGCTCGCTCATTTTACGCCGGGATATCTCATTAAGCACAAAATAGGTAAGATTCAGCAAAAACTGGGTATCATCCTTGTGGCAGACCGGATCTCCCACCCCCAGCACCCCCTGGATCTTCCCGTCAATATAGAAGGGAACCGCAATCAGGCTGTCGGAGCCCTGGATATTCATAATTCCATACTCAATCTCTCTTGCCTGGTCTCCCTTTAAGGCCTCCCGGTCCTCAATATGGATATAATTGGCACGTACAAAATACTCGGACCACCGCTTTAAAAGAAGGAGGGAGATTTCCTGAAGAGAACCTTTCCGGGAATCCACCCCTTCCCCGCACACCTCGTAGGTGTTGCGGATACACTGGCTGTCCGGGTCTATCTCCAGAATATAGCTTCTGGCTCCCTGGTAATACTCCAGAATCCTGGCCAGCACATATTCCACCGCATCCTGGATACTGTCATCCGGGGAAGTCAGCCGCTTGACGCACTGGACCACAATCTGGGCTGCGTGGAGATCATCCTTGGCCTTGGTATAGCCTTCTTCAATCTCCAGAATATCCACCGCAATCTCCATGCGGTGCCATTTGTCCCACAGCCAGAACAAGCTGTCATTGACCAGGAATTCGCTTTTCAGCCGCTCGTTCCAGTGCTTCCAGCTGCATACCTGGTTCTCTTTTAAGTCTTTATTATTGCAGAAGCTGCACGGATTATCCAGCCCCTGGAGTACCTGGTAGCATTTCCCATATACTTCCTGCTCCTGCTGGATTCCCAGTCTCTGCCTGCCGCACCGGTTTAAGAAAACCAGGTCATAGGTCTCCATGTCGGATATATAGATGGTCTGGGAAATCTCATCATATAGTTTCAAATCTTTCAGTTCCATACGCCGCCTCCGCCCCTTTATAATGTACTCCCGGAGTCTCACAAAATCAGCCGCGGTGAGATTCCGAGAGCACATTGCAGTACATATTCTGGAAATATTATACTCCAATTTGGGAGCGGCAACAAGTCTGTTTTTGAACAAATGTTGCCCGGGTTCCTGTCCGGCTATGCCGGACAGGAAGTATCGGGCGTCCGCCCGGTGTGGAAAGGGTTCCGCAGAATGTCCACCGTATGGGCGCTGGCCCCCAGCAGCTCGGGACGTTCGCAGGTGGACAGATGGTAGCGGAGAAACAGCCGGAATTCCTCCTGGTCCATGGCCTTTAAAACCGGGCGCAGATAGTCGGCGGGACCGTCGGCGGCAATGGTGCGGATGCGGGTCAGGCCTGCGGCCTCCCTGAGGCGGTCCATGTCTTCTAAGCGTACATAATCGTAGAGGTCCTTTTCCCTGGAAACACAGTGGAAATCCTGGTTCAGTCTTCCATCTTCCAGACACTCCCGGATATGGCCTTCCCGGAACCCGTAGGTAATAACCGCATATTCATTCATCAGGTAGGCCACCAGGAGAATCCCTCCCGGGCGGGTTACCCGCCGGGCTTCCCGGAGGGCTTTCAGCTTATCCTGGAAGCTGTACAGGTGGTACATGGGCCCCAGAAGCAGGGTCAGGTCAAAGGTGCTGTCCTCCAGCCGCCTTAAGTCCAGGGCATTGCCCTGAAAGGCCTTGACACTGCTTTTCTTTGTCCTGAGGATTCCCAGATTATAGCGGACCAGCTCCACGGCAGTCACGTCATACCCTTCCTCTGCCAAGGCCACACTGTAGCGGCCGGTTCCGGCACCGATATCCAGAATCCTGGGCCGGTCCATGGAAGCCAGACAGTCATGGATGTATTTCATGGTGGTGATGTATTCCACCTGGCCGTGGCGTCTCAGCAGGCGTTTGTCCTCATTGAATTTATTATAGTGTGCTTCCAGTTCCGTCATCCCTTGTCCTCCACACTGACCCCTTCATAAAAGAATTTCAGAATCTCCTCGTACCCCATTCCTTCCTTTGCCATACCCTGGGCGCCGTTCTGGCTCATGCCCACTCCGTGGCCGTATCCGCCTCCGCAGATCCGGAACTGATGGATACCGCCCTCACCGCTTCCCAGATCCTCAATACATAAGAATCCGCTGGGCAGGGAGCTCCAGCCCTCCGTGGTCTTTCCGTCCTTTCTCTGAATCACCAGACGGGCATCTCCCAGGGCAGCCCGGATGGCATTCTGGCCCTGGATGGTCCGTTCCCCGTCACTGCCTGTGACCAGCAGCTTAGACGCCACGCCGCTGCTTCCCCGCTCCACGATCCGGATCTGCTGTACCTGCCCCACCCCGCCGATATTTTCCGACAGAATTCCGGTGTTGGTGACCACATTCCACCGGAAAAAGGGGTAGGAGGAATCATAGGCTGTCATATCACTTTTGATAAACCTGGCAAATTCCTCCTCAGAGCTTAAATCCAGGCTCTTTCTTCCCGGATTTAAGGTTACGCTTTTCAGATAAGGAGCCTCCGACGGATTGCCGCCCCAGACTCCGTTATCCGCGGTCAGTCCGCAGGAGGTGGAAAAGTAGTAGGCTGTCACCGGGCTGCCCTGGTGAAACATCATTTTCCCGTAAGTCTCATCCACAGCCCGGGTGCTTCTCTCATCCGGCTCCTGGTTATTGTACACCTGGAAATTGGTGCTGTCATCCACGTGGGCCCCGTACTGTCGGTAGGTATTGCCCTGGATCTGCATGTAGGCGTACGTTCTGGCACAGACCGCCTGGGCCTTTAACGCCTCCAGTTCGTAGGAGGAAGGCATCTCGCTGGGCACCACCCGTTTCAGATACTCCTCCATATACAGCTCATTGACCAGAACCAGCCCTTCCTCTGTCTCCACAAGCTCCAGACGCCCGGCATAATGGGGCTCATAAGTCCCCCGGTGCAGGGAGGTGACCTGGATCTCCCGGCCCTCCTCCGGCTGCACAATCAGCCTTCCCTCCTTAAGCCGCTGGTCACCGGGAGCAATGACCAGCTCCTCCCCGGCTGCCACCTGGGCACTGTCATCCCCCCAGCTAAGAGTCATGGCCCCGGGACACCGCAGGGTCACCTGGGGATGGTAAATGCCCTGAAACCCGCTGTCCATCAGCAGCACCCGGATCTTGTCGGCATTAAATTCCCGGACCGTCAGCACGGCGCAGATTTTGCCCCTGGCCACCACAAATTCCTGCATGTCATAGCCTACCAGAATATCCTCCGGTCTCTGGCGCTCCAGAGTGCCGTAGGTCTTCAGGAACAGGCACCCCTCCTCAAAAGGAATCTTCCCGTATTCCTCCAGCTCCACCCCGTCCTCCTGGACGGACAGCACCCGCCGGGTCACCCGGTCCTTTTTCAGGGATACCTTGACGATCTTTCCGTTCTTCATCTGCAGGTCTGCCATATTGTGGACCCACTCCTCCACATGCCTGGAAGCCTTGCTAAGGGGAATCCGCCGGTCAATGTCCCCCTGGCACACCAGAAGCTCCTGCTCATTTCCGTCTGCCAGCCACACATTGCTGCACACATATTCCTGGCCTTCGTCCGCCAGTACATGGATGATCTCCCGGTCCCTGCGGTAGACCCTTAACTGGTGGTCAATATACCCGTCCAGGGAGAGACCGCTGAATTTCATGGTGCCCAGACTGGTATGGGCGGTCCAGGGAGCGGTGCCGGGAATATTTTCCACGGTTCCGTATACCTGGATCTGGGCTTCCTCCACCTGGTGGTCCTTGTCCGCCTCCTTTAACAGGGCATCGTAAAGAAGCCACCAGCGCTCCTTAGGGATAGGCCGGTTGGAATTCTGCCTGCCTGCCTCAATCAGCCGTTCCAGGTCCCCGGAAATGCGTCCGGCCAGACGGAAGGCATCTGCATAGGTCAGATAGGTCAGGGCATCCTCCTCGGTGGCAGGAATCTCTTCCTCGGTTATGTATCCAAGCTCATACAGACAGTCCATGTAAGGCACAAACCACTGGTCCATGGTTCTTGCCGGGAACCGGGAAGCTCCATGCTCCTTCTGCCACCCGTCCAGTTCCTCCTGGGATAGGAAAACCAGGGCGACTGACTTTGCCGCCATCGCCCTGGTAATTCCATCCTTTTCCTTCTCATGTACCACAATCACCAAAATCAGTACCAGTACCAGAATGGGGATCCCGAACACCCATCCCATCATTGCTTTCCGTTTCATAGACATCCCTACTTTTTGATAAACGTTTTGTGGTTCTCGTCAATATGGTCCAGATCTTCATACTGTTCTATATCGCCGGACAGCCTGCGCCTGCCAAGGCCGTAGGTCACCAGCTCGGTCACCAGCTTGTAGAGCACCGCAAAGGTGGGCACCCCGATGATCATGCCTGCAAATCCCAGCACACCTCCGAACAGCAGTATGGAAAACAGCACCCAGAAGCTGGAGAGTCCGGTGGAATCCCCCAGGATCTTGGGCCCCAGAATATTGCCGTCAAACTGCTGGAGAAGCAGGACGAAGATCACAAAATACAGGCATTTCAGGGGGCTTACCAGCAGAATCAAAAAGGCGCTGGGGATCGCCCCGATAAAGGGTCCGAAAAAGGGAATCACATTGGTGACCCCGATGATTACACTGATCAGCAGCACATAGGGCATCTTCATCACATTCAGCAGGACAAAGCTCATAATGCCGATAATCAGGGAATCCAGCAGCTTTCCGATGATGAAGCCCCCGAACACATGGTGGACATACCGCCCTTCCTCCAGGACCTTGTTGGCGATCTTTACCGGGAAAATGCTGTAGATGATCATCTTCATCTGGGTCACCAGCTTTTCCTTCATATTTAGAAGATACACCATAACGATAATGCCGATCAGCAGGTTCTTGATCACATTCAAGAAGGTAAACAGGCCGCTGGACACTTCTCCGATAATATTCCTCAGATTGGGCACCACGTCATTGGTGACCCAGTTCTGAAAATATCCCACACCCATGCTGTAATACTCCATGACCGTGGCTTCCACCTCCGGGTTGTCTGCCAGAACCTGCTCCAGCCACTTCTGTAAATTCACCAGGCTGGTGGGAAGGGCCTCCACGATCCCCATAATACTGTCCCAGAGCTGGGGAATCATCATGGAAATGATGCCGAATACTACCAGAATCCACATGACCACACTGACAATGGTGGCCGCAAAGCTGCCCAGGGCCCTTCGTCTCTCCGGGCTGGTGATCACCCTGGACGATGCCTTCTCCACCACCTGCCGGACCCAGTTGTACACCGGCGCCAGCAGATAGGCAAACACGGCCCCATAAAGAATGGGGGCCAGAATCCCCATAAGCATCTGGCCTGCTGCCAGTACCCGGTCAAACTTGATCAGCAGAAATACCAGAAGTACGATTCCGGATAATACCAGAAGGGCGGTAACTCCCCAGTATATAAATGTTTGATATTTGTTCCGATTGTCCCGATTCATAGAAACTCCTTTTGTCTTGTAAAGTACTGTATACTGCCAGTCCAGGCAACGCTGCTGCCTATCTGAACTGATATCCAGTTTATGTAATTGTTCCCGGATTCATGTCCTGCCAGACTATATTACCATAAAAATACAAAAAGATAAAGCAGCGATTGCTCGCTGCTTTTTTCTTTCGTAATCCCAAAATGCCGGTCTTACTTATTGACGCCTAGCATATGCCAGGTGGGCAACCTCACGCAGACTTCTGCCTTCCACTCAAAAGGAGGCCTGACATCCGCCTGCAAATATTGGAATCCCTAAGTCGAAAATGTAGGTTCAAAATTGGTAAGGTTGTCGAACATTCCAGGAGTTACGATTACGGTTTTATGTGGAACACAAACTGCGGTTCGGAGAATTCCCGGTGCTGCATGTGTTCTGCATCGGCTCTGGTTTGATTATACAACAGGTAAGAAGGATTTTCAAGTTCCTTTTGTTTACTGGGGGAGATTTCCTGAAAAGCGAGGTACGGTTCACGGGGAAATCCGGACGCCTGATGCTTCTTGTGAATAGTAACAAAAGTGGAACTTGTCTGTTTCCGGAAAATGATGTAAACTTTTTAAATACGGTGTCATGGATTTCAGGAAGCAGGAGGGACCGGGCGATGAGCCAGCGTTTTTTTGATGAGAATGTTTATCCGGCCATAGGAGACAGTGAGATTACGGCCTGCCGGCTCTGTCCCAGAGCGTGCGGGGCGGACCGGAAAGTGCAGACTGGATTTTGCGGATGCGGAGGGCAGGTGCGGGCTGCCAGGGCGGCGCTCCATCACTGGGAGGAGCCCTGGATCAGCGGCGTAAACGGAAGCGGAACCGTATTTTTCAGCGGATGTACCCTGCGGTGCTGTTTCTGCCAGAATTACAGCATCAGCCAGGAAAACTACGGAAAGGCCTTAAATGGGGAGGCCCTGGCAGATGTGTTTCTGCGGCTTCAGGACCAGGGGGCCCACAATCTTAACCTGGTGACAGCCACCCAGTTTCTGCCCTGGATTCTTCCGGCTCTTGACAGGGTCCGGCACCGGCTTAAGATTCCGGTGGTGTACAACACCGGCGGGTATGAACGGGTGGAGACGGTGAACGCCCTGAAGGATTATGTGGATGTGTGGCTGCCGGATCTGAAATACTTTGACCCGGGGCTGTCTGCATGCTTTTCCGAAGCTGCGGATTATTTTGATGTGGCCTCCCGGGCGGTGGAACAGATGATCCGGCAGACCGGCACCCCCCGATTCACCCAGGTATCCAAAGAACGTCCGGAAAGCCCCAGGCTTCTGAACCGGGGCGTCATCATCCGCCACATGGTGCTGCCGGGACACAAGGAGGATTCTGTCCGGCTGCTGGGCTGGATGGCGGAGAATCTTCCCAGGGGGCAGTATTTCGTCAGTCTGTTAAGCCAGTATACACCATACCGCCAAAATCCCCGCTACCCGGAGCTGAACCGGCGGGTCACCAGCTACGAATACGGAAAGGTGGTGGATGCGGCCCTGGCCCTGGGTCTGGACCAGGGATTTATGCAGAAAAAAACCAGCGCCAGGGAAGCCTATACGCCGCCCTTTGACCTGGAAGGCCTTTAGAGCAGCAGCCGCTCTGCTTCCCGGACTGCTGGTGAAAATATCCAAAAACAAGGATACCAGTCCGGTTCTTCCCGCAACTGGTATCCTTTAACATGATGTGTCCATTGGACTCTACCTCGCTTTATTTTATTTTGTAATTCTTGTGGATGCTCTGTACATCCTTAACTTAAGTTTTCGGTGGTCCGTACCTCCTTTTCCTGGATTTTTGAGATTTCCTTTCTGCTGGAAATCTCTTTTGAAGATTCCCTTTGAATCTTCTGTTTTACTGTCCTCTGTTTTTGATGGTTTTATCATAACAGATTTGCCCGGTTTTGTCAATACTCTTTTTCCTGTTTCTTTCTGTTTTTTATTTATTTTTAAATTGCATAATAATTTTCAAAAAATTTAAGATATTTCAAATTTATAACAAATAATAAGAATTCCCCGTAGCGGCAGCTTCTGCCGGAACCGTTTCCCTGAAGCTGTCAGCATAAGACCGTGGTCTGTATGGGAAAGCTGTCTGTGTACGGGCGTTTCCCCTTTCCCACACAGACAGCCGCCCATGGATATCCTTACAAGGACCGGATGTACTTTTCCACCATCCCGGCGATGTGGGCCCGGGTATAGGGCTTCTCTATGAAGCCGAAGGCCTGGATCTTCCATGCCTCCAGGGAGAACCCGGGGATGCTGGACATCAGGACCACCGCCGGCGCAGGCTCCTGCTTATGCAGTTCCTTGGCCAGGCTGATCCCGCTGATATCCGGCATGACGATATCCGTAAATACCATATCAATGGCGTTCTCCTTTACAAAGTCCACCACTGCCACTGCCTCCTCAAAGCATCCGGCCAGCTCCACACCTTCCATATTCAGAAAGATCCGCCGGATCTTCTCCAGAAGCTCCGGCGCATTGTCCACTGCAACCACCTTAATCGCCATGTTTCCCCTTTCCTCCCCAAAGAACCGTCAGCATGGATGCCAGGGCATACAGAGGGCTGGTTCCCAGCCGGTACTCCAGCATGCCCAGATTCCGGTCCCAGTTTTCTACCTGGCGGGAATACCGGTAGGCTGCTGCCACCAGGTCCTCCTGCCGGATCTGTCCGGTTTTCCGGTACCGGAAGAGACACCACTCCCGGATCACCAGACAACTGACCACCACCAGCTTCACCTTCCCGTAGACGTCCCGGTCATAGACAGCCCCCAGAAGCCAGGTCCGCAGAAAATACAGGGCCAGGTTCTCCCAGGCCTGCTCCAGACCTGCCGCTTCCCCGGCAAACTGCCGTTCCAGCCTTTCGTAGGAATCCGGTGTCTCCTTGTGGTACAGGGCCGTGCAGATGCTCCCCTGCTTCTTCTCCCAGTCTGCCAGCACCGGCTCCAGCTTCTGCATGTCCCGCATCCAGCCGCTGATCCGCAGCATCCGTTCCCGGCTCCGGCCTTCATAAGGCTCCAGCTTCTCCCGGAAGACAGACACGGCCTCCCTGTCCAGATACCGGCGGTTCCACTTGTCTGCCAGGCTGGAAACATCCGCCTCTGTTCCTTCCAGGTACAGATGGCGCTGGAAATCATGGGCATAAGCCAGAATCATGGCCAGACGCTGGCTCCAGTCCATGGAACGGTCCTTAAGCAGACACACCATGGTGAGGCGGACTTCCTCCAGGCACCGGAGCAGCTCCGGGTCGCAGACCGGGTCTGTCTCCTGGCTGACGGAAGGATTCTCCTGCCTGGTCCATTCCAGGAAGGCTCCCTGGGCAGTGTCTTCCAAAATCAGTCTGGCTGCCTCCGGACAGGACAAGGACAGCATCAGCTCCTGGACCTGCCCGTAATCCTCCCTGTGCCGCGGATAGATCCGGCAGGCCCTGCACATGGCGTCCTTTCCCAGCTCTTTGTAGATCCGGCACAGGCCCTCCTGGTCCAGAAGGGTGCAGGCCCGGTTCCGGAGGCGGAAGGAGCGGTCCTTCCGGTCAATCCCCTTCCTGAGACGGGCTCCGAAGGCCCCGGGAACCTGCATATAGTTCCGGTAGCTTTTCTCGTCGATCTGAATTCTCCAGCCTCCGCAGCAGGTATCCGGGCAGGCGGAGCCTGCACATGAAAACTGCCGGTAATAATAAGGTATTTTATACTGCATGTTCCTCCTGTTCCTTTCTCTGTATCTGTCATTTCCTGTATCCGCCGAAAGAAGGCGTCTCCCGGATCTCCTGCTCTGCCAGAAGCTGCCTTACCACCTGGCCATACTCGGAAAGTCTCTGGGACTTTTTGATCTTTTTACCATATTTTTCGAAGTTTGTAAAGGAGCTGCCCAGATATCCCCAGACTTCCTTCATCTTAAACAGTACATTCCTGTCTCCGGGGATGGCCTGGCAGTATCCTTCCAGCAGTGCTTCATGGAATGCCCCGATCCGGTCCTTGTCCGGCGCCTTCCCCTCAGCCAGGGCCGGATTGGCCACCAGTCCCCTGCCCATCATCACACAGTCCAGGGAAGGGAACCGTTCTTTTATCCGGCGGATATCCTCCCGGGAAAACAGGTCTCCGTTGTAGCATACCGGGCAGGCGCTGTGCTCCACTGCCAGGGCAAAGGCCTCCAGATCCGGGGTATTTTCATAAAAATCCTTCTGGAGTCTGGGATGAATCACCAGCCGCTTTAAGGGATAGCGGCTGAAGATTTCCAGAAGCCCCGGGAATTCCTCCCGGTGTTCCCTGCCGGTCCGGGTCTTGACCGACAGCTCCAGATCCAGCGGTTCCAGGGCCTCACAGACCCGGGAAAGAAAGGCGTCCAGCTCCTCCGGAAATGCCAGGAATCCGGCGCCCCGTTTCCTGGTAACCACCGTGGCAGACGGACAGCCCAGATTTAAGTTGACTTCCCTGTATCCCAGGGCACGGACCTTCCGGGCGGCCCAGATGAATTCGTCTGCCTTGCAGCTCATGATCTGGGGCACCACCGGCACCCCCTGGTTGTGTTCCGGGCTGATGTCGGCTGTCTCCCGGCTGGTCAGGCGCCGGTTCTGGTTGGGCACCAGAAAGGGCGTATAGTACTGGGCAATCCCGCGGAAATAGCGGTGGTGGGCATTGCGGTATACATAGCCGGTAATGCCCTCCATAGGTGCGAAAAAACAGTTCATATTCTCTAAATTCCTTTATCTGATATGGCTGGAGGAACCTGGTCTCACCGGGCCATAAGCCGGTCCCCGTGGTCTTTCAGCCATCTTCTCTGGTTCCGGTAGTCCGGCATCACCGTCTCCACAAGGTTCCAGAAACGTTCCGAATGGTTCATTTCCTTCCGGTGGGCCAGCTCATGGATCACCACATAGTCCAGCACCGGCTCCGGGGCCAGAATCAGCCGCCAGTTAAAATTCAAATTGCCTTTGGCACTGCAGCTGCCCCACCGGGTCTTCTGGTCCCGGACCGTGATGGTGCCGAAGGTCACCTGCATGATCCCGGCATAAAGGGCCGCCTTCTGCCGCAGCACGGTACCAGCCAGTCTGCGGGCTTTGGCATAGTCTGCTTCGCTCCACGCAGGCTGGCTCTCCTGCTGGGCCTTAACCTCTTCCAGGCGGATTCTGACCTGGCGCAGATGGTCCTGAATCCAGCCGTCTTTTTCCCGGACAAACCCGTCAATGGCTGCCTTACTGCACCGTCTGGGGGCCCGGACCACCACCTCTCCCTCCGGGGTGATCTGGATGGCAATGGTCTTTCTTGCGGAACGTACCAGCTTATACTCCATTTTGGGCACAGATATCCTGCAGACAGCAGCGGTCACAGTATGGCTTTGTCCGCGCTGTGCAGACCTCCCTTCCATGATATACCAGCCTGTGGCAGAAATCGCTGCCTTCCTCCGGGGGAACGATCTTCCACAGGGCCATTTCCACCTTCTTAGGCTCCTTAATGCCGTCCACCAGGCCGATCCGGTTGGTGAGGCGGATACAGTGGGTGTCCGTTACAATGGCCGGCTTGCCAAACACATCCCCCATAATGAGATTGGCGCTTTTTCTGCCTACCCCGGGCAGGGCCAGAAGGGCGTCAAAGTCATCCGGCACCCGGCTGCCGTGCCGGTCCCTGAGGATTTTCATGCAGGCACTGATGTCCCGGGCCTTGCTGTGCCCCAGGCCGCAGGGCTTGACAATGGCTTCAATGTCCGCCACATCCGCCTGGGCCAGGGAGTCTACGTCCGGGTATCTGGCATATAAATCCTCCACCACCACATTGACCCGGGCGTCGGTGCACTGGGCCGCCAGGCGGACGCTGACCAGAAGCTTCCAGGCTTCATTGTAGTCCAGGGTGCAGTCTGCCGACGGGTAGGCTTTCTTCAGCCGGTCAATGACCTCCAGGGCCAGGGCCTTCTTTGCTTCCTGGTGATCATCCAAAGATTTCTTATTCTTGTTCTTTTCCGCTTCCTTTGTCATTCTTGTCCTTTTCCTCCGTTTATTGCAGCCGTTCCCATACTTCCCGGACAATGGGTGTGTCCCCCTGTCCGCAGGGCAGTAGTAATGGCAACCGGTTTTTATCCCCGGTCAAAGCACCGCTGGCATTTGGGGAAGGGATATCCCACCGGCAAAAGACGCCCGCAGTACTGGCAGCGGGCAATGTAGCCTTTCTTTCCCTTCATCAGATACTGCATGATCCGGCCTTCCGTATATTCCCGCTCATGCTGCAGCCATTCCTCGTCGATGCGCTTGTCGAACCGCTGGGAGAACTGGTAATAAAGGTCCAGCTTCTTGTAGTAGGTCTCGTACCGCTGCATTTCCATCTTCCGCCGGTCTGCGCCCTTTTCCCAGTGTCTGCCGGGGCCGTCCTTTCTGGGATGCTCCAGACAGCCGTCTGCCGGGTAATTGCGGCAGTACTCCACCCACTGGCGGACCACCTCCCGGTCCTTCACGTCAATGGGACAGCTGATCATCTGGTACAGCACGTTCTTGTCCTGGAAATCCATGATGTAATCCTTGTGGCGCACCGCGTACCCGTAGAGGGTGAGAAGCTCGTCAATGCTGACCTTCTCAAAAGGCGGATCTGCCTTCTGGTCGTGCCAGATCTTTAAGATCACATCCAGAGGTTCCTCCATGCCCAGAAGGATCTGGGGGAAGCCAAGGCTTACCTTCTCAATGGGCTGTTCCTCCACATCCAGCCGTTCCCGCACATATTCCAGGGCCAGGGGGCCCATGGCATTGACATAACCGGTATCATAGATTCCGAACCGGCCGGACCGTCCTGCGATCTGCTTGATCTCCTGGGCCCTCAGGCCACGGCGCTGGGTTCCGTCGTACTTTTCCGTCTGGATGAACACGATCCTCCGGACCGGAAGATTTAAGCCCATGCCGATGGCATCCGTAGCCACCACCACCCGGGTCTGTCCGCTGGTAAAAAGCTGCATCTGGCGCCTGCGGATCTCCGGCGGCAGGCTTCCGTAGATAACGCTGGTCTCAATGCCCTGTTCCTCCAGGCGCCCGGCCACATCCAGCACGGATTTCTTGGAGAATACCACCAGGGCGTCCCCGTCCCGGACATCCTCCGGGAAGGAGAAGCTTTCCTCCTCACAGACCAGGGCGGTCTTGCGCTCATACCGGTGAATCTCATAGTCATCGCCGCACAGCTCGATTAAATGCTTGACCACCGGCTCGGCTATGGGACTCATGCACACATGGATCTCGTCTGCCAGAATCCCCAGAATAGCCTTGGTCCAGCAGTGGCCCCGGTCCGGGTCCGCGGTCATCTGGGCCTCGTCAATAACCGCCACATCATGGTACCGGTAGAAATTGGCCATCTCGATGGTAGAGGCGGTGACCCGGCTGTTCTCCTCCCGGATACACTCCTGGCCCGTAAGCATGGTGCAGGGAACCCCCAGCTCCATCATCCGCTCGTAGACCTCCAGGGCCAGAAGCCGCAGGGGGCCTAAATAGATGCCGTATTTGGCCTCTTTCAGCCGCTCCAGGGCCTGGAAGGTCTTGCCGCTGTTAGTAGGGCCGATGTGGAGCACGAAATGCCTCTGCATGTTTAAGGCATCGGGAAACTCCATCTCCGGCCGGGAGGGCACTAAGTCCAGGATCTTGGCCCGGACCACCTGCTGCTCATAGGTGTGGAACAGGTCAAACAGGGACTGGCGGCAGATCTCTCCCGACATCTCGGTCTCCAGCCAGAAAAAGATCCCCTCTCCCATCATCTTCTGCTCCTGACTGGTGAGCATGCTTAAGTCCAGACGCACCAGCTCCGGCACCACCTCATGCCTCAACCGGTTCTGGATGGCCTTGTTGTGAAAATGAACCGCCCCGTAATACAGATTGTGAACCTGCCGGTGATAGTTCTCCAGCACCTCCCGGGTCATCCGGGTGCCCTTGGCCCGCTTCAGGGTCCGTACCACTGCGGTCACCCGTTCCGCATAGCCCTTGGTCCTGGCACCGGGAAGCTTGCGGGTGCGGTTGGCCTCGGTGTATTCCTTGATATAGAATTCGATCAGTTGTTCTTTCTGGGTCATGGTTTTCCTCGTTTTGTATTGGTCATGTTCCGGACCCAGGGCCCTGCCTCCCGAAAGCAGGAGTGCAGAGATCCCGGATATCTGATAGCGATTATAACAAGGGATTGGCGGGGATGCAACTGAAATCTTTGTATAGCAGGAAAGGACGGAAAGTCTTTGCAAAACTCATAAGACCTTCCATCCTTTTTCTATTCTACTCTTTTATCTTGTCAATATCTGCCAGATTCACACCGCTGACCTGTAAGATTGCTTTCAGAGTCAGATATTCATCCTTTAGTTCCGCATAAGTTTCCGTGGCATTTTCTTTACTTGCCAAAAGCATGTACTTTTGTATCTTTTTGAAATCATCCAGTGCTGCCTTTGTCACCTCTAAACCAGTCGGCATTGTCTCACCCCTTCCATATGTTGGCCACCATATCATTACTATTAATATTATAGTTCAACATGGAAAAGGTGTAAAGCATATTCCGTTTTAGAGAAATGTTCTCCTTACTTTCTGTTACTGCTCATGGGGGATCTTCCTGTCCGGCTATGCCGGACAAGCAGCATCGTGAATTGTAACTACACATCCTCAAATCCCAGTCTCCACTGGGTCACAAAGGTCACTGCAAAGGCAATCGCCGCCGCAATCAGGGCATTGATCACATTGCGGGAGTCAGGGCCCACATTCTGTCGGCCTACTGCTGGATATCCTATATTCCGCTTATTTTCTGCTGGATTATGACAGCCATTATGAGAAAAAGCTGGAGAAGGCCCGGATGCTGGAGAAATTCTGCAAGTCATCCAATTCGGTGATTATGGGGGATGATACTAAAAATCATTCATAAAACCTTTTCCGTATACGCCTTTTGTATCTGGCACAGTCATAAAAACATCCGGATCAACGGAATTGATCAGCTTCCTGGCTTCAGCAAACTGCCTGGCTTTTATCACACACCATGGCCGTGTAAAGAGCATTGCATACACCAGATCCATTCCCAGTTTTCTGAATGATACTCCTCCGTCCATATTTCTTCTCATCCCTGACGCCCTAACCTGGACAAGCCGGAATCAAAACGTTGCCATTTTGCGTAGAGGTCCTTAAACGCCTAAAGTAGTGCTGACGCCAAAATGCTCTGTATGATCAGGATGATCGCGCCTCCCAGCCTGGAGGAAATCTGGGCAAAACACATTAATTCCATTCTGTCCGCAGCGGTCAGAACCATAACGTCTCCATTTCCTGTCAGGGATTGATTATTTTCCGAATGTTTTGCCATCATTTCCGTTTTCCTCCCCCATTTCAAATAAAAAGGCAATCATATGTTTTATGGACAGCAGATAATCCTCCATGATCAGATTCTCGTCCGGTGCGTGATGATTTCCACTGCTGTTTCCCGGGCCGATACCGACCACCGGCATATCTGCCCAGGCCCGCCTTATGGCAATGGCCGGTCCGGCTCCCAGTTGGGTCGGCTCAATCACCAGCGTTTTTTTGTATACCTGCCGGGCAGTCTTTTCCAGCATGTTTCTTTCGGGAATATTCACAGAAGTTTTTACCGGATAACTGTATCCCAGCATCTGTACCTCCACATCCTCAAATCCGTGGCTGTCAAGATGGTTCCTGAGCTGACGGCCGATCTTTACAGGATTCTGATTTGCTACCAGGTAGAAGGAAATTCTTGCCCAGGCCCTATGGGGTACAATTCCTCTTGGGCCCTGGTAAAGCTCCCCGGCCTCTAAGCCGCAGACAGACAGCGTAGGCTCCAGATAGATTCTTTTTTTCAGCTCATTTCCCGTGGCGTTGCACAGAAACTCTTTCAGTTCCAAATTTTTTCTTATTTTTTCTTCCTCATAAGGAAGCTGTTCCAGCAGTTTTAATTCTTCTTCCGACGGCGGAATCACATCCTCGTAAAATCCTTCCACCGCGATCCGCTCGTCCGGCCCTTTCAGTGTGGACAACGCCCAGATCAGCCTCTCCCATTATTCCCACCGCTGCCGGCCTGAAATTTTTGGAAAAGGCCAGAATCATTGCCGACCTGGAGGACTCCCTTCTTGTGGACTGTACACATAGTTCCACGGATCTTCACGGAACTCTGAGCCTGGGGATAACGCCGGAATTTTCCAGCGTGATTCTGCCCTGTATTCTCCCCAATTACATAAAAACCTTCCCCAATGTGAATCTTCACATTACGGAAGGCTCTAACCTTGAACTTGTAGAAAAAATCAGGCAGCACAAAGTGAAGCTGGCACTTATCACCTCTATGCCCCTTGAACCATCCCTTATATTTGAAAATCTTCAGGATGATCCCATCGTCCTTGCAGTACCTGCTTCACACCCAGTGTCCAGGCTTTTTGATCTGTCTGTCAATTCTCCCCTGAGTCCCTATTTTCTGGATTCCGAAAGGATTAAATAAAAGTTTCCCAACCTGTCGGACTATAGAAATAATCGTTCAATCCGGCAAAATCGACATTTGTGACTGCCTGATAACCGTATGGCGGCAAAGAACCATGGAACAGAGGGTATTCTAAGGATGCCGTCCCTGGCTTTTGGCCTGAGTTCTTTGCAAAATATATCATAAAACCCTTGAATATATAGTCCTGTGATTATATAATGGGACTATATAAAGGAGGATTTTTTATGGCAGTTCCAGAAGATATCCGTGCAGTCCCAAGACCCGTGAACACCATCGTGGATGACAGCGGCAGGGATGGTCCGAAACGCTTTGCCGTAAGGCAGAGGACTTCATCAAAATATGTGCCTGGCGGAAACCCGCAGCCGCACAACGGCAGGGTCATCGGCCATATCAT
>CAJTOV010000006.1 GCA_910577765.1 uncultured Lachnospiraceae bacterium
CATACGGCCCATCGCGTTAGCGATTCTGAATGGCCGTATGCCGTAACAGTTCAAGAGGTATCTGAACTGTTACACCCTGATGTGTAATCATGAAAAGAACGGATATCTCTATGGAAATAAGACCTCTTCGCCTGGGCGGCCTTCTGCTGCCCTCCAATGTTTTTATGGCCCCGCTTGCAGGGTATACCTGCTATCCCTTCCGGATGATGGCCTATGAACTGGGCGCAGGCCTTTGCTTTACGGAAATGGCCAGCGCCAATGCACTGAAATACCAGGACCGGGCCAACCGGCGGCTGCTCTTTACTACCGGGCAGGAGCCTGTAAAGGCTGTCCAGCTTCTGGGAGGCATCCCGGCTGTCATGGAGCAGATGGCTGCCTCGGAGCTTCTGAAGGACTTTGCCGTCCTGGATATCAATATGGGCTGCCCGGTGCCCAATGTATTCAAAAGCGGGGAAGGCAGCGCCCTGATGCTGGACCAGCCAAGAGCCGCCGCCATTATCCGGGGCTGCAAAAAAAGCGGCAAAATCATTACCGTCAAATGCCGCACCGGAATCCAGTCCAATGCCATGTTTGCCGCGGAGTTTGCCCGCATGTGCCAGGATGCAGGGGCAGACCTGGTGACCATCCACGGCCGCAGCCGCAGCATGATGTATGACGGTTCCTGCTGCTATGAGGAAATCGCCCAGGCCAAGTCTGCGGTATCCATTCCGGTCATTGCCAACGGCGGAATCTTTTCTGCGGAGGATGCCAGGCTTATGATGGAGCGGACCGGGGCAGACGGGGTAATGATTGCCCGCTATGCCCTGGAGAACCCCTTTATCTTCAGCCAGCTTACTGGCACACCGGTGGAGAAAACCACCCTGCAGCTTCTTCTGGACCAGCTGGAGCTGACCTCCTCCTGCTATGACGAGACCTTTACCCTGGCCTATATGAAAAAGCTTGCTTCCTATGGAATGAAGCGGCGCAAAGGCACCAAACAGTACAAGCAGATGCTGTTCCGGTGCGGAAGCAGGGAGGAGCTGGAAGAGCTTCTGTACCGGATTTTTGCCGGGGACGACCAAAGTACTCCGCCGGCTGCTGCATTGCACAAAAATCAGGGGCCTGGGTCCCAATCCCCATATCCCCAAGGAAGGAATTGAACCATCATGAGCCATGATCTTCACATAAGAGACGGGGTCCTGCTTTCCTACACCGGCAGGGCGGAATCCGTCACGGTTCCGGACCAGGTCCACACCATCGGGGAAGGGGCCTTTAAGGCCTGCGTGTCCTTAAAGCAGGTAATTCTGCCGGAAGGACTCTGCCGCATACTGCCCCATGCCTTTAAGGGCTGCCGCAGGCTGACGGACATCCGGATTCCCCAGGGAGTCTCCTGTATCGGCAGCTATGCCTTCCACCGCTGCCATGCCCTGGAAGTGCTTTCCCTGCCTCCTTCGGTGAAGGAACTGGGGGACTGTGTATTTCTCTACTGCGACAGCCTGACCCGGGTCTCCATTCCCGGGGTCCGGCGTCTGGGAAAGCAGGCCTTTCTCAATGACATCCGTCTGACCTGGCTGGAGATCTCCCCGGACCTGGAGGAAGACTGTATCTGCGATGTGTTCACCGGGTGCAGCCGCATCAGCCGGATCGCCTTTCCGGACGGGCCGGAGTATCACTTTTCCAATGCCGTGGAGGCCTTAAACGGCGGCATAACCCTTCCCGCCCTGGTCCGCACCATTGCCGTGGATATTCTGCGGACCATGGAGCTTGACGGCAGACGCCTGGTACGGTTTCTCACCAACCTGAAGCATGTGGATATCCCTGAGGGCATCCGGTGCATCGGCAAAAGCTGTTTCTTTGACAAGCGGGGCATCCTTTCCGTGACCCTTCCTGCCTCCCTCCGGGAAATCGAAAGCCGTGCTTTCCGCAACTGCATTGGCCTGGCCTCTGTCCGGTTTCTCAGTGACCAGGTTCAGATCCATGAAGACGCCTTTCTGAACTGTACGGCCTTAACACAGGTAGTGACCCCGGACGGCGCCTGCCACCGGATTCAGGGAATCTCCCGCCCTGCCGGGGAGGAAATCCCGCCTCTGGTCCGGACCGTCCACCGGCAGGTTCTGGGGAATTTCCGTCTCAGCGGCACCGTCCTTTTTAAATACCTGGGGGATGAATCCAGGGTTGTGGTTCCGGAGGGGGTTACGGTCATCGCAGAAGAAGCCTTTGCCGGAAACGAATCCATAGACCGGGTGCTGCTGCCGGAATCAGTAACGGAAATCGGCGCCGGAGCCTTCCGGGACTGTCTGGTGCTTCAGAGCATCCACGGTTATGGGCATCCGGCGGACCAGGAAAAGGCTGTCCAGTTTCCCGCCGGTATCCGCCGGATCGGGGCCGGAGCCTTTGAAAACTGCGTCAAGCTTCTGCGGATACGGCTGCCCGGAAGCCTGGTCCAGGTGGAGGACCGGGTCTTTAAGCACTGCCACAAGCTAAAAGAGGTTCTGCTGGAGCCTGGGCTCCGGTCCCTGGGGGAGCAGGCCTTCTACGGCTGCCGGTCCTTAAAGGAAATCTCCTTTCCCGACAGCCTGGTGTCCCTGGGGGACATGGCCTTCTACCGGTGCAGCGGCCTGGGCACCTTATGTCTGCCTCCGGCACTGGACCATGTGGGAAACCTGGCATTTGCCCAGAGCGGAGTCCGGCGGGTCCGTATCCAGGGAACCGGCGGCGGCTACGGCAACGGCCTGTTCTTTGGCTGCCTCTCTCTGGGGACGGTGATTCTGGAGTCCGGCGTCCGGCATATTCCTGACCGGCTGGCTTACGGCTGCAAGGCCTTAAAGCAGGTGGTCCTGCCGGATACCCTGGAGTCTGTGGGACGCAGTGTATGGGAGGATACCCCCTTTCTGGAGGAGCATCCCCTGTCCGGAGACATATTCTGGGACGGACGGAACCTGTCCGGAGACGTCCGGCTGCCGGAAGAGACCCGGATCGTGGCCGGGGGAGCCTTCTACGGAAACCTGGCCCTGACCTCCGTCCGGTTCCCGGATTCCGCCACCTGGATCGGACCGGCGGCACTGAAAGGCTGCTGCCGGCTGGGCCAGGTTACCTGGCCCAGGGCCGTGACCAGGGCCCAGGAGGAGGTGTTCTCCGGCTGCACCAGCCTGGAGACGGTGACCGGTTCCGGAACTTCTGCCCCTGTCCCCTGGCGTCACATCGGCCAGCGGGCCTTTTTCGGCTGCCGCTGTCTGGAACATGTGGCGCTTTCCCAGGTGCAGGTGGTGGAGAAGGAGGGCTTTTCCGGCTGTACCAGGCTGGTCCCGGACCATCCGGATGCACTGGTCCGGGTGGGGGAGCAGGCCTTTGCCGGAACCGGGGCCTGTGGGGACCGGTCTTCCCGGGAACCGGTGGTCCTGGGTTCCATTCTGGTCTCCGGCCTGTGCCTGGAAGGAGAGGTACGGGTGCCTGAGGGCGTCACGGCCATTGCTCCCTATGCCTTTGGGGGAAACCGGAATCTCACCGGGCTGTGGCTTCCCGACAGCCTTACCCATATCGGGGAAGGGGCCTTCTGGGGGTGCACTGGCCTGGCCCATGTCCGTTTTCCCGCCACGTGCTGCACCCTGGAGGACCGGGCCTTTGAGAAATGCCCTTCCCTTTCCCGGATACGGCTGCACACGGACCAGGCCGGCGTCTCTGCCTTTGCCTGCTGCACCGGCCTGGAGCATGTGGAGCTGACCGGGCTTAAGGTTCTGGAATCCCGGCTCTTTGCCCACTGCACAAGTCTGCGCCAGTGTATCTGCCCCGGGGTATCCGTGATCCGCGGCAACTGCTTTGAAGGCTGCGGGAATCTGGAAGCCTTTGATTTTTCCTCTGTCCGGGAGATCGGAAGCTACGGCTTCCAGGACTGTGACCGTTTAAGAAGCATTTCCCTTTGGGACCACACCCTGGTCCATTCCCATGGCTTTGAAGACTGCGGCGGCCTGGAAACCCTCTGTCTTTCGGGAAGCCAGGGAATCCTGACCCTCCGGGAGTACGCCCTTTCCGGCTGTACGGCCCTGGCCTGTGTCCGGTACCAGGGGCAGGCCTGGAAGCCTGAAACCTATAGGGATATGCTGTCGGAACGGATGCCCCGGACGGTCCGGATGGTCTTTGCCAGCGCCTTTAGCTGCTTTGCCATAGACCGGGAGGAAATCCTCCGGGGCTACCGGGGCGCCGGACGGCTTCTCCGTATTCCGGAGGGTATCCGGCGCATAGAAGCCCAGGTCTTCCAGGATGTGCTGATGCTTCGTCAGGTAACCATCCCCGGGACCGTGGAATACATAGGGGCCAGGGCCTTTTCCGGCACCGCCTGGCTGGAGGCCCGGCGCCGGGTCTCTCCCCTGGTTACGGTCGGCCACATGCTTCTGGACGGGTCCTGCTGCACCGGGGAGGTGACGGTCCCGGAGCATATCCGGCTGGTGTGCGGCTGGGCCTTTGCGGGAGGCACCGGTATCCGCCGGATTCGTTTTCTGTCAGAGCGGGTCCGGGTGGAGGCCTATGCGTTCCGCAACTGTATCGGCTTAAAGGAGCTGGTTCTGGGAGACGGCTCCCAGGTGGTATTCCGGGGCATCGAAGACCGCCGCAGGGAACTGCCGCCTCTGGCCAGACAGGCGGCCATGGACAGTCTCAACTGTTTTAAAACCGACCAGGATAACCGGCTGGTGGAATGTACCGGCAATATCCCCAGGCTGGTGGTGGCGGAGGGCATCACGGCCATTGGGGACCAGGTGTTTGAGGACGGGAATCTTCTGACCTGCATCACCCTGCCCACCACGGTCACCTCCATCGGCAGGGCTGCCTTTGCCGGGTGTAAATGGCTTACCCGGGTGGACCAGGCCTGGAGTGTGACTTCCATCGGGGAAAGGGCATTTTCCGGCTGCGGGGTCCTTCAGACCATCCAGCTTTCAAAGGAGCTGTGCCGTCTGGGAGCCAGGGCCTTTGAGAACTGTACCTGCCTGGAGGAGATTCTGCTGCCGGAAGGGCTGGAGGAAATACCGGACCGGACATTTTTCCGCTGCCACAGTCTTAGGAAGGTGGTTCTGCCTTCCACCCTGAGACGGATCGGCAGGGAAGCCTTTGCCTTCTGCCGGAATCTGGACATGCCCCAGGTGCCGGAAAATACCCTGGTGGAGGAACGGGCATTTGAGGGGGTCTGTCATGTATTACCGTAAGTTAGGCTCCACCGGACTGGCAGTTTCGGAAATCGGCTTCGGAACCATCCCTGTCCTCCAGGGAAGTGTTCCGGTTCTTCCTGCCTATTTTAATCTCAGCCAGGACCAGGCCGTGGCTGTCATGGAACATGCCTTCCGGTTAGGCTGCAATCTCTTTGACACGGCCATTGTGCCGGAATACGGGGATGCGGAGGTAAAGCTGGGGAAATTTGCCGCCGCAGTGGGCCGGCAGCGGATCATCATTTCCGACAAGGCCCGGTTCTACGACGGAAATGAAATGTACATGGCGGTTCTGGCCTCCCGGAAATATCTGGACACCTGGCCGGACATCTATTTTGTCCACCAGGCAGACCCCCGCCATGAGGACGAACTATTCCGCCCAGGCGGGGCCCTGGATTCCCTCTGCCAGCTAAAAAAGGAAGGCCTGATCCGGTTTACCGGAGTGGCCTCCCACTACTATGATATCCTTCTTAAGGCTGCCCTGGACCCACGGGTGGATGTGCTTCAGGGCAGCGGCAATCTGCTGGAACGGGGGATGCTGGACCGGATCAGGGAGGAATCCTGCTTCCGGCACAAGGGACTGCTGGTCAACAAGGTCTATGCCGCCGGAATCCTGCCCCGTTTCTTTCCGGCAGAGACCCTGGTAAAGGCCGTTCTCTCCTACCCCATATCCAGCGCCCTCATCGGCATCGGTTCCATGGCCCAGGCCGATGCTGCCATGGCCCGGGATACCGCCCAGGATACCTGCCAGGCTCCGGTGCCCTCCTTCCGGCAGGTGCTCTCCCGCCTGGAAAAGGAGTTTACCCCTATCCCCTGCTGCCGCTGCCAGAGATGCCGCTGTCCTTACGGCATTGAGATCCACACCATCTTCCGGCAGTACAATTATTATTTTCTGGGCAAGGACCACTGGGCCCTGGGCAAGCTGAAGCTGGATATCGAAGCCAGCGCCGGTCTGTGCCGGACCTGTACGGACATGCCCTGCCTCCCCTTATGTCCTACCAGCATCCGGATTCCCATGGAAATGGAGCGGGTGCTGGAACTGGTCCGGGCCCATACTTGGTGAAAGCACTCCGGATCCCATCAATATCCGGAAGCTACAATATAGAATATCATGCTGGTTTTTATTTGGCTTCTTATTAAACTGCCTGAATCTGCCGATATATATAATGCCTTTGAGTGCTCCGTCCTGGGATTCAAAAGAGGCATACATATTGCATAACTGAAGGGAGACATTTGTCATGATTACGCGGATCAGGAACATGAAGATCGGTCTGAAACTCTACATTCTTTTGGGAATCGCACTGGCTGGCATGCTGGTCATCGGAGGGCTGTCCTTCAACCTTATGGGCAAGCTCAACGAGAAGACCACAGACATCTCCACCAGCTGGCTTCCCAGCGTCGATACGGCAAGGAATATGACCGCCACGCTTACCGACATCCGGCTCCACGAACTGGGCTGCATTACCGCCACCAATGAGGAGGCAGGAGCCGCCAGCCATGCAGCTCTTGAAAATGGAAAAAGTCAGATGGACACACTGCTTGCCAAATACGGGGAACTGACGGATGAGGACGAGCAGCAGCTTTACCAGACCGCTGCCCAGACCTGGAGCCAGTACCGTCAGGCCAGTGACCGGATGGTTGCCCTGGCACAGGAGGGCGCCACCGCAGAAGCCTATGGACTTCTGGACGGGGAATGCACCACCCTTTACAACACGTTAAACACAGCTTTCACCGATATCATCAACTACAACCTGAAAGGCAGTGAGGAAGAAAGCGCTTCCAGCATGAGGCTTTACCGGAATGCCACGCTGTTCCAGGGCTGTATTATGCTGTTTATTATTGTGGTGGCAGTCATTTTCTCCTTTGTGATCATCCAGGGAATCACCAGCCCGGTTCTGGAGATCAAGAATGCCGTATCCGGCATGGCCCAGGGGAATCTGGATGTTGATATTTCCTACAGCTCCCAGGACGAGCTGGGGATTCTTTCCGACCAGGTGCGGGTCCTGATCCGCAAGCTCCGGATGATCATTGATGACGAGACCCAGTTCCTGGGCAAGATGGCCGCCGGTGATTTTGTCGTAGACTCTGTCTGCGAGGAAGTATATACCGGCAGCTTTCATCCGGTGCTCCTTTCCTTCCGGGCCATTGCGGAGAAGCTCAATGACACGGTTCTGCAGATTCGTGAAAGCTCGGCCCAGGTAGCCAGCGGTTCCGACCAGGTATCCAGCGGAGCCCAGGCCCTTTCCCAGGGCGCGACCCAGCAGGCCAGCGCCGTGGAAGAGCTGGCAGCCACCATCAGCGAAATTTCCGAAAAGATCCAGCAGAACGCCCAGAACGCCCAGAATGCCAACCAGATGGCCGGCGTCGCCGGAAGCGAGATGCACGAAAGCAACCAGAAGATGCAGGAAATGATGCAGGCCATGGAAGAGATCAGCCGCTGCTCCGATGAGATCGGCAAGATCATCAAGACCATCGAAGATATTGCCTTCCAGACCAACATCCTGGCTCTGAACGCAGCGGTGGAGGCGGCCCGTGCCGGTTCCGCAGGCAAAGGCTTTGCCGTGGTGGCAGATGAGGTCCGCAACCTGGCAGGCAAGAGCGCGGATGCTTCCAAGAGCACTTCGGTTCTTATTGAGAATTCCTTAAGGGCTGTGGAGAACGGAACCATGATCGCCGATGCCACTGCCAAATCCCTGCTCCAGACCGCCAAAGGTATGGAAGAGGTTACCAGCATCATCAGCCAGATCTCGGAAGCCAGCAACAACCAGGCCGCTGCCGCTGCCCAGATTACCACCGGCATCAACCAGATCTCCAGCGTGGTCCAGACCAACTCTGCCACTGCCCAGGAAAGCGCAGCCGCCAGCCAGGAGCTGTCCGGCCAGTCCCAGGTCATGAAGAGCCTGGTAGAGAAATTCCGGCTGCGTGAGCAGTAGGAACCATGATCCAGTACATTCCTGCCAAAACCATTGTCACAAAGACAAAAACCAGTACCTGGTTCGGCATTGATTACAACATGAATATTTACAAGGGCTGCTGTCACGGCTGTATCTACTGTGACAGCCGCTCGGACTGCTACCGGATACAGGATTTTGACCAGGTACGGGCCAAGGAGGATGCCCTGCGGATCATCCGGGATGATCTCCGCAGAAAGGTAAAAAAAGGCGTGGTAGGCACCGGGGCCATGAGCGATCCCTACAATCCTTTTGAGAAGGAGCTGAATCTGACCCGGCACAGTCTGGAGCTGGTGGACGCCTTCGGCTTCGGGGCTGCCATTGCCACCAAGAGCACGCTTCTATTGCGGGATGCGGACATTCTGGAGTGTATCCGGGACCATTCCCCGGTACTGTGCAAGGTGACCGTAACCACCATGGATGAGGAACTGGCCTGCAGAATCGAACCCGGGGCTGCCCTTCCCTCCCGGCGTATGGACCTGGTTTCCCACTTACGTGCCAGAGGCATCTTTGCCGGGATTCTTCTGATGCCGGTACTGCCGTTTCTGGAGGACAGTCAGGAGAACATCCTGGCCATTGTAAGAGCCGCCCGGCAGGCCGGAGCCAGATTCATCTACCCGGCCTTTGGTATGACTCTCCGGGACAGCCAGCGGGACTGGTATTTCCGGAAGCTGGAGGAGCTGTTCCCGGACAGGAACCTGGCCATACGCTATGGGAAGACCTACGGCAACCGGTATGAATGCCACTGCACCAATGCAAAGCAGCTTTGGAAGTGCTTCTCCCTGGCATGTGAACAAGCCGGGATTCTGTACCGGATGCAGGATATTATCTGTGCTTATAAGCGGGGATATGAACAGCAGAACCAGCAGCTGAGTCTGTTTGATATCTGAATTTTGCAATATGAAGGAAGCGGAGGTGTGAAGAAAGTCCCGGACAGGACCTTTCCCACACCTCCGCTTTTTCTTGTCAGAATCCGTGATGGACCCGCCTGAACAGCACCCCCAGGGGAATCTCAATCTGCTGCCCCGGCCAGATCCGGTCCGGATCATGGATCTGGTTGGGAGCGTAGGCGGCGATCTCACAGGCCAGGTCTGGGTCCTCCCCATACCGGCCTGCGATTACGGACAGATTCTCCCCCTTCTCCACCTGATGGTAGCAGGGAAGGACCACAAAGGTGTTCATTACCTGCTGCCTGACCTTCCGGCTGCTTACCCCTTCCTCCTGGCGGCTTCCCGGAAAGGCCTCAAAGACCACCACCCAGTTGGACTGCCCCGGCCCGGTCACCGGAATGTAAACCCAGGCCTGACGCAGAAGCCGCTCCGGCCTGTCCTTCTCATAAACCCCTATTTCCAGGGTAAAAAAATCATGGTAAGAGGTTGTATACGCTCCCGGGCCCAGACTCAGTATCCGGCTTTCCACATCCTCCTCCAAAGCCTTTCCCAGCAAACGGTAAAGGAAATCCCCGGACTCCGTATATTCCCGGATGGCGGCTTCTGAGGAAAAGTCAAAGGTATCCCACTCCCGGAATACCAGAATCCGCCCGTAATCCGCCTCCGGCTTCACGGTCAGCTCCATATCCCGTCTCCGTACATTGAACTTTCCCAGATTGCACCAGACAATCACCTCCGCCGCCTCCTTCTCCCCATTCTTAAGGTCATAGATCAGCAGCCATTCCGAGTCATCCTCCCGCAGCTCCCAGGTATAGTCCTCTGTCACCGGCTTTCCCATTACCTCTTCCAGGCAGCCGTTGATTCCGCCGCCTTCAATGTAGGTCCCCACCTGCCGGGTACTGCCTCTTAAGTTGTCGTCAAAATACTCTGCCCAGTCATGGAACACCTGCCCGGAGGCCTCCTCCTCCCATTCCGGGACAAAGGTCAGGGGAGAGGCATCCGTGGACCCTACATACCAGTCACTGGGATACTCCATATAGAACACGTCACTGCAAAAGGCCTTGTGGTAAGCAAACTGCCGCTCTGTCCCGCTGCCTTCTATGTAGTCTGTCAGATCCAGCCCCATGAACCGGAGATAGATTTTGGGAAATTCCTCCGTCCCCGCCTGCTCCTCATGCCTGGAACCTTCCCCTGGATTGTCTGCCAGGGATTGCACGTAGGCTTCATAGCTTCCGTCATCCATACAGTCCACCCCGCCTACCACATAGGCGGAAAACAGTCCCCGGGTCCGGACCTGGGAAGAGAAATCCGGTTCCCCGGAATATCCAGAATCCTGGACCCCGTACCCCGGCTCCTGCCGGTCCGATGCCGGTCTGTCGTAACCCATGTCTCCCGCCGGGTTCCAGCAGATCCACCCCAGATACACGGCCATCACCATCCGCAGCAGAATCATCCCCATAATACAGCCCTCCCCCGCCAGCTATCCCAGACTCACCTGTTTCCTGCTTTTCTTCTTTAATTATACTGCGCCCAAATATATGCGTCAAGCTGGCTTGTAAGACTGTTTTTATCCCGTTTTCCACATCGGGCGAAGGGTAACAGTTCAGATCCCCCTTGAACTGTTACTGCGAGGCCCGTGAACAGTAACAAAAAGCCTACAAAAGGCTTTTATTTCCAGTAATTTTATGGTATACTGTAACCCGAACCCAAGTCTTTCACCTGCCTGCCCGGAATTCCGCCGCAAAAGGTGAACAGGCTTTTATTATGTCACAAATAGAATCAAAAGGAAAAGGAGAGAGAAACGTGGCTGGGAAACAAGAATACTCCCACAGTCAGGAGACCAGACGAAGTCTTAACAGAAGGATACTAAGAAGCACAAACCTTAACATTCTGATACTGGTTGTCATCTGCTACGTCATTATGGCCTTCTCCATGCAGTCACTGGCCAACAGCATTCTGCTGGACAGCTTACAGCCCATGGCCCGGCAGTCAGCCAAGACCGTGGAGGCCAATATCCATATGCTGGCAGACCGCATGATGACCATTGCAGGGGATCCCCGGATCAGTTCCCCTGTCCAGGCCGCCGGCATGACCCGGAGGGATGACACCCAGGTACAGGCAAGCCGGAAGGAGCTTCTGACAGAGGCTGCCGAGATCTATGAGTTTCATACCATCGCCCTGTATGACCTGGAGGGACAGCTTATGCAGGGAGACAGTCCTGCGCCGGAGCACCTGGACAGCAGTTTTTTTGCGCTTCTTAAGGAGACAGACAATCTGACCACCTGCTCCTCCACCATGTTCCAGAATGGCCTGGGCATCACCATGGGAATGCCGGTCAAGGAAGACGGGGAGACTGTTCTGTATGTGGTGGGCGTTTACAAATATGACACCCTCAATGACGTAATCAGCAGCATCAATCTGGGCCGGCACGGCACGGCCTACATGGTGAACCGTGAGGGAACCGTCACCGGTCATCCGGACCAGGGACTGGTCCGGGGAGGAAGCACCCTGGCCCAGCTCTGCGGCGGGCATACAGACGCACTCAGCCGGGTAACCACCGGTGAGACCGGCGCCACCGAGTTCCCGGTTGACGGGGAGAACATGCTGGCGGCCTTCTCTCCCATCCGGGGCACCCAGTGGTCCCTGGTAATCCAGGTTCCAAAGTCAGACTACAACCATCTGATCAACACCGCCATGCTGGTGGCCGTGCTTTCCACCCTGGCCGTGCTGGTGCTGTCCATTCTGCTGGTATGGCGGCTGGCCCAGTCCATATCCCGCCCGGTAAAAAGCGTCACGGACCGGATGGTGGCCCTTTCCGACGGCGATCTGCACACCCAGGTATCCCATGTCCACACCGGGGATGAGCTGGAAGTGCTGACCCGGACCCTGGATGCCACGGTGGAAAGTGTCAACCGGTACATATCCGATATCCAGCAGGTACTGACCCAGGTGGCAGGGGGCAACCTGCTGGTGGACCCCCAGGTGGATT
The DNA here is from genome assembly GCA_910577765.1 of uncultured Lachnospiraceae bacterium. GTDB lineage: Bacteria > Bacillota > Clostridia > Lachnospirales > Lachnospiraceae > Brotaphodocola. The sequence continues at coordinate 12,005 of CAJTOV010000006.1, forward strand.
ATAAGGGCGATTTTGCTCTGATCCGTACCAGCCTGCGCACCATCATCCAGTCCATGCACGAGACCATTGCAGGCTTCCGGGCTGCCGCTGCTCGGCTGACAGACATGTCCGAGGAGCTTAACGGCCAGTCCGGCCAGCTTCATCAGGCTTCCATGGAACAGAACCAGTCCACAGAAGCCCTGGTCCTGGAGGTATCCCATGTGAAAGAGCAGCTGTCCAGCGTAGCCGGCAGCAGCAGCCAGACCCGCGAAAAGACCGGGGAGATCGCCCAGCGGATTCAGGAAGCCAACCGGCAGATGGCCTCCCTGTCCGGCGCCATGGATAATATCAGTTCCAATGCCCAGGAGATCACCAAGATCGCCAAGGCCATTGAAGATATTGCCTTCCAGACCAGCATTCTGGCCATCAATGCTTCCGTGGAAGCAGCCCGTGCCGGAAGCGCCGGGAAAGGCTTTGCCGTGGTGGCCGACGAGGTCAAACAGCTTGCTTCCAAAAGTGCCGAAGCTGCCCAGAGCGCCACAGACATGGTCACCAGCACCCGGGCCATTATTCAGACCGGTGTGGAACTGACGGCTGACACAGCCAGCTCCTTAAAGGCCATCTCCGCAGTCTCCGACCAGATCAGCGGCATCTCCGACCAGCTGGTGGTAGCCGTAAAGGGCCAGGAAAGCGCCCTGGCCATTATGGAGGACCGGATCGAAGCCATCTCTTCCATTGCTGACCGGAACCTGCAAAATGCCACCGGCACAGAGCAGTCCAGCGGGCTGCTGGCAAGGGAAGCGGAAGCCCTGGCTGCCCAGGTCAATAAGTTTGTTTTGAAGGAGGAACATAACAGATGAAACGGATATTGTGTCTGACTCTTCTCCTGCTGATGATGGTACTTCTTACGGCCTGCAAAAGCCAGACCGGACTTCGTGACGGCTACTACACTGCCCAGGCCGCTGAGTTCAGCCATGGATGGAAAGAATATATCACCATAATGGTCAAGGGCGGAAGTATTGTTTCCGTGGAGTACAATGCTGAGAACTCCAGCGGATTCATCAAAAGCTGGGACAATGCCTATATGCAGAACATGCTCCACTCCAACGGTACCTACCCCAACGAGTACACCCGCAACTATGCAGGCCAGCTTCTGGAAAAACAGCAGGCAGACAGCATTGACGCCTTAAGCGGTGCCAGCTCCTCCTGCGGCTCCTTCCAGAAGTTAGCTGCCGCTGTACTGGAGCAGGCAAAAGAGGGAGATTCCAGCATTGCGTTTGTGGATACTGCCCATTAAAGGTTACGGCTGTCAGAATCAGAAAAACCGGACAAAAACAGGTTTACAAGACTGTTTTTGTCCGGTTTTTTCTATGGGGCGGAGACCCCTGCCACGGTGGCAGCTCCTGGAGCTGCCTTTACTGTCCGGTCATAGCGGCTTCCGGAGCTGCCTTCACTGTCCCGGTCATGGCGGCTCCGGAAGCTGCCGCTTCCATCCCTGCCGGGATTTCCCCGCTGCCGGAAACAGCGGATGCCCCGGTTCCTCCGGTTCTCTCCACGTACTCACGGCCTTCTTCACTGATTTCCACGGAATCCACCGGAGACCGGCTCCCTTCTGCCCTGCTTTCCTGAATCCGCTTTTCCTGGGCTTCTTTTTCTGCCTTCCGCTTCTCCAGAAGCTTCTCCTGGGCGATCTTCTCTTCTTTTTTGGCTTCCTCAGCCTCCAGCTTCATGCCCGCACGGGTCTTGTCCTGGTACTCGCCTGCCTGCTCCATCAGGCCAGAGGCGTAGCCCATGGCCCGGTCCATTCCATCCGTATTGCCCTTGCGCTGCGCCTCCCGGAATGCGTTCATGGGAACGGCTGTCAGACGGACACTGGTGGCTGCGCCGGCCAGACCCTCCATTGTCTTTGTGTTCATGGTATGCCCTCCTTCCGGGTCCCATCCTGGGTGGGGAAACGGTTTCCCCATGCCAGATGGATTTCCCTTGTCTTTACCATTTCCATCGGCGTCAGAAGCAAGGATTCTTAGGCAAATGTACCAAACGGCCGGTCTGATGTTCCATCCGGTAAGCAGACATGCTTCCGGCAATTACTCTGTCATTCCGGTTTCCCTGTTACCGGACAGAGGCAGAAGGATTGAAACCGTAAATGCCCCCGCAGCCTGCTCCGTCTCCATCCGGACCACCCCGTCATAATGCTCCACGGCCTGCCGCACATTGGAAAGTCCAAGACCGTGCTCCCAGGGATTTTCCCTTTTGGTGGTCCAACGGAAGCCGGCGGTCCGGCGGCTCTGGTCATAAGTCCTGCCAGGGCTCCCCGGCTCTTCCAGTCCTTTTGCAGCCTCCCTGGAAACACTGTTTTTCACTTCCAGAAGAAGACATTTCTTCACCACGCCCATGCGGATTTGGGTAAAGGGCCTTTCCCCTTTTTCTCCCTGCGTCCCGCAGGCTTCCAGGGCATTGTCCAGAATATTCCCCAGGATCACACACAAATCCAGATCCTGAATCCGGCAGGGCCTGGGAAGCCGGGATGCGTCGCACTGCCAGACCACCCCCTGCCCCTCTGCCTGCTTCCTCTTATGGTAAAGGAGGGCATCCACTGCCGGATTGCCGGTGACCGCTTCCCCGGCCTCCAGACCTCCGGCCTTTACAGCATCCTCCAGATAGCGCCCTGCCGCCTCCCACTGGCGGTTCTTCACCAGACCCGTAAGGGCAATCAGGTGGTTTTTCATGTCATGACGCAGGCCTTCCAGGGAGCGGTACTGGTCCTTCAGCATCTGGTAATACAGCACCTGGGCCCGGTACTGGTCCTTTGCCCTGGCTTCCTGGTCAATCCGGCTCATACCCACCACGAAAAATCCCGCTGCCCCCATGGACAGCCCTGTTACAACGCAGATGCCTCCGTGGCTCAGCAGCTGGTTCTCTAAAAGCCCGTATTTCCCCCAGTCCTGGAACATGATCCCGTGGCTGGCTGCCCAGTTGACCAGATTGGTAAGCAGAAGCACCAGCATAGGCAAAACCGCCAGATACAGATACCACCGGCCCTTGTTTCCGGCAAATACCGGCCTCAGCCAGACAGACGCCAGACAGACCACCGCCGCCGTGGCCCCATAGGTTCCCAGAAGAACCAGCCCGTACCCACGGCTTTCCAAGCTGGATTCTCCCATAAGAACATGGACCAGCACCAGGCCAAGGCAGGTAAGAAAGGATTCTGCAAAATTAAGCACCAGCTGGATCATGGCCGCCAGCACCACAGCCGCCAGAACCTTTTTCTCCCAATGGTCCTTCCAATGATTCCGTCCGCGCCCCTCTCTGCCTGCCAGGGTCACGGATTCTCCGGGAAACACCAGCACGGTCAGAAGAACCAGAACCAGATTCCACGCCAGCGCCCGGAGCATGTAGGACACCCCTCTGCCTTCCAGAAACACCTGCATACACAGGGAACCGCCAAAAAACAGCAGGCCAAATGTCCAGGCTTCTGTCCCGGTTCCACTTAGCTGCCGCCGTAAAAACAGAGCACCCGGCCAGGCAAGGCCCAGGGTGCCCAGACACCATACCGATATCTCCCACAATGCAGGTGCAGTACTCACAGGATTCCTCCATCCTTTCTCATAAAAGCCAGAATCTCCTGGCAGAACGGCTCATATCTGCGCCTGGCAATGGGAATCCGCTCCCCATTATCCAGAATCACCTCCTGCCGGTTGTAGGTCTCCACATGCTTTAAGTTGACCAGATATCCTTTATGGCACCGGAAGAAATCCCTGCCCCGCAGCTGCGCCTCCAGCTCTCCCATCTGCCCATAGTAGGTCAGTATCTGGTCTGCCCCGTGAAGGTCAATCTGCCTGCCCCGGATCTCAAAGTACCAGATCCGGTCCAGAAAAACCTTCCTCCACTGGCGTTCCTTACTGATGGTCAGATACTCGCCGCAGGAGTGCTGCCCCTTCTCCACGGCCCGTGCCAGCACCCGCTCCAGCTTCCCCTCATCCACCGGCTTCACCAGATACTGGAACGCCTCCACATCGTAGGCATCGAACACATAGTCCCGGCTGGAGGACACGAACACCAGCAGCCGCTCCCCGGTCTGCTCCCGCCACCGTCTGGCCGTTTCCATCCCGTCCAGGCCCTCCATAAGAATATCCAGGAAAATAATGTCAAAGGTCTCCTTTGCCTCCAGCAGCTCACGGCCGCTGTAAAACCGGGCCAGGGTATAGGGAATCCTCATCCCCTCCAGAAGCTTCCGGATGACCGCTGCCAGATTGCAGCATTCCAGAATCTCATCATCGCAGACTGCGACTGAAAGCATGGTGTCACCTTCCTTTCAATGATATCTTGTCGGTTTATTCTGGACAAACTTAACGTTTTTTTGTATATGTGTTCTTGTTTCGTTTAAAGCTTCCTGCAACTCCTGTAGAGCAGCACATGGATCATGGATTTGCCGTCACCTTTTCAAAAAATCACTAAACGCTTTCAGCTCCTTCTTCCTGCCCTCCGGAAGACTGTTAAACTCTACATTGCGTACCGCACCCTCCAGCGCATACAAATGGACCAGACAGACATTGGGATACCTTTCCTTCAATTTCAGAAAAGCCTGCTCCGCACCCTGGCGGACCAGTTCCTCCGCAGAGCCAATTCCCACGGAATCCAGCTTCTTTGCCATCTCCTTACCAATATTCATCATGGATGTTAATTCTGCCATATATATTCCCCTAAGGCGTTATATTTGCTCCTTGTGTTTTCTCCCTTCAAATTCCACTCAGCCACTGACACCGCCAGTTTTTTCCACTATCCATCATAGCAGAAAAAGGCCGCTGTATCAATTAGATTTCAGGTTACAATTTAAGTATAGAAAAATTACAGCATCAATGATATAATATAATTCTCATCAGGATTTGTTGAGTTATAACTGTTGACCGGAGCGGACATGCCATCCCGCCCTGGGGGCAGGGAGGAAAGGGAGAATCATATTTTGCTACAATACAGAGTTTTAGATGCAGAGGAAATTTGCCGGGAGCTGTTCAGGGACTTTATCCGGCATCAAACTGTTACAAAATGCTGGCGTAAAGAAAATGACAGATGGATCATCAAAGACGCACCCTTTGTTGATGACTGGACAGAACAGGATTATCAAATTTTAATTTCCTGCCTGAAAAATACAATTCTTTCCAATGGTTTCGTGTATGCTGCTTTTTATGATGGGAAATTAAAAGGCTTTGTTTCAGTGGAACCAGAAATATTTGGTGGTGAACAGGGATATTGCGATTTGTCCAGCATCCATATATCAGAGGACATGAGAAATAAGGGAATCGGCAAAACGCTTTTTCTTGAGGCGAAGAAGTGGGCTAAACAAAACGGAGCTAAAAAACTCTACATCTCTGCCCACTCATCCGTTGAGAGCCAGGCCTTTTATCAGTCAATGGGTTGTGTTGAGGCGGAAGTTTATAATCAAAAGCATGTTGAAGATGAACCATATGACTGTCAATTGGAATGCCGCCTTTAGGCGGCATTCTTCAGACACGCTCCAGTCCGGCATCCTGAATCAGATAAATATCTTCCCTTTCCCTGGCCACTTCTTTCATACGCTGGGTGAATCCGCTTTTTGAGAACAGACCATACCATATCTTGTATCCGGGGAAGCTGCGTTTAAGCTCCAGCGCATCTTCCACCTTCCCCTGCAAAGCACTGTAAACAGACAGATCTACCGGCTTATGGTGGTATTTGCACTCTCCTGCAAACAGAATCTGGTGCTGTCTGTCTACTGCCACCACATCGATCTCAATATTAGTACGTTTGTCATTGACCCAGTAGGCCCCAATCCGGGAAGGCGTAAAATCAATTTCCCCTTCTCTGCATAAGAACAGAAAGATGTTCCTGCACACTGCCTCATAGGCCAGCGCCACAAACCGCTCTTCAAAATCCTTTGCCAGCTGGTCCAGTACGATCTGCCGGTTGTCCATCTCCAGCTCCCCCCGGAAGGGATACACATAGTGGAACCAGAACCGTAAGAAATGATCCGCCACAAAATAAAGACCCTTTCTGGATTTCTCCGGACTCTTCTCTGTCACCGGCACATCTTTTGACAGATAACCAAGATCAATCAGTGTGGAAAGATAGGGTGTCAGTGCTGAGGTTTCCACGCCCAGGGCCGTACCGATCTTTCCCAGCTTGTGATTCCCATCGGAAATAGCCTGGATGATTGAAAAATAGTGCATCGGGGTGTTCACCTCCTCATTGAGAAGGAAATATGGCTCCTCATACAGAAAACCATTCTTTCGTAATATGACACCTTCGATCTGTTCCCCAAATGACCGGCCGCCTTCAAAAAGCTCCAGATACTTAGGTACACCCCCTGTCACTGCGTACTGGGTTACCGCCTCTGTAAAAGACCGGTTCTGGGCTTTGTAAACCTCCATAAAGCCAAGGGGCATCAGACGGATCTGGGCTGTCCGTCTCCCGTAAAGGGGGCTTCCATAGTCCAGGGCATACTTTTTCATCATACCAGTCAAAGAACCGCAAAGAATCAGCATAACCCCACTGTCTTTCAGAAGCTCATCCCATATATTCTGTAAAATGGATGGAAAAGCGGCACTGGTCTTTACCAGATACGGAAATTCATCAATCACTATGATCTTCTTCTCTCCTGACGGATGATCCACAATTGCCTGAAAAAGATCCATCCAGTCTGTAAAGAGAACCTTATCCAGCAAAGCATTTCCTGTTCTCCGTGCAATGACTCCGGCCAGACGTTTCCTGCTTTGCGCCTCCGTCTCCTGTGTGGCCAGAAAATAGAATGCATATTTGTCCCTTATAAATTCTTTCAGCAGCGTAGTCTTACCCACACGCCTTCTTCCATAAACCACTACAAAGCTGCTGTCCTTCTGATATTCTTCATTCAAAAGCTGAAGCTCGGCTTCTCTACCGATAAATTCCATAGGCTGCCTCCGCAAAAATAAATAATATAATTTACTTTATCATAATTCAAATTATATTATTTATTTTTCTCTTTGTCAATCTGCATCATTTATCCCCACAGCCCCTGCAAACCAAGGCAGTCTCTCCCCTACCCCACCGGTTCCTGCCTTCCCACTCCGCGAAACACCCAGGCAAAGTAAATAATCTCCGCCGCTGCCGTAATCGTCCAGGAGCAGACATAGAGAAGATACAGGGATTCTATGGTACGGAAACAGGCAAACACCGTCCAGATCCACACAAGCCGGAACAGGGTGGAGCCTGCCGTCACGATCAGCATAGGCACCACGGTTTTGCCCAGGCCCCGGGAGGCCGCGATGGTACAGTCCATGAAGGCGCTGACGCAGTAGGACAGTGCCATCACCGAAAGCCGCTTAATCCCTGCCTCCACCACTGCCTGGTCGCTGGTAAACATGGAAAGGAAGGGATACCGCAGTACATAGATCCCCAGCCCCAGAGCCAGCCCCAGGCCAAAGGAATAGACCAGACAGATATAAAAGCTCTTTCGTATCCGCTGCCGGTTCCCTGCCCCTAAGTTCTGGGCAATGAAGCTGGTGCAGGCCGTATAAAAGGCCGCCATCATATCGTACACCAGAGGGTCGGAATTGGCCGCAGCCGAATTTCCCGCCACCATCACATGGTCAAAATAATTGACACTGGTCTGGACGAAAAGATTGGCCACTGCAAACAAGGCATACTGGAGGGCCGAGGGAATCCCGATGCTTAAGATCCGTCCCATGGTTTCCCGGTCCATTCCAAGGCTGCCTGGCCGCAGGCCAAAGGACTCCCGGCTTTTCAGCAGCAGCCGGATTACCAGCACCGCGGATATGTACTGGGAAAGGATACTGGCAATGGCCACACCGCTGACCCCCATGCGGCACACAATCACAAAAAACAGATTCAGAAGTACATTGACCACGCCGGCAAAGGTCAGATAGTTTAAAGGACGTCTGGTATCCCCGGCAGCGCTTAGGACCGCGTTGCCGAAGTTAAACAGGGCCAGGGCCGGAGTCCCTAAAAGATAGAGCCGCAGATAACACACAGCGCCGCTCATCAGCTCGTCCTTGGTGTGCATGGCGGTCAGAACCCTTCCGGCAAGAAGGATTCCCAGTACCATAATTGCCGCCCCTGCAAAGGCCATCACCAGAGCTGCCGTGTGCACGGTCTTCCTGACACTGGTGTGGTCCCTGGCGCCGATGTATAGGGCGGTCAGGGCGCTGACCCCGCTGGAAAGTCCCAGCAGAAGCCCTGTGGTCAGGGTGATCAGGATGCTGGTGGAGCCTACGGCTCCCAGGGCAATGGGCCCTGCGAACTTGCCCACCACCGCCACATCGGAAATATTGAACACAATCTGCAAAATATTGGAAAACATCAGCGGAACGCTGAAAACCAGTATCTTCTTCCACAGAGACCCTGTGGTCATATCCATCTCGTAGCTTTTCATCTCATGCTTCCTTTTATCATGGCCGGCACCGTCCAGGCGGTCACCCCTATGTGGCCGTCCGGCTGCCAGCCCTCTACACCTTTCATAACAAAATGCCCGAAAACCCATTCCCGCCGCCGGCCTCTCCCATACAGGGAAAAACCGGTAACGGAAAGCTGTTTTCGGGCACCTTCCCGGTACATCCGGCGGCACCTGCCAATCTACCACACTCCGGATGGTTTGTCAAACCCAATCTCACCAAAACAGTAACAACCGTCAGAACTCCACTTCCATCCCGTCATAAGCCGCAAGTATCCCCCGCTCCGCTCCCCAGGCCGTCAGCTGGTCATAGGTCATTTCCCCGTTGTGGCTGAAATGATTGACGACCCTTAGGGTATGGCTCCGGATACAGCCCAGGGCGGACAGCCTCCCAAACATCTCCTCCGCGTCCGGAAGCCCCATGTGATACTCCCTGACAGACTGGGTTCCCATAGTCGCATCCAGGCTGACCAGGTCATAGGTTTCCCCGGTCACCAGCTTCCAGGCCTCCGGGGACAGATTGCGGCCGGTATCGTGACCGTACAGAAGCGTTTTGCCGTCTTTTTTGCAGATATAGACCAGGCATTCTTCCCGCCTGTCATGGTCTGCGGGAACTGCCACGATCTCCCAGCCGCCGGACCAGATACGGTCACCGCCATGGGTTACATGGAAATGGACGGCATCGTCAATAGGGTGAACCTTAAAACGGTCAATCAGAATATGGTCATTGAAGGCCTTCTCCACGGCTTCATTTCCGTAGACATCCAACACCCCCTCCGCGCCATGTCCGAAGTGTTCATGCCGGTGAATCAGGTCCGTAGGGAACCAGTGGTCCATATGGCTGTGGGTGACTAACAGCGTATGAACCCTGGCAAGGTTCAGGCCATACCGCAGGGCATGGGCATATGTGTCCGGCGGAAAATCAATCAGCAGGCTGTCATCCAGAATGGCCTGGGTCCGGGTACGCAGATTCCGTCCGCCCGCTTTCCGGGCGTGGGTACACACCGGACAGGAGCAGAACAGTCCCGGCCATCCCTCTGCCGCCGCTGTACCCATATACAATATTTTCATAAAATAATTCCTCCTTTAAGCTTCGTCCTTAAAGCCGAAGAACCAGGTCAGCGCAAAGGCTACCCCCACGGACACGGCCATCATGATCAGATAATTGACCGGGTCATGGAGACACAGCAGCATGCCGAAGATTCCGGTCACGCCGGTGCCGCTGGCTCCCAGCCCTGCCAGGGATGCATACATGGCTCCTGCCGCACCGCCGATGGCGCCGCAGACAAAAGGCTTAAAATGGCGCAGGTTCACACCGAAGATGGCCGGCTCCGTGATTCCCATAAAGCAGGAAAGCGAAGACGGAAGGGCTACGGCTTTGATTTTGGCATTTCTGGTTTTCAGTGCCACAGCCAGGGTGGCAGCTCCCTGGGCAAGATTGGCCGCAGAAGCCAGCGGCAGCCAGTATGTAAATCCGTACTGGGCAATCTGCCCCACGTCGATGACGGTGTACATATGGTGGATGCCGCCCACTACCGTCAGGGAGTAAAGACCGCCCATGACCATGCTGCCAAGTCCCAGAGGCAGGGTCAGCAGCGTCAGAATTCCGTTGATGATTCCGTTTTCAACGGTTACAAAGACAGGCCCAATAATGGAAAGGGTCAGATATCCGGTTACGAATACGCTTACCAGAGGCGTTACAAACAGATCCAGCATGGCGGGAACCAGCTTGTGAAGGCGTTTTTCAATAAAGCACAGCACCCACACGGCGATAATTACCGGAATGACGTGGCCCTGATATCCGACCATATCCACACTGTAAAGGCCGAACCAGACCTTCTGGGTCTGGAGTACCCCCTGGGTTGCCACGGTCCAGGCATTCTGAAGGCTTGGATGAATCATAATCATGCCAATGACGGCTCCCAGAAAGGGATTCCCGCCAAAGGCCTTTGCCGCGCTGAAAGCGATCAGAATCGGCAGGAAGGTGTAGGCCGTGTTGGCAAACAGATTGGCAAAGACATAGATGGAGCCGGAGGTATCCATGTTCAGGAAACCGTTGCCTACCATAAAGTTCAGGGCTTCCATAATCCCCATAAGAAAACCGCTGGCAACAATGGCCGGGATAATGGGGACAAAGACATCGCCCAGGGTTTTAATAGCCCGTTTGAACACGTTCTGTTTGGCAGCGGCAGCCGCTTTGACCTCTTCCTTTGACGCGGCAGCAAGGCCGGAAATGGCGATAAACTCATCATAGACCTTGTTGACCACACCGGTTCCCAGAATAATCTGCATCTGGCCGGAGGCGCTGAATACCCCCTTCACGCCTTCGATGTCCTCCACGGCTTTTGCGTCACATTTGGCGTTGTCTGCCAGAACCAGCCGGAGACGGGTGGCACAGTGGGCGGCGGAAATAAGATTTTCCTTTTTTCCTACCTTTTCATAAATCTGCTGGGCTGTTTTTGCGTAATCCATAATCCTTTTCCTTTCTGTTGATTCCCGCCGGCATGGGTCGGGATATTTTTGAGAATACGCATTCTTGAATGTCCTAAAAAAGAACCGCAGCCATGCAGCTCTTTTTTTAAGAACTCTGCCTCACAACCAGGGAGGCATGGAGAGGACGGTCCCAGATCGGATGACTGCCTGGATGTCCGATCCGGTACAGCAGCCGTGAAACGGCTTCCTGGGCCATGTGGCCGATGGGCTGGGAAACGCTGCTGAGACCGGGATTCAGATACCGGCCCATCATCGTGTCATCGAAGCCGATCACACCGGCCTGTGCCGGAACCGTAAGCTGTAATTCATGCAGAAAACTCAGTATCCGCAGGGCGTAAATATCATTTCCGGCAAAAATCCCCAGCCGCTGCCGGCAGGGCAGATATCGGCCCAGGACCTGGCGCATCTGCGCGTCATCCTGATACACCACGCTGGTAACCGCATCGGCCTTCCCCATCCTGGACAGGGCCTGGCAAAAGCCTGCATACTTCCGGTCATACTCCTTACCGATAAACAGAAACTGCCCATATCCCTGACGGACCAGATGCCCGGCCACCAGCTCCCCGGCTTCCTTGTGATCCACATACACGGAATCCAGTCCTCTGGTGGGGCGGGTCACGGCTACTACCGGTACATCCAGCTTCTCTGCATATCCCCGCCACATATCGCTGGTCTCGCGGATCGGGACGGCAAGGACACCGTCCACCCGGTAACGGCGTACAACATCCAGATATTCCAGCTCACTGTCTGTATTGTAATCACTGTTGAAAAGAATGATGCTGTATCCGTATTTCCGTGCTTCCGTCTCAATGGCTTTTGCAAGATCAGCGAAAAAACCGTTGGAAATATCGGTCAGAAGAACTCCCAGCAGATGGGTCTGGCTGCCCTGCAGCCCTTTCGCCAGAGCATTGGGCTGGTAGTCGTATTCTTTGATGCAGGCCAGAACCCGTTCCCGAAGCTCCGGCGCTACATTCATATTCCCATTCAGTACCCGGGAAACCGTGGGCTGGGATACCTTGGCTAATCTTGCAATCTCAGTCATTGTAATCATGGTTTCTCTCCCGTCAAGAATACGTATTCTCATCTGATGCACCCATCATATCACGATTTGCTTCCGGCTTCAATGCACCATATTCACAAAATAAACAGCTGGATTTTGTCTATATTGCCGAAAGCCGGACCGGCAGACTGTCCGGCCCATACCGGACAGTCCACAGCCCGCAAAAAGGCTGCGCGCCGCACCCCTTCAGCTACAGCTCCATCCCCAGCCTGGCCGCCTCATAGATGGCCGCCCTGCCGTCTGCCGCCGCTCTTCCGTCCCCGATCCGGTGGACGTGGGGCATCTGGCCCAGGGACTCATACAGCCGGGTATCGGGCCTGGAGCCAAAGGCCAGCACCAGGGAACCAAAGCCGGTCAGCTCCGTGATCCTGCCCTCCTGCTGGCAGCGGATACCGTCCGGAAGGATTTCCAGCACCCTGCATCCCGGCTGGAACCGGACTCCCAGCCGGTCCAGATGGTCCAGCAGGTTCTCCCTGGGCCGGGCCGGAGCCTGGGGCGCAATGGTATCCACCAGGTCCGCCAGGGTCACCCGGTTGCCGTACCCGGCCAGCACCTGGGCGGTCTCGGCTCCCACCAGCCCGGCTCCCAGCACCAGCACCGGCTGGTCCCTGATCTGGACACGGAACTTAAGAACATCGTTGGCCAGATACACGTTGTCTCCATGAATCCCCGGAATGTCCGGCACTAAAGGCACTGCCCCGCAGGCCAGAATGATCTCGTCAAATGCCTCCCGCTCCAGAAGCTTTCGGTCTGCCGTAATTCCATAGCAGATACGGACCCCGTATTTTTCACAGAAGACTTTGTAGGTGGCAATGGTTCCGGCCAGCTCCTGCTTCATCGGCGGAACCGCGGCCAGACGGTACTGTCCCCCGGCCTCATTCTCCTTTTCATACACCGTCACCTGATGGCCCCGCTTTGCCAGAATCCAGGCCGCCTCCAGACCGGCAGGGCCGGCCCCCACGATGCCGATCCGTTTGGCCTTTTCTGCCCTGCGGATCTCCCACACCCCTTCCCTGCCGCTGAAGGGATTGATCATGCAGGAAATGCCGGCGCCCTCCTCAAAGGAAGCCGGATACAGGCACCGCTGCATACAGCCGGTGCAGGTGAGGATCTCCTGCAGCCGCCCCTGCCGGATCTTCTCCGGAAGGTGGGGATCGCAGACCGACTCCCGGCCCAGGGCCACCAGGTCCATGGCCCCGGTCTTTAAAGCCCCCAGAATCAGGGCCGGGTCATTCATCCGTCCCACCCCGATCACCGGAACGGACAGGGCCTCCTTCACCTGCCGCACATTGGGGACGTTGAAGCCGCTGGGCGTGTGGTAGGAATGGATGGGAATCCCATGGGACACATGGATCACATCTGCCCCGGCTTCCTGAAACAGAAGGCTCTGGGCCACGGCATCCAAAATCCGGTTGCCGCCCTCATAGCCTTCGTCACCGCTGGTTCTCACCCCAATGGGAAAGTCCGGCCCGCAGGCCTGCCGGATTCCCCGGATGATCTCACAGACCATCCGGGCCCTGGCCGAGACACAGCCCCCATACCGGTCTGTCCGTTTGTTGACTCCCCTGGAGAGAAACTGGGCCAGCAGATACCCGTGGGCGCCGTGAAGCTCCACCCCGTCAAAGCCGGCCTTTTTCGCCCGCAAGGCCGCCTCCACGAATTTCTGCTCCACCTGAATGATCTCTTCCCCGGTCAGTTCATGGACAAAAACAGGATTGGCCCTGTCCGGAATGGCACTGGCCCCCACAGCCGCCAGGCCGGTGCTTCCTCTGCCCTGCATCCGTCCCGCATGATGAAGCTGGGCAAAGATTCTTCCTCCGTTCCGGTGAATCCGCTCCGTCAGCCTCTTAAGGGAGGGGATAAACCGGTCATCATAAATACCGGCCTGCATGGGATAGGCCAGTCCTTCCTCACTGACACAGAGAAACTCCGTGATCTGGAGTCCGAACCCTCCCAGGGCCCGCTCCCCGTAATAATTCAGGGCCTGGTCCGTAAAATGATGCTCCCCATCTGCAAGGTGACTGTTCATGGCCGGCATTACCAGCCGGTTCTTCAGTTCCAGCGCGCCGATCCTCATCGGCTGAAACAGTAATCCGTACACAAGATTCTCCTTTCTCTGATCCGATAATTACTCCGGCTTCCACGGCCCATACACCATTACCCCGCCCCGGCTTCTGCGGCCAATCCGTCCCTGCTCCACCAGATATTCGGTCATGGACCGGACCACCCGCTCCAGCACGCAGACTTTTTCATAGCTGTCCCAGGTAAAATGATACTGCTTTGCAGCCTTCGCAAGCACTTCCTCCTGGGTCAGCTCCCCGGCAAAGAGCCGGCAGAATCCATCCATCATCCCCCGAAACCGTTCCAGATTCTCTTCTGCCACCGGCCCGATCCGGTCATAGACGCCGCCATGGGCCAGAATATAGGACTGGTATGAAAACCTCCGGACAGCTTCCAGGGTCTGGAAGGACCGGGACCAGTCCAGCATATAGGTAAGGTGCTCCCTGCCGGAGGGATCCGGGCTCAGCACGCTGTCTGCCAGATAGGCCACCCCGTCGGGAGTCACAAAGCCCACATGGCTGGCTGCATGGCCGGGAAGGGCCAGCACCTGGAAGAAAACCCCTTCCACCTGTATCTGCCCATTTTCCTGCTGCTGCGGCACAAAAATCCGGTCCGCCCTGCAAAGCATTTCCCGGTTATACCGCTCATTGTCCTGGCCGGTATAAGAATAGAAGCAGGCCTTTAAGGACGTAATATCCTGAAGGATTCCCGCGTCCAGGGCTGACAGCACAATCTTGGCCCCATGGGTTTCCTGGAGATACCGGTTGTTCTCCGTGTGGTCAAAATGGGCGTGGCTGCACATTACGGCCCGGATGCGGATCTTCTGTTCTCCCAGATATTCCTCCAGTTCCCGGCGCACAAAACGGGAACCGGAATCCAGCAGAATCCATTCCCGGCTGCTGACTATGTAAAAAGGAATACAGATGCCTTTCAGAAAAAGGCAGCCTGTATTTCCCCTGACTGACTGTGTATATGCCATGGTATTGCTCCTGACTTTGCTGATTTTACGTTACCGTCCGGATGGGCTTCCTGTCCCCGGTGGGTCCGGGAGGCAGGAAGCCTTTTCCCGGCAGTTACCTGTTTATTTCCTGCTTTCCCGGATCTCCCGGATCAGCGCCGGAATCACCAGCTTCAAATCTCCTACCACCGAATAGTCCGCCATCTGGAAGATGGGGGCATCCGGGTCCTTGTTGATGGCCACAATGGTGTCGGAGCCGCTCATGCCGGCCACATGCTGGATGGCGCCGGAGATACCGCAGGCAATGTAAAGCTTCGGTCCCACGGTCTTGCCGGTCTGTCCCACCTGGTGGACATGGCCGATCCAGTCAGAATCCACTGCCGCCCGGGAGGCTCCTACCACACCGCCCAGCAGCTCTGCCAGTTCCTTTAAAGGTCCGAAGCCTTCGGGCCCGCCTACGCCCCGGCCTCCGGCCACGATCACTTCCGCGCTTTCCAGGTTCACATTCTCTGCGTTCATCTCCCGGATCACTTCCACCACCCGGGTACGAATCCTGTCTGCGGTGATGTGAATATCCTCCCGGATAATCTCCGGCCGGCTTCCTTCCCTGCGCTCCCCTTTCTTAAACACCCCGGGACGCACGGTTCCGATCTGGGGCCTGTGGTCCGGGCACATGATGGTGGCCAGCAGGTTTCCGCCAAAGGTGGGACGGGTCCAGGCAATGTTGCCGGTGGCCTCATCGTAATCCACGGCCGTACAGTCTGCGGTCAGGCCGGTCTTTAAGCGGCAGGACAGTCTGGGGCCCACATCCCGGCCCACATTGGTGGCGCCGATCATCATGGTGGTGGGACCGTATTTCTCCACCAGGGCATACAGCGCATCCGCGTAAGCGTCGGTGGTATAATGCTGGTACTCGGGCCCGTCCACAACGATAATCCGGTCAGCGCCGTAGGCAGCCGCTTCCTCTACCGCCGGGCCGGTCTGGTAACCGATTACCACTGCCACCAGTGCACCCTTCTGGGCATCTGCCAGCCGCCGTCCGGGGCCAAGAAGCTCCAGGCCCACACTTCTTGGGGCTCCGTTCTCCCCGGTCTCCACAAACACCCATAAATCTTTATTTAGAGCTTCCATATTGTCATTCCTCCTCGTATGTAGCAGCCCTGTATCAGATCACATTGGCGCTGCCCAGAAGTTCAAAGAGCTTCTTTGCCGATGCCTCGCAGCTCTCTTCCGCGATGGTGACTCCTCCCTGTTTCCTGGGGGGCGTAAAGCTCTTTTTCACCTTGGTGGGAGAGCCCTTTAAGCCGATCCGCGTCCGGTCCACCGTCAGATCCTCCACAGTCAGGGTGGGAATCACGGCCCGGCTGGCTGCCATCTTGGATTTGATGGTGGGGAACCGTGGATTAAAGGACGGCTTGGTTACGGTGATGACGCAGGGCATTGCGGCTGCCAGTATCTCATAGCCTTCCCCGGTCTCCCGCTTCACCAGAACCTGGTCTCCCTCTACCCTTGCCTCCACCCCGTAGGTGATCTGGGGACAGTCCATATGCTCCGCAATCTCCGGTCCCACCTGGGCCGTATCCCCGTCAATGGCCTGCTTGCCGCAGAAGATCAGATCAAAGGGACCATCCGTTTCCTGGAGCTTGTCAATGGCGCATTTCAGGGTATAGCTGGTAGCCAGGGTATCGGCGCCGCCAAATGCCCGGTCACTGACCAGATAAGCCTGGTCCCCGCCTACTGCCAGACATTCCTTCAGAGCCGCCGCTGCCTGGGGCGGTCCCATGGACAGAAGGGTGATCTTTGTGCCAGGTGTGGTATCCTTGATCCTGGCAGCGATTTCCAGGGCATACGCGTCAAAGGGATTGACAATGCTGGGAACCCCTGCCCGGATCAGGGTATTGGTTACCGGATCAATCCTGATCTCCGTTGTATCCGGCACCTGCTTTACACAAACCAGTATGTTCATTCTGAATACCTCGCTTTCTCTGTGACCGTCCGGACCGGCAGTAATCCTGTCCGGACGGTTACGTTCTCCTAGTTTTCTTCCGGCGGCGCCCAGTAAAGCATGGTGGCCATGCTTCCGGTCTGGCATACCACACCGTTCTGGTTGATGATCTGGTACTGGATATTCAGAATTCCCCTGTCCGGTTTGGACTTGGACTGCTTGGCCTCCAGCACCTCAATCTCACAGTGGATGGTGTCGCCGATCTTAATGGCCCCCACAAACTTCCACTCGGTGCTTAAGGCAGCAATGGCAGACCCGTCCACCAGGCCCATGCGGCCCCACAGCCCGGTGGCGATTCCGGCCCCTAAAAGGCCATGGGCAATGCGGCTGCCAAAGGGCAGGCTCTCTGCATAGGTCTTGTCTGTATGGATGGGATTGTTGTCACCGGTAATGCCTGCAAACAGCACCACATCCGTCTCGGTCACGGTTCTGGACAGGGTGGTAAATTTGTCGCCTACATGGAACTCGCTGAGATATAAAAACGAACGCTTCATATTCTGTTATCCTCCTGATTAATACTCTTTGAGAACGGCTCTTCCCACCACCATCCGGCAGATCTCCGAGGTTCCCTCTCCAATGGTCAAAAGCTTGGCATCCCGGTACATACGCTCAATCTGGTAGTCGTCGCACAGTCCGTAGCCGCCCATGATCTGAAGGCCCATATCGCAGATGCGCACGCACATTTCGGAGCAGAACATCTTGGTCATGGTAGCTTCCGTGCTAAAGGGCAGTCCGGTGTCGCTTAACCGGGCAGTGTTGTAGAGCATGGCCCTGGCCACCTCGATCTCCGTGGCCATCTCTGCCAGCTTAAAAGCAATGGCCTGGTTCTCGCAGATGGGCTTTCCGAAGGTTACCCGCTCCTTGGAATATTTGGCTGCCCGCTCCAGAACTCCCTGGGCCATCCCCACCGCCACGGCGGAGATCGCCACACGTCCGCTGTCCACACACTTCATAAACAGCGGGAAGCCGCGGTTTAACTCGCCCAGCAGGTTATCCTTGGGAATCCGCACATCCGTAAAGGTCAGGGGGCAGGAATAGGAGCTGCGGTTGCTCATTTTCTCCTCAGGCTTTCCTACCTCCAGGCCCGGGGTTCCTGCCGGCACGATGAATACGGAGATGCCCCTGCTTCCCTTGGCCTCCAAGTCGGTCTTGGCAGCCACCAGGAAGGTGGAGGCATAGGTGCTGTTGGTGATAAATGCCTTGGTGCCGTTGATGACCCACTCTTCTCCCTCCAGAACCGCCTTGGTGCGGATCTGCCCCGCGTCGGAGCCGGACTGGGGCTCGGTCAGGGCAAAGGCGCACAAGGCCTCCCCGGTTGCCGCAGGCACCAGGAATTTCCGCTTCTGCTCCTCGGTTCCTGCCAGAAGAATAGGGGTGCTTCCCAGGGACGCATGGGCGTCAATGATGGAAGCCAGGGAAGAGGAATGGCGTGCAAGCTGCTCCATTACCAGAATATCGCTTAAATGGTCCATGCCGGCTCCGCCGTACTCCTCGGGCACGCAGATTCCCAAGAATCCCATTTCCGCACACTGTTTTACCTCTTCCACCGGAAACGCATGGCGCCGGTCCAGATCCGTCACGGTCTCTGCCACCACCTGATCGGCAAACTTCTTTGCCATCTCCTGAATCATCAACTGGTCTTCTGTCAACGCATATTTGTTCATAGAAACTGCTCCTTCCTTATCTTGGTAAATCCTTCTGTTTCCCTATATCCCGGCCGTTGTCTGCCTTCCCGGCCGCAGCCATCTGTGCCAGTTTAAACTTCTGCACCTTTCCGGTGGAGGTCCGGGGCCAGTCCCCGGCATTCAGGTAGATATAGTACCTGGGCACCTGGAACCTGGCCAGGTGCTCCTGGCTGTAGCGCCGGGTCCGCTCCCGGTTCTCCGGGGTGTCTTCTTTCAGCTGGATGAAGGCGGCTCCCACGTGGCCGTGTTTCTCGTCCGCCACCCCCACCACCTCCACATGGCTGATCTCCGGGCAGTTGCCCAGAACATCCTCCAGGAATTTGGGGGATACATTTTCTCCGTTGATCTTGTACATGTCATCCACACGGCCTGCCATGACCAGGTAGCCTGCCTCGTCAAAATACCCGCAGTCCCCGGTCTTAAACCAGCCGTCTTCCGTAAATACACGCCGGTTGGCCTCGGGCCGGTTGTAATACCCACGGGTCACCACCAGCCCCCGGCACCACAGCTCCCCGGTCTCTCCGGGGCCGCAGGGCCTTCCTGTCTTCTGGTCCGCCACCTGGTATTCCAGCTGGTGTCCCTGAAACTGCGGCAGACCGCTGCATCCTCCCGGCAGAAGCTTTCCCACCCGGGTCTTTAAGGTCTCGTCCCCGTCTCCGGGGCCGGTCTGCATGGAAGCCCCGCAGACCTCGGTCATTCCGTAGCCTGTGATCACGTCACTGACCCCCAGGGCCTTCCGGATACCCGGCCAGACCCAGGCGGGACAGACGGAGGCAGAACAGTATACCGCATGCAGGTCCGGCAGGGTAACGGCTTTCCCCTCCGGCTCCTCCAGATACCGGACCAGGCTCATCATCTGTGCAGGCACGCTTAAGATGTCATTGGCCCGGCTTTTCTTCATGTAATCCAGCACCGGCTCTGCCTGGAATTTCCCCTGGCGCAGCAGGATGGCCCCGCCTGTCAGGATGGCGGCCAGCATGCCTTCCACGTAGCCGTACACGTGGAACAGGGGAAGGGGGACAAAGATCCGGCGCCCCGGCTCAAATCCCCGGTTCAGGCAGCTTGCATAGGCCGAGCGCATCAGCATATCATGGGTCAGCATGACGCCCTTGGGCGCCCGGGTACTTCCGGAGGTGTAGATGATGTCACAGACCTCATCGGCCAGCGCTTCCCCCTGCCGTTCCCGGAAATCCTGCCCTTGCCCGGCAGCCAGAAAGGCCTGCCAGGACTGGACCGGAATACCGGCGGAAACCGCTGGGGATTCCGGCCCGGCGGCCCCGGCCGGACTGTGTTCTGTCTCCGGCCCGGGGCTCTGGGCACCGGCACCGTCTTCTTCCAGAACCACCACCTGCTTTAAGGCCTTCAGTTCCCTGCTCCACCCGGCAGGACGGCCGGTAACCAGATACCGGGACTCTGACTGGTCCAGGACAAATGCCAGCTCCCGGGCAGACAGGGAGACATTGACCGGAACCTTCACGGCCCCCACGGCATTCAGGGCCAGGGACACCCACACAAGCTCCGGGCAGTTCTCCATCTGCACGGCCACATGGTCTCCGGCCTTTACCCCCAGGGCAGCAAATCCCCTGGCGGTTTTTTGTACCTGGTCCAGTGCCTGGCCATAGGTGAAGCTTTCCCTTCCCTCTGCGCCCACAAACTCCCAGTCCGGGTACCGGCCGGCTGTGGTCTCAAAAAATTTCCAGATTGTCTTCTTCTCCCATACGGGATAGAGCCGGACAAGCTCTGCCAGCCGGTCCTCTATAAGCCCTTTCATATATGTCTCCTATGGTATTGGATAAAAGATACTGGCCAGGATAATTGCCTCCACCAGGATAATCAGCGATCCCACTACTGTAATGGCAAACAGATGCTTGTAGCCTTCCTTGTGGGTCAGGCCGCAGCAGGCCAGCACGGTCACCATGACGCCGTTGTGGGGCAGGGAATCCAGGGTAATACATGCGGCAGACGCGATCTTGTGAAGCACGCCTGCATTGACTCCCATCTCCAGATACTTGGGTGCCAGGGTCTCCAGGGCCAGGGTCAGACCGCCGGAGCCGGAACCGCAGGCTGCCGACAGCAGGGAGGTACCGATAGAGAAGGAAATCAGCGGTGAACCGCCCATTCCGGTAGCCACATTGATCAGGGTGGTATAACCGGCTGTAAGCTTGGCCACGCCGCCGAAGCCTACCACTGCGGAGGTAGCCACAATGGCTCCCATGGCATCGCCTACGCCGCAGTTTAAGATTTCCACCTTGTTGTCAATCTTCTTCCAGTAGAGAATGGCAATGGCAATCCAGCCCATCAGCAGGGTGTAAAGCACATCCACTCCAAAGAACAGGGGAATAACCACCAGGGCCAGGGGGATGAAGGCAATGGCACCGTTGCCGTGCTCCTTCTTCTCATACTCTTCCATCATCTTTAAGGTAGCCGCGTCCACGCTGAAATGCTCATTCTTTTTCCGGGCAGCCTTTTCCTGCCACAGGCAGTAGGCGGTGGCCAGAAGGAAGAAGGAGGCTGCCAGAACCGCGGAGTAGACCGGAAGGATGGTGGCGGAGGTTCCCAGGTATTTCACCGGGATATTGTTGACCACAGAGGGGGAGCCGGGTCCTAAGTTCACCGCGGTAAAGGAACCGGCTGCCACAATGGCAGGAATCAGATGCCGGGGAAGGTCCGCCTTCTTGAACATGTTCAGGGCAATGGGATACATGACGAACACGATCACGTAGCAGGACACGCCGCCATAGCCCAGAACCAGGGTGGTGAGACACAGCACCGCAATGGTGTACCTGGTTCCCAGTTTGGAGGTCAGCAGGTTTGCCAGGTCCTCGGCGCCGCCCCCAAGCTGCATGGCCTTACCGAAGCTGGCGCCCAGAAAGATCAGGGGCCAGTAGCTGCGGATGTAGCCTACAAACGCATCCATATAATCCGTGGTCAGGCAGGTATATACGTTCAGGCCTGACAGCAGTGCCATAAGGCCGGTACAGACCAATGCGGACACCGCAATGTTGACCCGTTTCCAGATCAGGAATACCAGGAACAGAAGCGGTATTACGATTGCTAATACACTTAACATTTTTTCCTCCATTCTGTGCAGGTTTGACTGCAGGTCACGATTTTTTTCCGGCAGCCAGACACAGTCCCGCAGCCAGAATGCTGCACACCGCAGCGAACAGGAAGGCGCCGGAGTAGCTTCCGGTGGTGGTCCTGATGGCCGTAGCCATGTTGGGACCTACAATGGACGCAATCCCGTAGCCGGTGAAGATAATGCTGTAGTTGATTCCGTTATATCTGGGGCCGAAGGTATCGGAGGTCAGGGCCGAGAAGGTGGCCAGGGTGCCTCCGAAGCAGACTCCGGTGATGACAATGGCTGCCACAAACGCCGGAAATGTGGTGACCCGGGACAGAAATACCATGTCCAGGGCACACAAAAGCATGACGCCTGTGACGATCCGGTGCCGGCCCAGCACATCGGACAAAGATCCCAGGACCAGACGGCCTCCAAAGTTGGCCACTGCCATGATTCCCACCAGAAGCGCTGCCTGGGCAGCCGTGATTCCCGCTGTCTCCTGGCCGATCTTTGAGGCATGGCCGATCAGCATCAGCCCTGCCACAGAGGCACAGAGCAGGGTAGCCCACAGCAGATAGCACCTGGGATCCTTAAGCATCTCCTGCCAGGTCTTTCCTTCCGGCTGGCCGGCCGTTCTTCCTGCTCCCCTTCCTCCGCCGGCAGCCGGGGCCTGGTATCCCCGGGGCTTCCACCCGGGCTCCGGCCCGTCAATATACCAGGAAGTGGCTATGGATATGAGAAGGAAGAATCCTCCCACCATCTGGAAGGCGGTCATCACATTGAACTTTGTCAGCAGGAAATTGGCCAGGGGCGCCACCACCAGGGAGGACATGCCGCATACGCCCACAGCCATTCCGGAAGCAAAGCCTTTCCGGTCCGGGAACCAGCTTACGGCGGTCACCACCCCAGGATTATATCCGAAGCCGGAGGCGCAGCCTGCCAGTACCCCGAAGCTTATGTACAGCATGAACATGTTCCGGGCAAATCCTGTGGCAAACCATCCAAGGCCCCATAAAATCCCTGCCACAATCATCAGCCTGCGGGCGCCGAAACGCTGCAGCAGCACGCCGCCCACAAGCCCCATGGCGGCAATGATCATCAGCATGATGGAGTAGGCCAGGGTCACTTTGCTGTAATCCCATCCCATGTAGGATGCCAGCTCCCCGGAAAAGGCGCTCCAGGCATAGACGCCGCCGAAGCAGAAGGTATTGCAGCAGATGCAAAGGAGCACCAGCCACCGGTTTTTCTCTTTCTTTTTCTCCGTCATGAATGTTCTATCCTCTCAGGGGAATCAGGCCCATCTCTTTGGCTTTGTCCGTCAGTTCCTCCCGGAATTTGGGATGGGCAATGGCGATCAGGGCCCTGGCACGCTGGCTTACGGTCCTGTAACGCAGGGCCGCGATTCCGTATTCCGTAACAATGTAATCCACATCATACCGGGGCACTGTGGTAATGTTGCCTGGCTGGAAATAGGGCACAATCTTGGAGATGGTGTCATTCTTGGCCGTGGAATTCAAGGCAATGATGGATTTTCCCCCTTGACTGATCTGGGCCCCCCGCACATGGTCCAGCTGGCCGCCGATGCCGCTGTACTGGCGTCCGTTTACGGTCTCCGAGTTGACCTGGCCCTGAAGATCCACCTCCAGGCATCCGTTGATGGAGGTCTGCTTGTAGTTCTGCCCGATTATGTAAGGATCATTGACATAATCCACAGGCTGCATCTGGAACATGGGATTGTGGTCAATGAATTTGTAGAACTCCAGGCTTCCCGCTGCCTGGGCGCCGATACATACGCCCGGGTTCAGGGTCTTGCACTTATTGGTGATCACACCGGCCTGTACCAGCTCCATCATGGCCTCGGTCAGGGTCTCCGAATGGACGCCCAGGTCCTTCTTTCCTGCCAGGTTCCGGGCGATGGCATCCGGAAGGGCTCCGATTCCCAGCTGGATGGTGGCGCCGTCCTCCACCAGGCTGGCGCAGTAATCGGCGATCTTCTGGATCTTCTCACTGGGTTTTGCCCGTCCGATGGTATACAGGGGGGATACGGCTTCCACAATATAGTCTGCCTTGTCCAGCTCAAAGAGCTTTCCGCCGGTAAAAGGCATATCCGGGTTCACCTGGACAATGATCCGGTCCGCGGTTCTGGCCGCCGGTTCGGTGAAGCAGCAGGTGTTTCCGAAGCTGCACAGCCCCTCCTCATTGGGCGGGGTCACCTGGATCATGGCCCAGTGGGGATTTAAGTCCGGGTTTTTGGCGAACATATCCGGCCAGTTGTGGAAGTTGGTTCCTCCCAGATAGTCTACCCGGCCTGCGTGATAGGCAGCACGGGATTTGGGGCCTATGAACAGGGATGTATGGTGGAAATGTCCCGTATATTTCTCGTCCACATAGGCATTGGGGCCGGGGCTCATGCCGTGGATGATCTCCACGTTCTCCAGCTCCTCGTACCGGGCCACCAGGGCATCCACCAGGGCCGGAGGCTCTCCGATCCAGTCTGCGAAGATGATCCTGTCGCCGGATTGGATGTGGCTTACCGCTTGGGCTGCGGTAGTCAGTTTGTCCTTATATTTCTCATGCCAGTCCATATGTTATTCTCCTTCTTTGACTATGGTTCAGCAGGGTCTGGTCCTGTCTTTAGAACAGGCAGTTTCCGCCGTCCTCAATCCAGGTCTGCCCGGTACAGTAGGATGCCTCGTCGGAACCAAGGAACAATGCTACGGAAGTAGCCTCATCCGGCTCCCCGAACCGTCCCAGGGGGATATTCCGCAGGAACATTTCACAGCGCTCGGGATTTAACCGGGTGCCCTCTGTCAGCCTGGTGGCATGGGTGCCGGGACCGAAGGCGCAGACACGGATTCCGTATTTGGCCATCTCCAGGGCCGCAAACTTGGTCAGCATGGTGACGCCGCCCTTGCTGGCAGCATAGGCGCCGGTATTGGGGGACACGATCTGGGATGCCACGGAGCTGGTGTTGACCACCACCCCTTTGATCCCCTTGTCCACCATGTGGCGCAGCACTGCCTGGGACACAAAGAAGGTGCCGTTTAAGTTGATGTCAATGACCTTTCTCCACTGCTCTTCCGTACTGTCCAGGAAAGACTGGCGTCCGATGACTCCGGCAATGTTGAACAGAGCGTCAATGTGGTCATAATGCTCCAGCACCGCGGCGATGGCCCCGTCCACGCTGGCCTTGGAAGACACGTCGCAGGACACGGTAAATACCTTGTCCTTCTGGCCGCCGAATTCCCGCTCCAGGGACTCCTGCTCCAGATCCAGGGCTGCCACCTGGGCCCCCTCTTCCACCAGGCGCTGGGCCAGATTCAGCCCCAGACCGTTGGCGGCTCCTGTTACCACACAGACCTTTCCTACGTAGCGATGATGTTCGTAATGCATAATGTAACCTCCTGACTGATTATTTTTTATTGCCATTGGCAGGGCGGGGAAACCTGGACGACGACAGACGTCAGGCCGGCTTGTAAGACTGCCGGACTCCCGGTGAATTGTTAATTTATCATCATACCGTTTCCGGGATTCCCGCCCTGTGACCGGCAGTAAATTTATGAAAGACACTTATTAATATAAGCAATCGCCATGCCAAAATCAGTATTCAATTTGTTTTTTGTGCATATTGTCTGTTTCCGCCGGGAGACTGCCCTGGATTTTCCGCTAAAAATCGTTATTTTTTTATCTTTTTGATTCCCGGAATATTTCTCCCTGGTTTTCCCGAATTGTTTAGATTTTTTTAGATGGATTTTATTTTCTTGACTTTTTTCAACAGAAATACTAAAATTAAGATATTCATTGATTTTTGTCAATCACCGTTTCCCGGAGGTAAAACCATGAACGGCAAATCCCCTTATATCCGGATGCGGGACGTATCCCGGGTCTACGACGAACTGAATATCGGCATTATCATTACCAACGGCCAGGGGATCATCATCTGGGGCAACCGGTATTACAGCAAGCTGGCCCAGTTTGACATCCGCACCTACTTTGGCCGGGATGTCCGGGAGATTTCCCAGCGGGAGGATGTGTCCCTGCCTACGGAGAGCTACATGATCGACACGGTCCTTAAGACCCGCCAGTCCCAGACCGAGGTGGTCCGCTACCGCACCACCGACTATGTGCTGACCACCGGCATTCCCATTTTCAATGAGAACCAGGAGATTGACTTTGTCATCTACAGCATCACCAACTATTCGGAGCTGATGAATCTCCAGGAGGCCGTGTCCAAATCCGCCATGCAGGCCCTGGCCTTAGAGACCCATCTGCGGAATATCCAGATCGACCAGAATATCGGCAAGGACATTATCCTTTCCGACCGGCAGATGTTCAATATCTACGGCAAGGCCCTGCGGCTGGCCCCCACCTCCGTGTCGGTGATGCTAACCGGCGAATCCGGTACCGGTAAGGATGTGCTGGCCAAGTTCATCCACCAGAGCAGCCTGCGCAAGGATGAAAATTTTATTCATGTGAACATGGCCACCATTCCCCCGGCCCTGTTTGAGTCGGAGCTGTTCGGCTATGCTCCCGGCTCCTTCACCGGAGCCGCCAAAAACGGCAAAAACGGCCTGATCCAGCTTGCCAACAACGGGACCCTGTTCCTGGACGAGATCGGGGAGCTGCCTCTGGACATCCAGGCCAAGCTTCTACAGGTAATCCAGAACAAGGAGATCCGGGCCATCGGCGCCTTAGAGGCCACCCCGGTAGACTTCCGCATCATCTGCGCCACCAACCGGGACCTGCTTCAGATGGTAAAGGACCACGAGTTCCGGCTGGATCTGTACTACCGGCTGAACACCATTGAGCTGTCCCTGCCGCCCCTGCGGCAGCGGCCTACAGACATTCCTCTGCTTGCCACTTTTTTCTTAAACCGCTACAACCGGCAGAACCGCTGCAAGAAACACCTTTCCAGCGATGTGCTCCATCTGTTTTCCCGCTACTCCTGGCCAGGCAATGTCCGGGAATTGCAGCACACCATTGAGAGCCTGGTGGTTCTCTGTCCCACCGACACCATCACCCCGGACCAGCTTCCCGAGGATATTACCGGAGGCCACCCGGATGATCCCCTGGCTGCTCCCGGCGGCCTGGAGTCCATGACCCTGAAAGAATCCGTGGCCCTTCTGGAGACCCGGATGATCCGGGCCGCCCTGGACACCACAGAAAGCGCGGTCCAGGCTGCCCGGAAGCTTGGCATTGACGCGTCTACGCTGTCCAAGAAGCGGAAGCGCTACGGGCTGTAAGACCGGATCAAAGGCGCCGGACACCATAGAAAGAACGAGGACCCCTTATGCACCCGGATCAGAACCCCATTTCCCAAAGCCCGGAAACCGTAGTCCGCTCCCCTTCCATGGTACGGATTTTCCACAAGGCAGACCTGCTTTCCACCAACCAGGCATCGGTACTGATCTATGGGGAAAGCGGCACCGGCAAGAACCATCTGGCCGGGTATATCCAGAGCCATGGCCCCCTGGCCCAGGCTCCCTTTGTCTGCATCCACTGCAATGCCATCCCTCCGGAGCTCTTCGCCTCGGAGCTGTTCGGCTACTTTCCCAATGCCTTCACCGGCGCCTCCAACAAGGGAAAGACCGGGCTGCTGGAGATGGCCAACCACGGGACCGTGCTGTTTGACGAGATCAATGAGCTGTCCCCCCAGAACCAGACCCTGCTGCTGCATTTTCTCCAGAACCGGACCATCACCCCTCTGGGGTCTCTGAAAGCCAAGGAGATCCATGCCCGCATTATCTGCACATCGGGCCGGGATCTGCGGGAAATGATTGACCAGGGCACCTTCCGGCTGGACCTGTATTACCGGATCTGTGTAGCCAATATCCGGATTCCGCCCCTGCGGGAAAGGCGGGAGGAAATCCCCTGGTTTATTACGTACTTTCTGGACAAATACGCGGACATCTACCCCTGCTCCAGGCAGGAGCTGGAAATTTCCCAAAAAAAGCTGAAAGAGCTGTCCCGGCTGGACTGGATGGGCAATATCCGGGAGATCGAGAATTTCGCCCAGAAGCTCTGCCTCAGCGAGGCTCCCGGCCAGGCCATTGACGATTACATCTGCCGCTTCCAGGATTTTCACCACTCGGTTCTGGAAACCGCCCCGGCAAAGAATCCTCCGGCACCGGCAGGTCCTGTGACCAGAAGCTTAAAGGAAGCCCTCCGGGACTTTGAGCGCAGCTACATCCAGGCAGCCATCCAGGAAACCGGAAGCCTCCAGGAAGCTGCCGCCCGGCTGGGAATCAGCTACAGCAGCCTGTGCAGAAAAAAAGCCCAGTACGGCATTGCCGCCGGCAGGAAACCATCCCCCTGAAAGGAGTCCTCCCATGCGTATTTCCAACCTGCATATCCAGAATTTCAAATCCATCGGGAGCTTAAAGATCCCGGACATTGAGAGCGCCCTGATTCTGGTAGGCAAGAACAACACCGGCAAGACCCGGATTCTCAATGCCATACGGGCGGCTCTCGGCAATTATCAGGTAAGTGACGGAGATTTCAATGACCGGAAGCAGAATATCGAGATTTCCATGATTCTGGAGATCAGCCAGGAGGATCTGCGGCTGTTCCACCACCACCGGCTGGTAAGCCCTTACCGGCGCTACGATGCCTGGCTCAAGGACTTTTCCGCAAAGCTTCCCTCCTTCTTTGACGGGCAGCTTGCCTTCTCCTGCATCATCAACCAGCACCGGGAAATCCGCTACTTTGACGGGGTGAAAAAGCACAACCGCTATATTCCCCAGATCCTTCCCCAGCTGTATTTCATCGGCACGGAGCGGGATGTGCGGCTGCTGCAGGAAGATCTTCTTATGTTCCAGGATGACCAGCAGCTGGAAAAGCTCCGGTCCGACGTGTGTATGTTTGACCCGGCCAAGCTGTGCAGCCAGTGCTTTTCCTGCATCGGCCTTATCAACCAGAAGCAGCCCCAGGACTTACAGCTTTGCGAGACTGCCAAGCTTCTGGAATACAAGATGTACCAGCTGAACTTAAACAGCTTTTCCCGGCGCCTTAACGACAATTACCACAAAAACGGCGGTCCGGAGGAGCTGCGCTACACCTTAACCTGCAACCGCAGCCAGCTCTTTTGCATTGACGCCGCTGCCTGGCAGGCCCACAGCAGCCACGGAAGCCCTGTGGAGCAGTTAAGCAATGGCATGAAAAGCATTTACATGCTTTCCCTGCTGGAGACCTATGTGGCCGATGCCAACCGCATCGCCAGCATTATTCTGGTGGAGTACCCGGAGCTGTTCCTTCATCCCTCCATGCAGAAGACGGCCAGTGAGATCCTGTACCAGCTTTCCAAGAAGAACCAGGTGATCTTTACCACCCACTCTCCCAACATGATCGCCAATTTCAGCAACCGGCAGATCCGCCAGGTCCAGACAGACCGGGAGGGCCAGTCCTTTGTCCGGGACCATGCGGATATTGACGAGATCCTGGACGATTTAGGCTACAGCGCCGTGGACCTTCTAAACGTCAGCTTCGTCTTCATCGTGGAGGGCAGGCAGGACAAAAGCCGTCTGCCCCTGCTGCTGGAGAACTACTATTCCGGGCTTCAGGATAAGGACGGCAACTTGAACCGGATCTCCATCCTTACCACCAACAGCTGTACCAACATCCGCACCTACGCCAACCTAAAGTACATGAACCAGGTGTATCTGCGGGATCATTTTCTCATGATCCGGGACGGAGACGGCAAGGATGCAGAGCAGCTTGCCAGACAGCTTTGCCAGTACTATGAGGAGCGGAATTTAGAGGACGCGGACAAGCTTCCCAGGGTCCGCCGCCGCAATGTACTGATTCTCAAATACTACTCCTTTGAGAACTATTTCCTCAATCCGGCCATTATGGCCCGGCTGGGCATCCTGGAACGGCAGGAGGAATTCTGGGAAATTCTTCTGGAGAAATGGCGCAGCTACCTGGGACGGCTTACCTGCGGCAGACATTTAAAGGAGATTCTGGGAAAGGATCTGGACTCTGTGGAAGACCTGCAGGAACATTTTGAAGAATTCAAGATTTACATGCGGGGCCACAATCTGTTTGATATTTTCTACGGACGGTACAAAAAGCAGGAGACCCAGCTTTTAAAACAGTACATCCGGCTGGCTCCCAGGGAGGAATTCGCGGATATTCTGGATGCCATTGACGGGTTTGCGTTTTTTGACAGCAAGAAAAACCGGCCTGGGGATCTGTAAGTTTCCCCAGGCCCGGTTCATTCATGCCCGCTCCTGCTTCCGGTTCCTGGCAAACATCACCGCATACTCAATGGAATTTTTCAGACTCAGTTCACTGGCTTTCCCGGTCCCTGCCTGGTCAAAGGCCGTGCCGTGGTCTACGGATACACGGATAATGGGAAGCCCCAGGGTGATATTGACGCCTGCCACCGCATCCCAGACCTGCTTTTGGGGGTCATAGACAAATCCCACTACCTTAAGGGGAATGTGTCCCTGGTCATGGTACATGGCCACCACCAGATCATACCAGCCTCCTCTGGCTTTGGAAAACACCGTATCCGGCGGCACCGGGCCCTCTGCCGGAATGCCTTCTGCCCTGGCTGCCTCAATGGCCGGAATGATTTCCCGGATTTCCTCCTGCCCGAACAGTCCATGCTCCCCGCTATGGGGATTCAGTCCGGCAACCCCAATGTTCGGATGCTCCAGCCCCATCTCCCTGCATGCCTGGTATCCGCTCCGGATCACA
Organism: uncultured Lachnospiraceae bacterium; assembly: GCA_910577765.1. Classification (GTDB taxonomy): domain Bacteria; phylum Bacillota; class Clostridia; order Lachnospirales; family Lachnospiraceae; genus Brotaphodocola. The sequence goes on from CAJTOV010000006.1 coordinate 42,435, forward strand.
TCCAGCACACGCTGCTTCTTTACCCGTTCACATGCCTCCCGCAGGGACACATGGGTGGACACATGGACCACCCTGAGATTCTCGTGGGCCAGCATCATGGTATAGTTTCTGGTTCCGGTCAGCTCCGCGTAGATTTCCGTATGGCCGGAGTAATGGTGGCCTGCCAGGTTCACGGCTTCCTTATTGAAGGCATTGGTGACCGTGGCATCCACCTGGCCGCTCATGGCCAGTTCAATGACCTTTTCCACATACCGGAAGGCAGCGTCCCCGCACATGGCCGAAATCTGCCCCCGCACCAGTTTGTCCATGGAGACCAGCCCCAGATCCAGTACATCAATGGTTCCGTAGGAAAAGGCTGCATCTGCCACATCCGTCACGGCCCGTACAGCCAGTTCTTCATGGCCCACAAGCTTTTTCGCGGCTTCCAGAACCTGTGCATCTCCCACAACCAGGGGGCGGCATATACGGTATATGGCTTTGTCGGCCAAAGCCTTTACCGTAATTTCCGGTCCGATACTGGCCGGGTCTCCCATGGTTATGCCGATGATTGTCCGATTATCCACGTTTCCCCACCTCCACTTTATGCAGCCAGGAAACAAATATGGGGCACAGAACAGCCGTTACGATAATAGCGGCCGTAATCTGGGCAGTGGCTGCTTCCGCTACCGCCAGAAGGGTGGCATCCACGGCTGCCACGGATGCCGGTGTTGCGGCTGCATTGCCGGCTGTGGTTCCAATGGCCCCTCCCACTTCCGGATGGTCCATGCGCAGCAGCCTATATACCAGATAGCCGGCCAGTCCCGTAATCAGGGTGCATGCAACACCCAGCAGAATGCCCGGGCCTCCTGCTTTCAGCAGGTTCATAATATTCAGTCCTGCTCCCAGAGGGAATGCAAAGAACGGAATCAGCATGGTGGCGCCGGGTTCGCAGAACTTGCGGATGTCTTCATCCAGATTGCCCAGTATACATCCCACAATCACCGGAATGATGCACCCGGCCAGAATCGACATGGGAATTTTGGCAACCCCGGCAGCTCCCAGGGCAACCATGGTAAAGAACGGGCCGTCATTGATGGAAAGAATCGATACGGCGCCTACGTCGGTTGCATCCCCATACGCTCCGGCCAGGGCCGCATAGAGACCCCCGTTGGAATTGGCCAGAGCCCCTACAATGGCCAGGGTGGACAGTCCCAGAAACCCTTTTTCCCCAAACAGGGCACCGCAAATCAGCCCGATCACAATGCCCATTCCCACTTTTACGGCTGTGATTACCACGCCTTTATAGACCGTAACACCGGCCTTCTTAAAGTTAATGGTAGTGGCATTGCAGAAAATAAAAACCGCCAGAATGGGCATGGCCCCTGATTTCCACAGATAGGTGGTAAAGGTGCCGTCAAATGCGCTCCACAGAACATTTCCGAAAAAGGTGTTGACAATGGCCCCCAGAAGCAGCGGCACCACCATCAGGCCTCCCGGAATCTTCTTGACTGTCTGTAAAATCTTCATAATCCCTGTTCCCCCTGTCCGGCTTTGATAAGCCTGATAATATTGTCTACGGTACAGGCCAGGTTCTCCTGGCTGTGATGTCTGCTGACGGAAAAATCCTGAGGAAGCCGGTTAATGGGAAATACTGCTGTCACCCCCATATCATAGGCCTTTCCGATCTCATGGTCATCGGCTCCGCCTACCACTGCAATCACGGTTCTGGCCTGACGGCCGGCCCTTTTTGCGATCCCGATTACCACCTTGCCCCGGAGACTCTGGGCATCCAGCTTTCCTTCCCCGGTGAGAATATAGTCTGCATCCCGGATGATCTCATCAAAGCGGACCGTGTCCAGCACAGTCTCAATGCCCATCTGAAGCCTGGAACCAAAGAAAGCAGTCATGCCTGCCCCCATGGCCCCGGCAGCCCCGGTGCCGGGAACCTGGCTGATATCGGTTCCCGTTGCCTGGGCAATGACCCTGGCCAGGTTCCGGATTCCCTCGTCCAGACGCAGAACCATGTCCTTGTCCGCCCCTTTCTGGGGACCAAAGATATGGGATGCCCCGGCAGGTCCGTACATGGGATTGTCAATATCACACATGGTAATGATTTCCACCTTCTCCAGAAGAGGGTTCTTTCCGGACAGGTCAATTCCGGCAATCCTGGCTGTGGTGCCGCCGGTGGGAATAAATTCCGTCCCCTCCCTGTCATAAAACCGGATACCGGCTGCCGCAGCCGCACCGCAGCCTCCGTCATTGGTGGAAGACCCTCCCAGTCCTACAATGATTTTCTTCACACCTTTTTTTGCCGCAGCCAGAATCAGCTGTCCCACTCCATAGGTGGTGGTAAGCTCCGGGTTCTTCCGGTCCTCCACCAGGGGAAGGCCGGCGCAGGATGCCATCTCAATGACGGCTGTGTTCCCTCCGTCAATCAGACCGAAATAAGACTCCATTTCCTCAAAATAAGGATTTTTGACCGTCACATACTCCCTGGTACCTCCTACTGCCGTAATAAAGGCATCCACAGAGCCCTCCCCTCCGTCCGCAACCGGTATGGAGACGGTGGTGCTGTCCGGAAAATGTCTTTTTATCTTTTCATCCATGATCCGGCAGATCTGGCCGGAACTTAAGGTGCCTTTAAACGAATCCGGGATTAATACGAACTTCACCCCACAGCCTCCTTTCCTTCTCTCACAATCACGGATACGCCGTCCGGGATCACCGTGACTTTATAATCTTCCCTGTTTACGATTTCCTTTGCCTTTTCCAGGGCCTCTTCCATACTGTGGGCGGGAATCATGTGAAGCTCCTCCACCAGCCGGTCCTCACAGGAAGATACGAACACAACCCTGGCCTTTAGCAGAACCCTGGCAAATATCTGGGACTGCCACTGGTCGATGATGGTCTCCTGCGGCTTTCTGTCCAGAAAGGTCTTCATCATGCGGTTCAAATCCTTTTCGTCCCGGAAGGTCTCGTGGAAATACCTGCCTCCATGACCGTCTGCTGCCTGGGACAGCATGATGATGACGCCCCCCTCCTTTACCGTGGCTTCTGCTGCCGTCATGCCTTTTACCGACTGGTAGATATTCTGGTCCAGAGGGTATCCGCCGTTGGTGGATATGACAATATCCGCCAGAACCGCGTCTACCTGGCACCTGGAAGCCAGGAATTCCCTGCCGGCCCGGTGGGCCAGGTCGCAGTCCCCGGCTACGGCAAAAATGGGATCATGGGCGGCATCAATGACCACATTGACGATAAAATCCAGCCTGGCCGCCCTGGCCGCATACAGCATATCATTGTGAATGGGGTTGCCTTCAATCACGCCGGTTCTGGCGTGGTCATCCGCAATAAATGCCGAATTATGGTTGTACATCACCGTCTCGCGGCTTGCCACCCCCGGAAGCACGCTTTTCCTTCCTCCTGAGAATCCTGCAAAAAAATGAGGCTCAATGAAGCCTTCCGCAACCAGCAGATCCGCCTCCACGGCCAGCCGGTTGATATACATGTTTCCGCCGGAAGGCAGTTTTCCCAGGTAAACCAGATTCTCCTGGTCGTCACAGTCATGGACTACTATGGTTTCCTGTTCCATAATCTCCTGGCCGAACTTGGCTTCCAGCTCTTCTCTGGTGGTCTCCCGGTGAAGGCCTGTGGAAATGACAATGGTAACCTCGGCATCCGGGTTTCCCCTGCGGATTTCTTTCAGAAGCAGCGGCATGATGATGCGGCTGGGCACCGGCCTTGTATGGTCGGAAGAAATAATCACAATCTTCTTCCTGCCAATGGCCATATCACACAGCCTGGGAGTCCCTATGGGATGTTCCAGGGCCTCCTGCACCAGACGGCTTCCATCCATGGGAGCTTTGTAATCATGAAGCCCGGATACAAGCACACCGGCCAGATGTTCCTCTTCAATACCGGCTTTCAATGTTTCCTTTCCGTAAGGCAGCAAAAATTCTTTCATACTGTCAGATTCCTCCTCTTTCTTTGATCTTTCTCATGGCAAAAGCCGCCGCGTCCTCCGGACCGAAGGCCCCTGCCTTGGTTACCAGTTTCAGTCCCTCACAGGTTCCGCCTTTGACTCTTACCAGCGGGACCCCCACCAGGATCTCGTCCAGAATCTCCGCACCGTCAGCCCCAATGTTCATAAGCATGCCCAGTGCCGTATCCCCGCCGGTAAGATACACCCCGGATACTTCTGCCGAGTCCAGTACTTCCCTGGCGATCCTACCCATGAGGGAACGCACATAATCTCCCACCTCCGTTAAGTCCAGGCCGCGTTTTTCTCCCACTTCCTGGGAGATTTCGATTAATTCCCGGTCATAGGCAGTATCCGTAAGAAGGATGGTATCCCTTCCGCTTTTCAGATATTCCACAGCCAGGTCCCGGTACTCCTCCGGCCCTGCTGTGCCCAGCATGACCTGGGCCACAGGCACCTTGACCATGGCATATCCGGCTTTTTCACAGTATCGCATCTGTTCATTGGCCACGGAGCTGATGCTGGCCACCACTCCAAACGCCGGAAGGGTCGGTTTCTCCAGCTCCATCAGATTGTCGGCCATTCCCGCAGTTCCCACATACAAGGTCCGCCGCCCGTCCCGCCTGGCTGCCCCGATGATCCGTTTCAGGTCATCGTCCGACTCTGCGTCACATACAAAGACCCTGCCTCCGTCAAAGGAGAAGGAATGACTTCTCACGTCCGGCAGATATTTTAACTGTACAGGTTCTTCATAAACCTGCCTAAGCAGATTTACCAGATTGTCTTCCATAACCGGATTCTTTGGATCTTTGGATAATTCGGTCTTGCAGATTTCCACACCTTTTAGACACTGGACCCCGTCCATGGTGGTTCTTCCCAGAGCCGGAAGAGCCGGGGCAAACACCAGCAGCTCCGGGTGAAATACATCGTCCACGGCCTTTATCTCCTGGGAAATATTCCCCCGCATGGTAGAGTCCACTTTCTTCATTATGTAACGGAACTGACCGAAATCCACATTTTCCAGGGAATGGCGCACAATCTCATAGGCATGGCCAGGCAGCGCATTCCTGGTTTCCGTATCAATCACTATGGATTTTTCCGGATCTGCCGGTTTTCCGGCAAACAGAACCTCCGTGGGATACCCCCTCCGCTTTAACTGTACTCCCGTATCATTTGCCCCTGTAAAATCATCCGCAATAATCAGATATCTCTCTTCCATTTGTACCCAGCTTTCCTTTTGTTCATTTTTGAAACATACATAACCGGTTCATTGATTCTGGAATTGATTATAATATAGTTCCTCTTTTCTTTTCAAGGAAAATGTGGTATAATATGTTTAAATTTGAAACTATCGGTAACAGTTCAGATAGGTCTGCGCGTTTACCGCGCTGACCGTAAGAAAACGTAGCGGTCGCGGGCATACGGCCCTCTACACTCCGTTTTTTGTTCATAAAATAATTGTTTTTCCGAACTTTTTAGCATATAATAGATTATCGGAATCGCGCTTTTGATTCCGATAAAAGGCGCATGCTTCTGGCGCCTTCCATCTGACTATAGGAAGCTGGTTTCGCTTCCTATAGCAGAACTTGTCGGAAGCATGAGAAAGAGGGTGGGCGGAATGACCGAACGGGAGATTCAGCAGCAGCAGGAAATCCAGCGGCTGCAAAAAAAGGTAAAGTCTCTTACAGAGGCCTATAGCCAGACTGCCACGGAACTACAGAAACTAAAGTCCGGGATGGCACCGCGCCGGAAAGGGCGTCCCGGGCTGACACAAAGTCAGAAAGCGCGTATTCTTTCTCTATACCAGCAGGGGAATACCATGAGGCAGGTAGCCGAGACCACAAGGACTGCTGTCAGTACCGTCCACAAGGTGATCACCCAGGCCGCTGCCCGGACAAGAGTGGTGTATCTGTACATGGACCGGGAAGAGCCGGCTACCCTGATGGATGTCTGCAATGCCACTCACCGGATTAAGATCATCAATTTTACGGATGATCTCATAAGCAGGGCTTTTGGAATCCGGACAAAGCCCACCTGGGAGGATTATGAGGACTTTCTGGAGACACGCTGTATGCCCCGGACACGCTATGGGGTGCGGGAGGAGCTGCGGAATCTGGGACTGGATTTTTATGATCCGGTACTTATTATAGAGAAGACAGGCGGGCGTGTGTACGAGGATTCCCAGTGGCTTCGGAAAATGGATGAAGGCTGGATTGAAGCCTATGACAAGATTCAAAGTCAGACAAAAGATAATGAGACATTGAAGCGCAGACTGCGGGAGCTGCTAATATGTCAGAAGGAGGAAAAGGCGTGGAATGATACAAGTGAAGATGCTGCAAAGAATGACGGGGGAGAAGGAGACAACGTCCTCCAAAGGAAATCAGAATAAATGGTATGCCAATGGCCGGTGGTATAAAGAGGATGGTCTGGGCTATGAGGCATTAACAGAGGTGCTTGTATCGCGGCTGCTGCCCAAAACCAGTGTTCGCCGATTTGTGGAATATCAGTATGAAGCATTGCAACGGGAGGACCGGATGGTCCATGGATGTGTATCCAAAGATTTCATGGAACCAGGGGACGATAAAGTGGTTTCTGTAGAGCGCCTGTTTCAGGCTTATGAGGGGCAGAGTGCGGCGAAAGCCGTTCTTGCCTATGAGGAACCGATTGACAAAATCCGTTATGTTGTGCGAACGGTTGAACGTGCTACCGGACTAATGGATTTCGGGCGTTATATGCGGGAGATCCTCACGGTTGATGCCTTATTTTTTAATGAAGACCGGCATTTCCACAATATAGCCGTGATCCGCAGGAAAGATGGCTGTTATCGGGAATGTCCTGTATTTGACAATGGTGCTGCTTTATTTTCTGATGTCCGGGGGGATTATCCTCTGAATATGACCGAGGAAGAATGCCGTAATAAGATCAGGGCAAAGCCCTTTTCCAGGGATTTTGACCAACAGCTGGATGCCTGCGAGCTGCTGTTTCCGGCATTTCCGTTTCGTGCTTCTTTTACAATGGAAGATGTGACCGATGTTCTGGCAGAGTTTTGTGGAATTTATGAAGAAGAGGTTTTGCACCGGGTAGATGAGACGATGCGGATGCAGATCCGGAAATACGGTTACTTGTTCCAATAGTAAAAGTTCAGGAGGGTGTAAAAAATTCTGTGTCTGTAGGAATTTAACGATGGAATAGGGTTGGGGCGGCCCTCCGTTAAGGTAAGCCGCCCTGGCTTTTATTCTCTTGCTGCAATCGCCAATATGCTTTCGATGTTTGTCCTTCAACTTTTTACTGTAAAAATGGGTTCCATCCGGGCTACAGGAGCAGCCATATCATGTCCCTTGTGCACCTCTATCACCCCGTCAATATCCTTATAGGCATAAGGCGCCTCCGCCCGGATGGACTCTTCCCACTTTTTCAGGATATCCGTCCTGCCTTTCAGGTCACCGCGTGCCGGATCGATGGGCGTTATGATGTGGAACCTTTCCATGAATCTGCGAAACTCCTCATCGTTCCCTTTGATGGCGTCCCCACGGGATTTTTTCCGTCCGGCACCGTGGCTTGCACTCCAGAGCGCATCCGGATTCCCCAGTCCACGCAGCAGGTAGCTGGAGCTGCCCATGGAACCGGGAATCATCACCGGCTCCCCATAATAGGCAAATTCCGTGCCCTCCATTTCCCCACAGCCCCCGGCGCAGCAGGCACCTTTCCGGTGGATATAGTAAACTTCGCCGGCGATTTCCTTTTTCCAGATATAGTTGTGGGGAGCATCATAGAGCAGCTCCATGCTACAGCCGCCCAGTACATCCGTAAAGGCATCCTGGATCATAAAGCCGAGGAAGAGACGGTTGGCAAACCCGAAGTTAGCGGCATTTCCGGAAACCGACCAGAACCGTTTCCATGGGCCCTGTGTCGCGCTGTTCTCTGGTACCGGATAGATCTTATTCCCAGGATGGGGCAGTCCGGCAGGATAGATATCCTGGCAGGCTGAACCGCCATAAGCCGTTCTTTTTGCCGTCGCGGTGGGTCTCCAGTATCCCTTCAAGGCCATAGCGGAACAGTGCCTGACGCTGCCTCCCGGTCATGGGGATCTGCCTGCCTCCCTCAAAAAAGATATGGCGGATCTTCTTTGTCAGTTCGGGAAGTCTTTCGCGGACCCGCTCCTCCGACAAATCTGTAGTGTAAAACCGCATTCCGCAGTTTATGTCATTTCCCATGGCCTGCGGAACCGCAAAGCCTTTTGTCATCATCACCGTTCCAATGGGAATTCCTGCCCCTTTGTGAAAGTCCGGCGTCAGTATGATCTTCTCAATCCGGTTCTTATCTCCCTGGAAGAAACCGGGATATGTCCCAAGCTTCTCCAGGGTCTCTTCCAGCCCCATCATCCGATGCAGCTCTTCTGCTGCGCTTTTATCCGGCACAGAGCCTTCCGGCAGATAACAGGATATCGTGTTTCCCCTGTCTTTGTATTCTATTTTATGTACCATATATCTCCCTTGCAAAACAATCTATATACAGCCCACAGAATGACCAGCGCCCCTCCTCTGTAAACAGCCCCGCCAGCCCCTGGTTATCCAGAGCCGTCCGCTGCAAAAACAGATCTTTGCCTTGATTTTTTCCAGTTCCATACTGCATTCCTCCTCAGATATCTCGTAATCCTGTTCATGCCTGTTCTGTTTCTTTCAGCTTAGCCAGCATGCAGCGGGCTTCTTCCACAACGTACAGAGGCCCGTCGTTGATATTTAAACACTATTTTTTATAATAGATTGCCGGGATTGCCTCGAATCCTATCCCTTCCTTTTTGCATAGCTCATAAAAATCGTCATTCCTTCCGTTGTCCTGCCATTTAAAGTAGATATGATACAGCTTCACATAATACTCATATTCCTCCACCAGCTGGGGGTCTACTTGTTTTTCCTTAAGAATCCTGTCTGCCCTGCGCACGGCATCCTCAAACGCTTCCCTTGTGATGATGCAGCCTTCCGGAAAATGGTGCTGCCCCCACCACAGCAGTTCAACCTGCTGTCCAAAATAAAGGTCAACCGTCTGCTGGTCACATTGTTCATGCATATATGCACGTTCCAAAATGTGATAGACATCATGCTCCCGTTCCGGGTCGTGGGGGTTATAATAGTTCCCGAAAATCTGGTATGCCCACCGCATCTGCGGCATTTTGTTTTTTTCGCATTCACGGACGAAATAGCTGTCAAGCAGCTCCGTTATCTGAAAGGGCAGATGGCGCCGGGGCAGGTTATCGCCCGGAAATTTCATCTCGTCCAGGTATTCCCTGCAAAACTGGAACAAAACAGCGTCTGCGTCTGCATCAGTCACATTCTTTTTAAAAGATTCTGTAAATGTGAACAGAAAGCGGTTCGCCTGCTTTTTCAGTCCCTTTTTACGCAGATCCCAATATTCCTGTATTTCTGTGATAAACTGCTCATAATCCATATTCAGGCTCCCCTGGAGTGTTATTGAAACATAATTGGCTTGTTTTCCTGATTTCCTTTATAAAACATATTATATAGCATCCCCTCGCTGAATACAAGGCTGTTAAAAAGCGGTAATGTTTTGTGATCCTTTGCAGGTTACTCAAATAACGGCTTTACACTTCCTACGTATTCAATTGTAATAGTGGCAGAAGGTAAGTGTTCAAGGATGACCGGAACTGATCCTATCTGTAACAGTTCAAGGGGTATCTGAACTGTTACTCTTGTCTGAACGGTTGCGGATAAGGATACGGAAGGAGGCAGAAGAAATGCCAACAAATGGAGAAATCGTCGAAAGAAGAAAATTCCCCGAAAACATATGCAAGACTGAAAAGAAAATATCTGACTCTGAAAAGCTTCCTCAGTGTTGCCGGAGTTAATCTGACGGATATTGACCATATAAAAGAATAATCTCAGCCATGGATTTGCAGCACAGCAGATTTGCGGGGGAACCGTTCAGGATGTATCTGAACGGTTACCCTGCAGGGTGCTCTTAGCCGATATACTTCCCAAGTCCTCCCCAGTTCTCCTGGAAAATCTCCGCATCCATCAGCTTCAAATCCGGGGAAATCTCCGGCGTAAAGCCCAGACGGTCCAGCACATCCTTCTGAAGGTCAATGCCTGGGGCGATCTCGATCAGGGTCATCTTGTGATCAATCAGCTTGAACACAGCCCGTTCGGTTACGTAGAAGACCTCCTGGTCATCGGGGGCATACTGGCCGGCGAAGGTGATCTGGCCTACCTTTTCCACGAACTTCTGAATCGTTCCTTCCTCCAGAATCTCCAGCTTTCCGTCTCCTACTTTCAGTTTCGCCTTGCCCATAAGCGTGCCGGCAAAGATCACCTTCTTGGTGGCACGGGTAATGTCAATGAATCCGCCGGGGCCCGTAAGACGCTTGCCCATGCGGCTTACGTTGTTGTTGCCGTCGCCGTCCACCTCACCGATGCCAAGGACCGTCATATCCAGGCCGCCGCCGCTGATTAAGTCAAACATCTCGTTGGGGGTCAGGATGCACTCCGGGTTGTAGGCGCTTCCGAAGCTGGGCAGGGCAGAGGGCACACCGCCTACCATACCGCTTTCGGTACTCATGGTAACCTGGTCAATAAAGCCTTCCTCGGCTACGATCTTGGCCATATCCGCAGGCATGCCCACCCCAAGATTGATCAGGTCGCTTTTCTTCAGTTCCATGGCGCAGCGGCGGCACACCACCTTCCGCTCGTCAAAGGGCAGGGGCTCGATGCTGTCTAAGGGAATGCGGATGTGTCCAGAGTAGGAGGGCTCCCAGTAAGTGCCTTCTGCCTGCCAGCAGGACTTGGGGTCCTTTGCCACCACCACATAGTCCACCAGGGTGCCGGGTATCTTGATATCTTTGGGATTCAGGGTCTCCTTCTTGGCCAGGTACTCCACCTGGACAATGACGATACCGCCGGAATTCTTCGTGGCTGTGGCCACGGAGAAGCCTTCGTTTACCACGCTTTCATGTTCAAAGGAAATGTTTCCGTTCTCGTCGGCAATGGTGCCCCGGAGCAGTGCCACATCACACTTGAAGCTGGGATAGAACAGGTACTCTTCCCCATCGATTTCGATGACCTTCACCAGTTCATCCCTGGCGCATGCGTTCATGCGGCCCCCTTCCACACGGGGGTCTACAAAGGTTCCCAGACCGGTCTTGGTGATCAGGCCGGGGCGGCCTGCGGCTACTTCCCTCCACAGATTGATAATAACACCCTGGGGCAGGCAGTGGGTCTCGATCTGGTTCTGGCGGGCCTGGTCACACAGGGTAAAGGCACTGCCGATGTGGGCGCTGGACCACTTGGTCACCAGCCCAGGTCCGGCCTCTCCCAGACGGGTTACACCCCTGGCCCCATGGTCCTTATCCGGCTCGGGAAGGGGGTTCCGGTCCCATCCCACAAACTGGTTTCCGTATCCCCAGTCCCCCATGGCGCTGCCCTGCTTTAAGTTCAGGTTGCAGGGATGCCCGGTCTCCCGGAAATTGTCACGGATGGCGCAGGCAATCTCCTCGGCCCAGCCGGACAGTCCCATGCCGGCGATCCCCACTGTGGCGCCGTCGGGAATCAGCTTTGCCGCTTCTGCGGCTGATACAAACTTTGCCATTCTTTGTTCCTCCTCCTGGTATATGGCATTTACGGTACAAAATCTGCCCAGTCAAACATGTCTGTGCAGACATGTTATTATTATAACATTTCCTCTGTGCGTCTGCAATTACTTTTTGGGTACAGTTCACAAGGCGGGGAAAACCGGGTTACAGTTCACGGGGCGGGGAAAACCGGACGAAAACAGACGTCAAGCTGGCTTGTAAGACTGTTTTTGTCCAGTTTTCCACATCGGGCGGACACCCGATGCTTCTTGTCCGGCATAGCCGGACAAGAAGATGCCCCCCGTGAATAGTAACAAAACTGGTTGTAACAGTTCAGATGTAACAGTTCAGATACCCCTTGAACTGTTACCGCATACGGCGGCGCTTTCCATCCCCGTAAAAATATGGTATGATTGACGGAAACAGAACCATATCAGGAGATCCCGCAGCCGCTGCAGGATTTCCGGAAGGAGCCCTTATGCCAGAATCACTGATCCACACCATCATCACCGCAGAATGGGACATGTTCCAGCATGTCCGAAACCAGGGAGGACGCGCCTCCTGCCAGGATGATTATGACACCTTTGCCATCATGCGTAAAAGCCAGTTTTTGTCCTGGAGCCATGAAGCACTGGCCTCCTACCGCCAGGACCTTACCGAAGCCCGGGCCGCGGGACGGAACCTGCTGACAGAAAAATACGGCTATATGATGGAGCATACGGCCCCGGAGGAATATGAGAACATCCGCAGTCTGCTTCCCGCCGTCCCGCCGGAAAAGGCGGCCCTGGTCGCCGGGCTGACAGAGAAGGAGGTCCTCTGGCGGGAGGATTTTAACCGCAGATTCCCGGATTATGGCCGTCTGGGCCGTCCCCTGCGCAAAGAGGATGCCGCCTGTGGGGAAACTTCCATTGAGACCTACGCCATGGGGGAGCTGAACACCTATTCCGAAAGGACCCTGAAGCTTCTGGCTGCCCATTACCAGAAGCTGGAAGCCCAGGGGGAGAATCCGGCTGTCCGCATCATGGATGCCACGGCGCGGCAGTACGGATACAGGGATTCGGCAGATGCCCAGGCAAGGCTGGCGCAGGAAGGAGGACACCATGGCTTTTGATCTGAACCGGTTTTACCGGCAGCTGGATGAACACTATGCTGCCCACGACAACGCTGCCACAGAGCAGTTTCTGAAATCAAGCCGCAGTCAGGCTTACCAGCAGGGCCTGGCTGACCCTCTTCCTGCCGGCTGCCCCTCCTGCGCCCCGTCTCTGGAGCCCAACATGGCCTACGTATCCGTCTGCAATGAGATGGCCTGCTTCTACCGGGGCTTAAGCCGGTTCCGGGATTCCCTGGACGCCTTCACCCTGGCCCAGGAGGAGCTGGAGTCCCTGTATCTCCAGAACACGGTGGAGTACGCCACCATTCTCCTGAACAAGGCAGGAACGTACCGCTATATGGGGGACACGGACCAGGCTCTGGAGCATTTCTCCCGGTCTGCCAGGATTCTGGAGACGGACCGGAAGGGGACACCCCAGGTTCTGGCAGGACTTTACAACAATATGGGCCTGGTATATCTGGACAAAAAGCAGCCCCAGAAGGCACTGGAGCATTTCCTCCGTGCCCTTCCTCTGGTCAGCGCCGGTCCGGACCGGACTGTGGAGCAGGGAACCACCTGGAACAATCTGGCGGCTGCCTACAGGGCCCTGGGACAGCAGACCCAGGCAGAGGACGCCGTGGGACGGGCCGTGGACATTCTCTCTGTTCTGGACGGGGGCGTGAACCCCCACTATCCGGCTGCCTTAAACACCCGGGGCACCTTTGCCTATGAGGCCGGACGTTACCAGCAGGCCCTGGAGGATTTCCTGGAGGCTCTTGAGAAGACCCGGCTGGTCTATGGGGAAAATGTAGAGTATGCCTATGGATGCAGCAACTGCGCCGCGGTTTGTGAGAAGCTGGGGCGGATGGAGGAAGCCGGGGAGTGGAGGAAGAAGTATAGGGAAGTACAGCAACAGATCCATTGCCTTCATAAGGACAAAACATGTGCATTTCAACCATAGGATTCCGTTTTCTTTCCTTCTATAATAAAGACAGGTAACTCATGATAAATAAAACGCAGACCGTGCAGGAAAAGCCCCGCCCGGAGTGTCCGGTCAGCGGCCACGGTCTGTCCGGTGCGCACAAGGGAAGGAGAGAAATTACATGTATGAGCGGATTGAACGGATCAGGAAACGGGTAGTGGTGGACCATTATCCCATCTGTATTGAAAAGTACCGCATCACGGCGGATGTGCTGGAGGAATCCCGCCATGACCCGGCCATGGTCCAGAGGGGGAAGCTTTTAAAGGCTTACACGGAGCGGATGCCCATTGCCATTGCCGACGATGAACTGATTGTGGGACTGGGGGCTTCCAAGCCCATGGGGCTGGAAATCGACCCCAACTACGGGATCTGGACCCAGGACGAAATCGACAGCCTGATTGAGGACGGCTTTGAAATGTCCCCGGAGGACCAGGCAGCCCTCCAGGAGCTGAACCGGCACCATGACCCGGCCACCCAGATCGGCATGCAGGGAGATATCTTTTATGAGCAGGAGGATGAGCGGATTTTAAAGCTTCTGAAAGCGGGGCTGATCCTGCCTCCCTGGAAGGACAAGGCCCAGGGCCGCGGGGTAGGCGGCGGTTATGCCCAGAGCGGCTTAGGGTTAGGACCCAGCCTGGTACTTCTTATGGTGGACTATGAAAAGATTCTGAACCATGGCACCCTGGCCCTTATGGAACAGGCCCGCCAGTGCCAGAAGGCACTTCGGTTCCACGATGCGGAGAGCATTGACAAATTCCGCTACTACCGGGCCGTGATCATGGCCTTTGAGGCCATCAATACCCTGGCAGACCGCTACTCTGCCCTGGCGGCAGACATGGCCGCAAAGGAGACGGACCCGGTCCGCAGGGCAGAGCTTACCGCCATCAGCCAGACCTGCGCCTGGATTCCCAGAAACAAGCCCCGGACCTTCCGGGAGGCCATTCAGTGCTTCTGGTTCCAGTTCCTGATGTTAAGCCCCAGCACCACCCTGCCGGGAGGACGGTTCGACCAGTATATGTATCCCTTCTACAAGGCAGACCTGGAAGCCGGACGCATTACCCGGGAGGAAGCGGTGGAGCTTCTGTGCTGCATGCGGCTGAAAGACATGGAGCTGAACCGCACCTCCGGCAAAAACAACCGGAAGAAAAATGCCGGCTTTGCCAAATGGCACAACTTTGTCATTGGCGGTGTGAAGCCGGACGGGTCCGACGCCACCAACGACTTAAGCTACATGCTGCTGGATGCGGCCCTGATCACCCGGACTCCCCATCACACCATCACCCTGCGGGTGGCTCCCTCCACGCCCAGGGAGCTTCTCATGAAGGGAATCCAGTGTATCAAAGCCGGCTTAAGCATGCCTGCATTTATCAGTGACGGCAGCTACACGGAGTTCTTCACCATGCACGGGGTCTCCCTGGAGGATGCCAGGGACTTTGCCATCACCGGCTGCCTGGATGCCAACCTGCCGGGAAAGAGCCGCACCGGTCCGGTCCCCATGACCATTATGACCGTGATCTTTGATCTGTTCCGTCACAACGGCGTCAATGTAAAGACCGGAGAGCTGGCAGGGATTCCCACCGGGGACTTTACCCGGTTTCGGGATTTTGAGGAAATGTTCGCGGCCTGGTCAGAGCAGTTCCGGTATTGCCTCTCCGTGGTAGGCGAGCGCAACAACGTGGAGCTGAAGGTCACCCAGGAAGTGCTTCCTGATCCCCTTCGCAGCGCCCTCATGTACCAGGGCATTGAAAGCGGCAGGGACATCTGGTGCCGCCATGACATTCCCTTTGACAATACGGCTTCCATCTGTACCATTGGCATGGTCAATGTGGGGGATTCTTTTGCAGCCATTAAAAAGCTGTGCTTTGATGAAGGGAAATACACCTTGCAGGAGCTTTACGATGCCCTGGAGGCAGACTGGGAAGGCTATGAGGACATGCGCCTGGATTTTCTCCGCGCTCCCAAGTTCGGCAACAATGATCCTTATGTGGACCAGATCGTGGCCCGGTGCTATAAGCTGTTTACGGACTTTGTGCCCACCCTGCCCACCATCACCGGAGGAACCACGGTTCCCTGCGGCATCTCCATTACCAGTCACCAGCCGGGAGGCCTTCTCACCGGAGCCACCCCGGACGGGCGGAAGGCAGGCACGCTGCTGGCCGACGGCACCATGAGCCCCATGCAGGGTATGGACCACCAGGGTCCCCTGGCGGTCATGCAGTCTGCCATGCAGGTGGACCAGGACCCCTTCCAGGCTACCCTGCTGAACATGAAGTTCCATCCTACGGCCCTGGAGACGGAAGAGGATATGGGCAAACTGGCCTCCCTGATCCGTACCTATCTTACCAGCGGCGGCAAGCATGTCCAGTTCAATGTGGTGGACCAGGAGACCCTGGTGGATGCCAGAAAGCATCCGGAAGCCCATAGGGACCTGGTGGTGCGGATCGCCGGGTACAGCGCTTATTTTGTGCAGCTCAATGATTCCATGCAGCAGGAAGTGATCAACAGAACCAGCCACAGACTGTAATTCATTGCGTTCTATAGGGCGGGAAGGTACTGCCGGATCTGATATGGTATGGAAAAAGGCTGTCGCAATATGGGCATTTTCTGCTTTTTGCGACAGCCTTTTTCCATAGTTTTATTTCATATATATTCCCACATCCCTATGTCTGTGGGGAGACCGGAATGAAGGTCCGGACACACCTTACTCTGCTGCCGCTGTCCCGGCACTCCAGGCTCTGTATACCTTGTCCCAGTCATATTCCGGGGCAAATCCGGCGGCTGTCCGGCAGATACTCTGGATCAGTTCCAGCCCCTCCTCCAGCTCTTCCGCGATCACTTCCGGGGCCTTTCCTTTCCGAAGCTTCCGGCAGCTCTGTTCAACCACTTTCCGGTTTCTGCCCCGCTCCTCTCCCCGTTTTTCTCCAAGCTTTACCCCTCGTTTTTCTCCTCGTTTTTCTCCCTGCGCTTCGCCGGCCTTAAAACCGTCATCAAAAATCATTTTCCCGATCTGGGTCATCTCCCATTCCTCCTTTACCCGTTCCCGGTAATCTTCGTCGATAATTTTGTCTGTAAATGTCAGGATACCTGCAAGCACCTGGTTTTTCTGCTTCTGGTTTTTAATCCTTTTGGCCAGTTCTACAACCTCCATGATGACCTTCTGCTTGCGCTCCTTCCCTTTTACGGTCAGCGGAAGCACCATCATCTGCATCTGCTCTTCCGTATTCAGCGGTTCCTTCCTGTCAATCTTTTCCTCCAGCTTCTGCCGGATCTGTTCCGTATCCATATGAACCAGATAAGCCGGTTCCACCCGCACCAGAATGCCTTCCAGATCATATTCTGCGGAGGCATTTTCCACGTCTGCCGTGTAGATTACGATAATCTTCAGCTTCTTTAACCAGGGAAGGCGCTTCTGGATGGCATACCGCTTCACCACCCTGGCTGCATAATTCAGATATTTTACAAAATTCTCCTGGCTGTAGCCGGACTCATAGTCAATGATGGCAACAGCCGCATCCTCCAGAAGAAACAGATTGTCCAGCCTCAGCTCATTGCTTTCAATAGCCGGAAGACTGGTGGGAAGCACATCCACAATCTTTATGTGGGGCAGGCCAAATGGAGCAAGACTGCTTCCCATCAGGGCCTCTCCTGTAACCTTGGATGCCACATCCTTGTTATGGTAGGTAATTTCATTTCCATTGGGGCAGACAGACACAGCATCTTGTGCTGTCCTCTTTACTTGTAGGTTTTTCTTCATGCGTCCTCTCTTTCATTATACCGTATGACTCTTCCATACTGCAACAAAAAACTTTGACTTACTTGAAATCATCCCCTCTCTGTTGTATCAATAATCTGGAAACTGGTTTTCCTGCATACTGTGCAGAACGATAAAAGATTTACCGGAACTTAGCCGGGAAGAACCCCGGCGAAGATCATGTTCAGTATAATGGTTTTGGGATCACTTGTCAATCCTTCTGGTAAAATAAGCCTTTACCCGTGGATAATACTCCGGTGCCACCCAGGTCAGTTCAAACTTCCACTGGTTTTCTTCCTGGGAAAAATAGCTTTTCCCCTGGGCCAGGCATGCTCCCTGATACCAGAATCCCAGCATGCTGGTCCTGCCGGAACGTGCGACCCGCAGGTCCCGGCGGGCCGGCTCTAAGCTTCCCTCCCCGGCCAGGGCACGCCATACGTGTCCGGCCTGCTCTTCAATCCAGGCGGCTACCTGACGGAGGGCTGCCTGGGCCTGGGCCTTGTCCCGGTTTGACGGGGGCACTGCCTGGGCGCCGGCGGGCCGGGATTTTCTGGGCGTGAATTTTTCATGTTCTCCTGACATCATTTCCTGTTTCCTCTGCATTTCCATGAAATTTTTTATTAATTATACAGCATAACCCCACTGTACCGCAATCAAAACCAGCGAAAAAGATCCAGGGCAGCCCCGGACCTTATTGGTTTCGGTTCACAAATAAATCTGGAACATGTTCAGATTGCACAGAATACAGCTGACGGTTACAATCACCATGGGAATTGCCGACACCCGGATGATATCCTTCATCTTATAACCGCCGGTGGACATTACCAGCGGAATGGACGAGGCGGCCATAGGCGTCAGGAATGCCGTTGCCCCGGCTACACGCAGGCTGCTCAGGAACGGAATGGGATTAATTCCGATCTGCCTGCACCCCATGATCACAAGGGGCGAGAAAATATTGTCCACCCCGGTATTGGACATAAACATTCCCATACCTGCGTCCGCAAAAATCTGTCCGGTCACCCACCGATCTGCACCTGGATACCATAAGCTTCCACCAGTTCCTTCAAATGATTCATGTGGGCTTCTGCCGGCACCTCCATGGACAAATCCATGGCTTTGCCCAGACTCTCGTTCTTGGATTCCCCCAGCCGGTGGTAAGGAAGCAGGCACACCCTGGTATCCGGGGTCAGGTGTTCCTTTACGAATCCTGCCATGGCCTGTATATTGGCATCGTCGTCATTGTGCCCGGGAATCACCGGCACGCGCACCCACACAGGCACGTGGAGATCCTGGTTAATATGTACAATATTCTCCAGAATTCCTTCGTTGGGAACGCCGGTGTATTCCTTGTGTTTCCCGGAATCCATGTGCTTGATATCACAGAGAGCCAGGTCCACATGGGCGTAAACCTGGTCAATAACCGGGCGGGGTCCGAAGCAGCTGCTCTCTACGGCTGTGGCAATCCCTTCCTCGTGGGCTGCCATCAGCAGATTCTCCGTAAACTCCGGGCAGGCCAGACACTCGCCGCCGCTGATGGTCATGCCGCCGCCGGAAGAATCTAAAAACAGCTTATCTGCCACTACCTTTTCCAGGGCCTCCGCCACGCTGGTGACCTTGCCGGCAAGTTCCCTGGCCTCTGACGGGCAGGGGCTTGTGCAGGCCCCGCAGTCTGTACAGAGGGTCCGGTCCGTAAATGCTTTATATTTCCCGTCTGTCTGCCGGATCTGGACGGCGCCCTGGCCGCAGACCGGTACACACCGCCCGCAGCCGGTACATTTCTCCTTATAAAACATGAGCTGGGGCTTGTGCAGATTGGACTCCGGGTTGGCGCACCAGGTGCAGCGTAAGGGGCAGCCCTTGACAAAGACCGTGACCCGGATACCCGGGCCGTCATGGATACAGTAGGTCTGGATGTTAAATACAGTGGTGGTGATACTGCGGTCTGCTGGCATGATTCTCGACTTCCTTTCCATTGGCAGATTGTGGTTTGGTATAAGTTATAATCATGATACCACAATTTTCATTGGTATGCTATGGTTACTGTAACCAGAAAACCGGACTCCAAAAAAGGGTTACTGTTCGCTGGGTACCAGTGCACAGTAACAAAAGGCCGCCAGCGGCGGCCTTTCTGTGTTCTGCTATAATGCAGACTAAAAATTCATTCTGCTCATTTGGCTGAAAGTAAATGTGTCAGCACACTGGTCAGCGTTCCTCCTGCTCCTTCTGGCTCATCAGCGCTGCAATGGCGCCCAGGGACACCAGGCAGAGCATGGCCCACAAAGCCGACCTGCCCTGGTCCCCGGTTTTAGGGAGATTGGCCAGAGGAACCTCTTCATCAAAGATCTCGGCCAGGGGAACCTCCATATCCGGGATGTTGGCCATAGGTACCGGTTCATCCGGGATATTCACAGGACTGGACGGAGTGGGAGACGGACTGTCATTCCCACCGCCTCCGCCGGGAGGTATCAGACCTCCCGTCTGCCCCTTTTTACATGATGGTGAGGACACCGGACGTTTATTTCCCCTCCCGGCTTTTCTCTGCGCAGCTGTCAGGAAGAATCCTGACGGCTTTGAGGCTGCTCCTCCCACAGAAGGTAAATCAGCTCCAGGGCACTTCGGAAACTGATGTACTTTCTTCTGGTCAGTCTGCCGCAGATCCGTCCCTGGATGCTGGTATGCTGCCGGCCCACCAGTTGGAGATAGAGGGTGTCCTTTACCCGGGCGGGAACCCCCGGGGCTTCCTCCTGCCAGTACTCCTCCGGCAGGGTGTTCCGGTTCCCGGCCCCCCGGGAATACACACTGCGGAATCTGTTTCCCCCGGATTCCGGGTGCAGGCTGCGGCTGATAGCATCGATTTTCAGCACCAGCTCTGCCGCTCCCTGGTATGGCACCGGCTTCTTCAAATGATCATGGACAATATCTCCATAAGGCTCCTGGCCCCTCTTTCCGAAGATACGGATCAGCATCTCGGTGGTACACTGCCCCTGGTCTCTCCAGCACTGCGCCCCTTGTGCAGACACGTACACATCCCCCCTTTCCGCCGGTCGGGAATTCCCGGAAACTCCCTCATGTCATAATATATGTTGTGTCATATTATAGAGGGCCGGAAAATTCTTTTGACCCGGTCCGGTCCCTTTTGGGACGGACCGGAAGCCGGACGGCAGCGCTTTTCTCCCATGCGGCGCCAGAAAAGCACAAAAAAAAGGCGCCCGGAAGCCATGCAGTTTCCTGCATGGCTGTTCCTGGCGCCCCAAAACCGCTTTCTGTCATGGGCGGGCCCGTCTTCATGCCTCTTTTGGGTATCACAAGAAAGACTCATCCCAGGTGCCCATCCGGTGTCAGCCTAAAAAAGTGCCTTTTTTTAAAAAACCCAAAAAATCCGTTGATATTTATAACCAGCCGGTATATAATGGAAATCAGGAAGGACACTATGTAGCTGTTCTGTACGACATAACATATATTATGTCATGCAGTGGCGGGGACCTTCCTTTTTTTGTGTCTGTATCCGGCCCTGTTTCCGTAAGACCCCCCATATCCGCCATGTCCATTTTCCGGTTCCGTATCCACCAGCAGTCCCATTTCCAGGCTCATCCTGCATGCCTCCATCTCGCTGGTAACGGTGTAACGGCGGGTGGTCTCCACACTGCTGTGGCCCAGATAGTCTGCCAGACGGACGATATCCTTCTCTTTCTCGTAGAAGCACCGGGCAAAGAGATGGCGCAGATTATGGGGAAACACCTTGCCCTCCGCCACCCCGGCCCGCCTGCACAGGTTCTTCATTTCCTTCCATATATTGCG
>CAJTOV010000007.1 GCA_910577765.1 uncultured Lachnospiraceae bacterium
GCGATTCTGAATGGCCGTATGCCGTAACAGTTCAAGGGGTATCTGAACTGTTACGGATATGGATACCTATGCCGCCAGCTATGACCGGGACAGAAGAATCCCGGAACACCGGCAAGGGGAGACTTTCGCCTCCCCGTTTCTATTCTTACTGACAGGTATATACATTCACCGCTTCGTCCAGGGCCTTCTGGGACAGCTCCTGGCCAATGCCCGGGCGGTCCGGCACATCGTAGTACCCGTTGACCGGCCGGATATCCTCATACATACCCAGATCACACATATCCTTCTTGATGGCCCCTTCGTGGACCTCGTGGATCAGGAAGTTGGGGATCACTGCCTCCACCTGCAGGCTGGCCGCAGTGGCAATGGGACCGCCGCAGATGTGAAGCTGGACGGCAGCGTCGTAGATGTTGGCCATGTCGCAGATCTTCTTGGTCTCGGAAATGCCTCCGCACAAGGTCAGATCCGGCTGGACCACCTGGAGCACATGCTTCTCCAGAAACTCCCTGAAGCCCCAGCGGGTGTAGATCCGCTCGCCGCTGGCCAGGGAAATCTGGGGAAGGGCCCGGTGGATCTCCAGCATGTTGTCCACGTTAAGGGGATTGCAGGGCTCCTCATAATAATAGATGTTCAGGGGCTCCAGCCGCTTGCCAAGCTGGATACCGGTATTGGCGTCGGGATAGGAATGGGTCTCAATGATGATGTCCAGATCCCTGCCTCCTTCTATGCGCATGGCCTCGGTCCGGCTGTAGCAGATATCCAGAAGCTCCTCACTGAGCTTGCCGCGCATCTTCCAGTTGGAATTCAGCGCCTCCCTGGCCCATTTTCCCTCCGGGGTGACGCCCATAGGGTCTACCTTGATGGCATCGTAGCCTTCCTCCAGGGCATTGCGGGTAGCCCTGGCATAGTCTGCCGGGTCGGTCAGGAACAGATGCTCCGGTCCCCAGCCGAACTGGAGCTGGCTTGCATAGGCACGGATGCGGTCATTGGTCTTGCCTCCCAGAAGCTGGTATACAGGCACTCCGCAGGCCTTGCCCATAATGTCCCACAGGGCCGTGTCAATGGCGCTCATGCCTGCGTTGATTACGGTACCGCCGCCCATGCCCCAGAAGGTGGAGCGGAAAATGGTCTCCCAGACCAGCTCCGGCTTCAGCGGGTCCATTCCTACAATGATCTCACCGAAATCCCGGGCAATGCCCACGCCTGCATGGTGGGCCTTGCCGTAGGACAGTCCGACCTCGCCATATCCGTAGATATCCTTGCAGTCCGTGTTGATGCGGACACAAATGACCTTGCCCATGACATTTGGTTTGCACTCGATAACATTTACACTTGTAATTTTCATATTAGATATACACTCCTGATTGATTTTTAACAGGAAAGACAGGGGGTACATCTACATAATGTGTTGGTTGTTGTACAAGTATACTACCAGAGAAACGAAGAGATGTCAATAGGAAATCAGGAATGGCTGGGTGAGGCGGAGGCAGCAAGTAACCGTTCAAGGGCCATCTGAACTGTTACGGCAGCAACGGTCCGGGTGGCCCCGAACCCCTTCACTTTAAGGCGTGTGCCCCTCTTCCGCCGAAACCTCCGAATAATAGCGGTAGGAGCGTTCCCTGGATTCCATCTGTACTTTTATGAACCGGTTAATGTCACGGCTGCGGATGCTTTCCAGCATGTCGTGGTGGTGGCCCAGTACAAGGGAAAAGCCGGGGGTGCTGCGAACCGAGCGCTCTACATTCTGCCTGGTAATGTCATCAATGATAAATTCCAGCGCGTCATAGATGATGTAAAGGGGCTCATTCTTGCACAGCCGGCATATGGTACGGTGGAACTGGGCGTCAGCCTCATGGAAGGCGTCCATATTGCTGGAAGCGGCAGCCTCGTCCATCTGCCGGCCCAGACTTTCCAGAATCTCCAGATCTTCCGGGGCAATGCCCTTCTCCAGGGCAAGGCGCAGGCTGGCGATCTGAAGGACACACCGCAGGTCATTGATCTCCGTGGGCTTCTTGCCAAGAAGCTTCATCTGGTACAGCTCCCCAAAGTAGGAGCGCAGGTTAAAGTCCCGGACAAAGGTGCCTTCTCCCACATGGGTTTCTGTAAGGCCGATGGCATTGCACCGCTGGATGGCGCTGCGCAGGGACATACGGCTGACTCCCAGGGTCTCCGCCAGCTCCGTCTCCGAAGGCAGCTTTTCCCCGGGCTTCCATGTCCCCTTTATAATCTCATCCTGGATATAGCTGGAAATCTGGGCAGTCAGATTGGTTCTTACGATTTTTTTCATAGAAAAACTCCTGCATTCTGTTTCATTCATAAGCTGTATAACAAGTATAATATGCTTCCTGTTAAAAAACAAGGCGTACTGTAAATTTTCTTAACGGCTGGAAGGGACTGGTTGTAACAGTTCAGATACCCCTTGAACTGTTACGATTGGTTACTATTCAGGGGGGCATCTTCTTGTCCGGCGATGCCGGCCAAGAAGCATGGGGCGGTAACGGTAATGGGTCTTGACAAACCCCGGCAAATGTGCGAATATACTTGTATAACAGGAAGACAGGAATACAAATGTAAAACAACAAAAAAAGGAGAGGACATCTTATGAAGAAAAAGGTATTGGCAATGGTATTGGCAGCGGCAATGGCAGCATCCCTGGGCGCCTGCGGCGGGAGCCAGGGCAGCGGAAACGGAGGCGGGGGCCAGGCACCGGCTGCACCGGCGGCTCCGGCAGACCAGGAACAGTCCTCCGGGGACAAGGCAGCCTCCGGCGACGAGAAACCGGTTACTCTGCGTATGGCATCGGTGGTCAATGCCAATGAGCTGGAAGGCCGCAACACCGGTATGGCAGCAGGCCTGATGACCTGGATCGACACGGTGGAGGCAGAGTCCGGCGGTTCCATTCAGATTGACCTGTTTCCGGACGGACAGCTGGCAACGGGCACCGATTCCATTGTCAACGGAATCCAGACAGGAGCCTTTGAGGTGGCCCATTTTACCACCAGCAACTGGGCAGAGTATTCCAATGCATTTGCGGAGCTGAACATTCCCTATCTCTATTCCGGCTATGACGAGGTGCACAGTGTGCTGGAAGGGGAGATCGGTGATGCCATGAAGGCACAGCTGGAAAAGGACGTCCAGGGAATCAAGCCTCTGGCCTACATTTCCATCGGCTTCCGCAACGTGACCGCGTCCAAACCGGTCCAGTCGGTGGCAGACATGAAAGGCTTAAAGATTCGTACCATGAACGATGCCCTCCAGATGGCAGCCATGGAGGCCATGGGCTGTGCCGTTACCTCCGTGCCCATCAATGAGCTGTACAGCGCCCTTCAGACCAAGATGGTAGACGCGGAGGAGAATCCCCTATCCACCATCTACTCCAACAAGTTTTACGAGGTGAACCCCTACTGCTGTCTCACACGCCACTCTTACACCTCCACCTTTGTATTCATGAATTCGGACAAATACAACAGTCTGTCAGACGCCCAGAAGGCAGCCATTGACAAGGCCAATGAAGCCGCCACCGCGGCATCCAAGACAGCCGCCGAGAAGGCAGACGCCGAATACATGCAGATGCTTACCGATGCAGGCATGACTATTTACGAGCCGACTGCCCAGGAATTTGACCAGTTTAAGGAAGCGGCCAGCAGCTGCTGGGGACAGGCCGAGGAGATTATGGGCAAGGAACGCTACGATGCCCTGATGAAGGCGCTGGGGATGTAATCGGCAGGCGGGAAGGACAAAACTATGGAAAAGAAGGAATTTGACTGGAAAAAATTCATTGTGAATATAGACCAGTATGTCAGTGCGGTCCTGTTTATCGTCATTATGGTACTGCTGTTTTTGCAGGTAGTCACCCGCTACGTGTTCAGACACTCCTTCACCTGGACCGAGGAGCTGTCAGTACTGCTGTTTGTCTGGATGACCTACATGGGCGTGTCCAGTGCAGTCACCTACCGGAAGAACCTGCGGATTGACGCCCTGCTGGACGTGGTTCCTTTTCGGGTGAAGAAACTGCTTCTGATCATCAGCGACGTGATTTTCATCCTGTTCAACCTCTATCTGATCGTTCCCTTTGTGGAGCTGATCGGAAGCATCGGCGGCTCCCGGACCCCGATCCTGGGAATACCCAAGGCCATTACCTACTGGCTGATTCCGGCGATTCTGGTAATCAGCAGCGCCAAACTGGTCTACGATATATACCGGCTCTGGCATGAGGATGAGAAACGGCTGGGTGTGTCCAGGCCCACCATTGACCTGGACTCCCTGGAAGCCGAATACAAGGCCCGCATGGCGGAACAGCACAAAAAGGAGGTGCAGTAGCTATGGCACTGGTGATTTTGTTCGGCACCATGGTGGTGTTCTTTGCCATCGGTGTGCCCATTGGAATCTGTCTGATTTTCCCCTGCTTTATTATGCTGCTGTTTAATCCGGTGACTTCGGCCTCTTTCCTGGCCCAGAGCTTTTACACCGGCGTGGCCTCTTCGTCCATGATTGCCCTTCCCTTCTTTATGATCTGCGGAAATATCATGGACAAAGGCGGCATTTCCAAACGGCTGGTAGCCGCAGCCAACAACTGTATCGGCGGCATCACCGGCTCCCTGGGAGTGGTGACCATTCTGGCCTGCATGTTCTTCGGGGCCGTGTCCGGTTCCGCAGTGGCCACGGTTGCGGCCATCGGAGCCATCATGCTGCCGGAAATGGTCCGCAACGGATATGACAAATACTACGCCACCGGGCTGTGTGCCGTGGCCGGCGGGCTGGGCATTATCGTGCCTCCCAGCTACCCTATGGTCATCTACGGGGTCACCAACAACGAGTCCATCGGCGACCTGTTTATCGCCGGGATTGTTCCGGCTATGCTGGTAGGAGGCCTTCTGATGCTGGTCAACTACATTTACTGTAAAAAGCGGGGAATCCGCGGGGACAACAAATTCCATCTCATGACAGCCTTAAAAGGCTTCTGGGATGCCAAGTGGGCCCTGCTGATGCCGGTGATTATTCTGGGAGGCATTTATGCCGGAATCTTCACGGCCACGGAGGCGGCAGTGGTGGCAACGGTATACGGAATCCTCATCGGCTGCTTCGTATATAAGGAAGTGACCTTTGGGGACCTGTGGAAGGAGTTCAAGGCCACTGCCACCTTCTCCGGCGGCATGATGTGGACCGTGGCCCCGGCCACTGCCATTGGCCTGATCTTTGCCTACATGGGAGTCAACAAAGCCATTGCCAGCTTCTTCCTGGGAATCTCCACAAATGCATACGTGGTGATCTTCCTGGTGATTGTGATCCTGTTCTTCATCGGTATGTTTATGCAGACCACCCCTGCCATCGTCATTTTCAGCCCGGTGCTGTTAAACGTGGTGAAGGCAGTGGGCATCAGTTCCCTCCAGTTCGGCGTGGTCATGACCCTGGCCCTGGCCGTGGGCTTCTGTACCCCTCCGGTGTGTGCCAATGTGTTTGTGGCCCAGAGTATGACCGGTCTGCCTATGGACAAGATCGTGAAACCGGCCATTCCCTTTATCGGGGTGCTGATTCTGGCCCTGCTGATGGTAGCGTTTGTGCCGGGATTTTCTGTAGGACTGCTGTCCATTCTGGCAGGGCTGTAGGAGAGAACGGATGGAAAGGACGGGAACTACAGAATCCGTGAACCGGATGCTGGAACATGTCTCTCTCCCCCGGGGACTCTGGGTCCGGCAGCATTTCCCGGCAGAAAAGCTGGAGGACCCGGTCCGGGCCCTGGAGGCGGAGTTTGCCAGCCCGGAGATATCCGGGCTGGTGAAGCCGGGCATGAAGATTGCCGTCACCGCAGGCAGCCGGGGGCTGGCCGGTTATGTTCCCCTGCTGCGGGGGCTGGTCCGTCTGCTGCAGGCCCAGGGGGCAGAGCCATTTATCATTCCGGCCATGGGAAGCCACGGCGGGGCCACGGCGCCGGGCCAGAAGGAGCTTCTTGCCGCCTACGGCATCACGGAGGAGACCGTAGGTGCGCCGGTGCGGGCCACCATGGAAGTGGTGGAGGCAGACCGGACAGAGGCAGGGGAGCCGGTCTGGGTGGACCGGTATGCCTGGGAGGCTGACGGAATCGTGCTGTTCAACCGGATCAAGCCCCACACCGGTTTTCGGGGCGAGTATGAAAGCGGGCTGGTGAAGATGGCAGCCATTGGCCTGGGGAAGCAGAAGGGCGCAGAGGTGGTCCATGCCGGAGGGCCTGCCCGGATGGCAGAGCGGGTCCGGGAATTCGGAACCCGCGCAATCCGGGCCGCCCGGGTGCTCTTCGGAGCTGCCACGGTGGAAAATGCCTATGACCAGGTAAGCCGGGTCCGTCTGCTGACCAGGGAGGAACTGTTCAGGGAAGAACCTCTGCTTCTGGCCCAGGCCAGGGGCAGCATGCCCCGGATCATGCTGGAGGATCTGGATGTGCTGGTGGTGGAACGGATCGGGAAAAATATCAGCGGCCCGGGCATGGACCCCAATATCACCCACACCTACCTGCCCGGAGCGGCCATAGAACCGGAGCTGCGGGCAAAGCGGGCCAGAAGGGTGGCAGTCCTGGACCTGACAGAGGAAACCCACGGCGCTGCCATGGGAATCGGAATGGCGGATACCACCACCCGGCGGGTGTTTGAAAAGATGGACCGGGACGCCACCTATCCCAACTGCCTTACAGGCGGCGTTACCGTATCCGCAAAGCTCCCCATGTTCTTCGACAATGACCGTCTGGCCATCCAGGCGGCGGTAAAGACTCTGGGGGGCGTGGCCGGAAGTCAGCGGAGCCAGGGGCCGGAATCCGGCATGGCCGGCAGTCGGTGCCGCATGGTCCGGATTCGGGATACCCTGCATCTGGGGGAAATCTGGATCTCGGAGGCGCTGGTGCCGGAAGCCCGGATCTGCCCGGATATTCAGATTGTGTCCGGGCTGGCGTCTTTGGAATTTGACCAGGATGGGAATCTGCTTTAAAAGTCCCGCCGCCGGACAGGCGGCAGAATGGAGAAGGATATGTTAAACAAGACACAAAAAGAACTGCTGGCAAAGCTGAATCTGGAATACCCCTGCGTGGCAGTAAAATTCCGGTTCGAAAGACCGGCGGTTCCCCGGTATGAAGGAGAGAAGCTGGCCTACTGCCAGTATGTGAAATATACCCAGGATACGGGAAAGCATTTTTACATAACCGAAGAAGAGGATGCCTGCTATGGGAAGATGGCCCTGGGCATGACTGACAAGCCGCCGGTAACCGCCAGCGGCCAGGCAGGATATGATTTCGGGTGCTACAAGTCACCGGCAGGCTGTCAGCAGCTTTACCAGAAGCTGCCTGTTCTGGAGCCCCACACCATCCGTTTCGTGGAATTCTGTCCCGCACTGGACTGTGATTTTGACCCGGATCTGCTGTTCTTTGTGGCAGACCTGCCCCAGAGCGACATCCTTATGCGTGCCACCAGCTACATCTCCGGGGATCTGTGGGAATCGAAATCCTCGCCGGTAATCAGCTGTGCCTGGATGTACGCCTATCCGGTGATCAGCGGCAAGGTGAACCACATTACCACCGGATACTATCACGGCCTGCGCCGCCGCAAAGCCTACCCGGCAGGCCTCCGCATGATTTCCGTACCCTTCCAGAAGCTGCCGGAGTTCTTCACGGCCCTGGAAGAAATGGACTGGACCCTGATCGCTTTTAGGGAGGATGAGGAAAGCCGCGCAGAGCTGAAACGGCGGATTGACCACTGGCAGGAAATGGCCGCGGAAGTGGGGAGTCATGTGGATCTGCATTAGTACTGCCTTGCGGAAAATGGAAGAATTCGTTACGGTTCGTCCGGGTTAGAGCTATGAAGCGGTTCAGGCGGGCACTCTGCTGAAGACAGGAATCTATAAAATGTTCGAACGCACAAGGGGCCGGATTGCCATTTTGAGCATCCGGTCCCTTGTGCAACCATGTACCAGACAAAGATCAGATGTCTTTTGCCGCCTTTAACAAGGCCCGCAGATGCATAATTTCTTTGTCCTTTTCCAGACGTGCTTTGCGTTCCTCTTCCAGGGCCCTGGAGCTGTCTTCCAGTGCCTCCGTCAATTCCAGAATCTGCACCGTATTGGCGTCCAGAATCCGCAGTGCTTCTGAGTACATACTGATCAGCTCTCTTTGCTGATATCGAATACAGAGAAACCGTCATAGGCGGGGGTCCAGTATACTGAGGCATGAGGATACTTCCTTAAAGGTTTTCCGGAAGATGTAAAGGGGAGTCACTCTCCCTCCCCAATCATCACTTCCTTCCCACGGAAAGCAAATCCATACTTCCGGATCCGCTCCCTGGGGATGCCTTTGGTGGTCAGGGCAGTCTCGTACTGCTTCTCATTGATCTGCTTAAGGGCAGCGGCCACCGTATCGGAAAGTTCCGTCTCCTTCTTTGGCTGGAATACCTTAAATTCCAGAATGATCCCGTCATCCTGTCTGGGATTTAAAGGCTCTATCATGACATCGTAGCGGCCGAAACCGCTTTCCCGGCTGGAGGTCAGGATGTAGCGGTCAGCCAGCTCCACCATAAGGCCCAGCACAAAGCCATGGTAGAAGCGTTCCGGCTCTGCCAGGGAAGGCTGGGTGCCGCTGTCAAAGGAGCTGAAGGTGGCCAGGGCGACCCGGTTCATGTAGTCGTTCATGGCATCTGTATCCCCCAGAAGCAAGGCCTTGATGAAATCATTGTAGCTTCCGTCGCTTTCTGCGAACCAGTCCCGGATCATGGTCTCGAACATCAGGGACACTTCCCGGTTGGTCAGGGCCAGAGTATGATACCAGCGTCCGGTCCGCTCCACGAATTCCTTGCCAACTACCTTTAAGTATCCGCTGGCCAGCAGAAGGCTCCAGACTGCATTGTGCTTTACCGGAAGTTGGTTGTACACGATCTGCTCGTCGATCTCCAGCCGTAGGGTTCCGCCCCGCAAAAGCTCTTCAAAATCCTCCTTGATCTGCCGGCTTCCCTCCTGGACCAGCTTTCCGGCCAGGCTGTTGGAGCTGGAATTGGCCCAGTAGGTGCCGATCTGCTTCTTGTCCAGATAATGGATAATGGACCAGGGATTGTACATGTCCCGCTGCCTGCCAAAGGTAAATCCGTCATACCAGGACTTGACCTGCTGCTTTCTGGAAGCCAGCCCATATTCCTCCAGGGCAGCAAAGACTTCCTCTTCCGTGAACCCGAAACAGTCCTCATACTTCTCTGACGTGGTGGTGACCACCTCCAGATTGTTCAAATCCGAGAAGATGGACTCTTTGCTGACCCGGGTAATCCCCGTCATCATGGCCCGCTCCAGGCAGGGGTTGGTCTTGAAGGTGGAGTTGAACATGCTTCTGGTAAAGGAAACCAGGTCCTCCCAGTAGCCATGAAGGTAGGCCTCTTGCATGGGCGTGTCATACTCGTCCAGGAGGATCAGGACCTTTTTGCCATAATAGTAATACAGAAATTTGGAAAGCCGGTGCAGAGCCCAGGTTGCGGTAACCTCCGGCATGGCAGGGGAAATGTCCTCGAAAAAGGCCTTCTCTTCCTCTGATAGCAGATCACTGTCCAGCAGATACCGGTGATCATTATATACGTCCGAGATACACTGGCAGATCTTTTGCACTGTAGCGCTGAAACTCCGCTCCTTCACATTGGCAAAGGACAGGCTGATCACCGGCCAGGTGCCCTGGAGCTTCCGGAACTTCTCACGCTCCCAGATCCTAAGTCCCTCAAACAGTTCCCCACGTTCTGCGTACTGGACCGAAAAAAATTTTTCCAGCATACTGATATTTAAGGTTTTCCCAAACCGCCGGGGGCGGGTGATCAGGGTGACGTCATCCCCGGACTCCCACCACTGGCGGATAAAATCCGTCTTGTCCACATAGAAAATATTTCCCAGCCGCAGCTTTTCAAAGTCCTGGACCCCGATTCCTACTGTCTTTTTCATGGAACCACATCCTTTCTTTCCATAAGTATAACAGATTCTGCCAGCGTCTGCAAACCATTCTGCCTTCCTCTCAGGAAAAAATACCCATGGCCGGAAAAATTTATCAGAAAAGTAATAAAAAAGTAAGGCACAAATCGACATTTTATGATACACTTAGGAATAGAAATGAAAAGCCGTGTAAAGGCGATACAAAATAGGCCTAAAAGGAGGACATGAAACTATGGCAGAGACAAGTATCCTGGTAGTAGATGACGAGCAGGAGATTGCCGATCTGGTGGAGATTTATCTGGTCAGTGACGGATATAAGGTGTTCAAGGCGTCCAATGCCCAGGAGGGCCTGGACATCCTGGAGAAGGAGGACATCCAGATGGTACTTCTGGACATTATGATGCCGGGCATGAGCGGTCTGGAGATGTGCAAGAAGATCCGGGAGACCAACAATATCCCCATTATCATGCTCAGTGCCAAGTCCACGGACTTAGACAAGATCCTGGGCCTGGGCACCGGGGCAGACGACTATGTGGCCAAACCCTTTAACCCCCTGGAGCTGACCGCCCGGGTCAAGTCCCAGCTGCGCCGCTACACCCAGCTAAACCCCCACAGCAATGTCCATGAGAATGTCCGCAACGAGATCAGTATCCGGGGACTGACCATCAACAAGGACAACCACAAGGTAACCGTGTTTGACGAGGAGGTAAAGCTGACCCCCATTGAGTTCGACATTCTCTACCTGCTGGCCTCCAATCCGGGGAAGGTCTTCAGCACTGACGAGATTTTCGAGAAGGTCTGGAACGAGAAGGTCTACGAGGCCAACAACACGGTTATGGTACATATCCGCCGTCTCCGGGGCAAGATGAAGGAAGACGAACGCCAGGATAAGATTATCACCACAGTGTGGGGGGTAGGATACAAAATTGAAAAATAATAAGACCGGAACCATGGACATGAGCCATCAGTTCCGTACACGCCTGATTATCAATATCCTGTACAGTCTGGTGGTTGCCTGCCTGGTGGAGGTATTTCTGGTGATCAACCTGTCCATGCTGGCCGGATATTCCAGGAAGCTGGAGTGGAACAATGCGTTGCTTGCCAGGGTCTATGAGCCGGATGTGGTGATTGTGCTGGGGTATGTGCTTGTGGGGATTGCCATTTTCGCGGTGACCTTTGTGCTGCTGATGGAGAAGACCATCTCCTATATCGGGAAGATATCCGACGCCATCCAGAGCATTTCCCAGGGGGACCTGAATACCACCGTGGAGGTGGTGGGGGATGACGAATTTTCCTCCATGGCAGAGAACCTGAACAAGATGGTGGAGGACATCCGCGCCCTTATGGACAAGGAGCGGGAGGCGGAGCGCACCAAGAATGAGCTGATTACCAATGTGGCCCATGACCTGCGGACCCCCCTGACCTCCATCATCGGCTATCTGGAGCTTCTCTCCGGCAAGGCGGCGCCCCTGCCGCCGGACATGCAGAAGAAATACATAGATATCGCCTACCAGAAGACCCGGCGGCTGGAGAAGCTGATCGAGGATCTGTTCGGGTTTACCAAGCTGAACTATGGGAAGATATCCATGCAGGTAGCCAAGGTGGATATTGTCAAGCTGTTAAGCCAGCTTCTGGAGGAGTCCTACCCCAACTTTGCCAGGAAGAATCTGTCCTATGAGCTCCAGAGCAATGTGACCGGGCGGATTATCAATGCCGACGGCAGCCTGCTGGCCCGGCTCTTTGACAATCTGATTAACAATGCCATCAAATACGGGGCCGAAGGCAAGCGGGTGCTGGTGAAGGTGTATTCCCGGGAGGACACGGTCCAGGTGTCCGTGACCAACTACGGTTACGTGATTCCGGAGGCCGAGCTGCCCCTGATCTTTGAAAAATTCTACCGGGTGGAGCAGTCCCGCTCCACCACCACAGGAGGCACCGGCCTGGGGCTGGCCATTGTGAAGAATATTGTGGATATGCACGGAGGGACTATATCTGTGAAAAGCGATCTGGAAGGCACCGAGTTCCTGGTGACTTTGCGGGCAGACTTTGATATCAATAAGGAGAACTTCGGTGTGTAGCAGGAGAGGATGGAGGACGATCTTGAAGGTGTCTGGGACAATGAGACTGCCGGGAATCCGGTCCGTAGGGATGGTACTGGCTATGGCAGTACTGATATTATATCACCCGGCAGGGCCGGCATATGGGGCGGCCTCGGAGTCGGATCTGCCGGGTCCGGATCTGCCTGCCCTGGAGGAGACTCTGGAGAATGATATCGGGACAGCGGAGATTCCGGTCCAGGAGACCCGGTTCGGGGGAGGGGACCTGTCTGTGCGGGTAGAGTACGGCTTTGACGGCACTGCCAAAGGAGGCCGCTATCTTCCGGTGGAGGTGACCATTGAAAATACCGGGGATACGCCGGTGAACGGGACGCTGCGGATTCAGGCCAGGGAATCGGATGATACCCTGTACCGGTATGATTATGAGGCAGATGTGGCAGCCAGGGACCGGGTGGTGCTGAAGGAGTATATTCCCCTGGGAAGCCGGGGACGGCAGCTTTATGTATCCTATGTGGACAGCCAGGGGCAGGAGCTGGCCGGGCAGCGGCTTAAGCTGAATGTGAGTCTGGATGTGCCGGAGCTGTTTATCGGCATTCTCTCGGACCAGCCCGAGGACCTGAAATACCTGGACGGGGTGGGCGTCAGCTACGGGACCCTGCGGACCCGCTCCTTTAAGCTGGACGCAGAGGATTTCCCCACAAGCGAAATGGGGCTGGGGCTTCTGGACGTGCTGGTGGTGAACAACTACAAGCTCCGCAGTCTGTCCGAGGAACAGACTGCCGCCATTATGGACTGGGTTCACAGCGGCGGGGTCCTGATTCTGGGCACCGGGGAACGGGTGGACGACACCCTGGGGCGGTTTGCCCCGGAGCTGCTGGATGATTCCTATGGCCTGCCGGAGCTGCGGCAGGTGGACCTGGCCCAGTTTTTCGGCCAGAGCGAGCCCCGGGAAGGGCGGCTGGAAATGGCCTGCGTGGACATTCCCCTTCACGGAGGCAATGTGATCCTGTCCAGTGACGGCTTCCCCCTTCTGACGGCAGCCGCCAAGGAACAGGGCCTGATCGGGGTAGCGGCCTTTGACCTGGCGGACATTGAGGCCCTCTGCGAACGCCAGACCTCCTATGTGGACTATTTTCTCACCAGCCTGCTGGGAGAAAGCCGCATCAGCCTTCTGGCCCAGGTGGCCTACAGCGGCAATTCGGGGCGGTTCTGGTCAGTCCAGAGCCTGATCAATACGGGCAATCTGGAGCGGCTTCCCAGGATGCTGCCCTATGCCCTGGTGCTGACTCTGTATCTGCTGGTCATGGGACCGGTGCTCTACCTGTTCCTTAAGAACCGGGAACTGCAGATTTACTACCGAAGGGGAGTGCTGGTGCTGTCCCTGGTATTTACGGTGGCGGTGTACCTGATGGGTTCCGGGACCCGGTTCAAGTCCACCTTCTTTACCTATGCCACCATCCAGGACGTGACCGAAGATTATGTGACAGACAAGACCTATGTCAATGTCCGCAACCCGGACAGCCGTCCCTACCGGGTGGGACTCAATCCCTCCTATTCCATCCTTCCGGTGACCCGGGTGTCCCGGAACCAGGGGATGCAGCAGCCGGATTTCACCGGTACGGAAGCCTGTCAGATGGTCATTGGCCGGAAGGACGGGGAGCTGGTGCTGGAGGGACAGAATATCGCCGCATTCAGTCCCCGCTACTTTCAGATGGGCAGGAAGAGCCCCAACACCGCCGGGGTGGGAATCACCGGGGATGCCTATTATTTTGAAGGCCGTCTAAGCGGAAGCATTACCAGCAGGTTCCCCTTCCCCCTGGAGGATGCGGCCCTGATTCTCTACGGAAATGTGGTGTATCTGGGCAGGCTGGAACCCCATGCCACCATCCGTCTGGATGATTTGAAGATGCTCCGGTTTCCCCTGAACAATTCCCAGGTGCTGGCCGCATATATTACCGGGGAGAAAGGCTTTGGGCATGCGGACATCAGCAATATGGAGTACCTGATGGCCATGCAGCGGGCACGGATGCTGACCTTCTATCTGGACAACTATATGACCGGATACATGGCCGACGCCCGGGTGGTGGCGTTCAGCACCGCCAAGGAGGAGAGCCAGTTTCTGGCGGAGGGAGACGGGGAGACCTATGGTCTCACCATGGTCACCTCAGCCATTCGTGTGGACACCTCCCGTGACCAGGTGCTGTACCGGTCCGTACTGATGAAGACGCCGGAGGTGGTGACCGGAAGCTATGACCAGGCTACCAACTCCATGACCAGTCTGGAACCGCTGACCCTGGAGTACCGTATGGGAACGGATATTACCGTGGAAAGCCTGACCTTTGAGCCCGTGTCCCAGGAGCTGCGGGGAACAGGGGCCGGTGGATTTGAAGCCTTTGACGGGGGCATCTATTTCTATAACCATGGAAGCGGCAACTTTGAGCGGATGGAGCTGGAAGGAAAGACCATGGATGTGGAGGAGCTGCGCCCCTATCTGTCACCGGGCAATATCCTGACCGTGCGCTATGTGTATGAGGGAACCGGCGGCTACGACGCAGTGCAGCTTCCCATGCCCATGGTGGCCGGGAGAGAGAACTAAGGTTACAGTCCGCCATAGCCGGACCGGAGAATTCTCCCGTGAATGGTAACCAGTCAGGGCAGGCCATGGGAACGGGTCTTTCCAAGGAGGGAAACAGATGCTGAAAATACGCAATTTGAGAAAAGCCTACGGCAATTTCCATGCCCTGGAGGGACTGGACATGGATGTGGCGGAGGGGGCATTGTTTGGTCTGGTAGGGCCCAACGGTGCCGGCAAGACCACCACCATCCGCATTATGACCGGGCTTTTGCAGCCGGACGGAGGCAGTGTGGAGCTGGACGGCCAGGATGTGCTGGCCCGCCCCGGCTGTCTCAAGGAAAAGATCGGCTATGTGCCCGACTATTTCGGTGTATATGACAATCTGAAAGTCGGGGAGTACATGGACTTCTTTGCCTCCTGCTACGGCCTGGAGGGACTGAAGGCCCGCAAGCGGTCCCTGACCCTGCTGGAGCAGGTGGGGCTGGGGGACAAGGCAGATTCCTTTGTGGACGGTCTGTCCAGGGGCATGAAGCAGCGGCTCTGTCTGGCACGGGCCCTGGTCCACGACCCGCCTATGCTGGTGATGGATGAGCCCACCGCCGGCCTGGACCCCAGGACAAAGGTAGAGTTTAAAGATACCCTGCTGGAGCTTAACGGCCAGGGCAAGACCATTGTCATCAGTTCCCACGCCCTGCCGGACCTGGCAGAGATCTGCACGGATGTGGGTATTATTGACCGGGGGAAGATGATTCTCAACGGGTCCCTGGAGGAGATTATCAGCAAGGTCCAGACCTCCAGGCCCCTGACCATTTCCGTTTTCCAGAATATGGACCAGGCCATGAAGCTTCTCAAGGAGCATCCCCTGGTCCACACCATTACGGTCCGGGACCAGGAGATCATGGTGGGATTTACCGGGGACACGAGACAGGAGTGCGAGCTTCTGGCCGGGCTGGTGGCAGCAGGCGTTCTGGTCCGCGGGTTTGAACGGGAGTCCGGCAGCCTGGAGGCCGTGTTCATGCAGCTGACAAGAAGGGATGAGGAAAGGGTGGTGCTGTCCTATGAAGCAGAATCCGATTTATAGAAGGGAGACCATGGTCCGGGCCCGCAGCTTCCGGCTGGCCCTGGTTCCCCTGATGTTCAACGGAATCCTGGCCCTGGTGGCCCTGCTGAACCTGTATTCCACCCTGGGCCAGGTGAAGCTGACGGCAGAGATCCAGTATTCCAGCTTCTTAAATCTCTACATGTTCGTGGCAGTGCTGGAGTTTGTCATGGTGGTGTTCCTGATGCCGGCCATGACCGCCGGAAGCATCAGCGGCGAGCGGGAGCGCCGGACCCTGGAACTGATGCTGACCACGAAAATGACCCCGGCGGACATTATCACCGGCAAGCTGGTTGCATCCTTAAGCATGGTGGCATTTCTTGTGGTGTCCAGCTTCCCGGTGATGGCCATGATGTTCATCTACGGGGGAGTGACCCTGTGGGACATGGGGCTTTTGTTTCTGTGCTATATGACAGCGGCACTGCTGGCCGGAAGTATCGGTATCTGCTGTTCTGCCGTATTTAAAAAGACAACGGCAGCTACGGTGGCTTCCTATATAGTGCTGGGCATTCTGGTGGCAGGGACCTGGGTGGCCAACCAGGCAGTTCTTTACCTGCACCAGTGGGGCGGGGAGGCCTGGCTGGTGTCTGCGGGCCAGGGACAGGCGGCGGAACATTCCGGGCGGTTCCTTTATCTTCTGCTGGTGAATCCTGCCGCAACCTTTTTCCTGACCATGCTGCGTATGGCAGGCCAGGAGCAGGGCAGCGGGCTTGTGCTGCGGATTTTCGGGAACCACAACATGGAGGGAATCCGTTCCGGCTGGGTGGCAGGAAGCATTGTGATCCAGGTGGTTATGACCGGCGTGTTTCTGTGGTGGGCAGTGAAGGCGCTGGAAAAGGGACGCCGGTAGGCGGAGGGAGAGGCGTCTTCCCAAGGGTCCGCCAGGGAATCGGTCATGACGCGAATGTGGTTAAAAGGGGAATATAATTATGGAAACAATATCTTATAAGTGCCCAAACTGCGGCGGGGATTTGCGGTTTCATCCGGAGAAGCAGGATTATCTGTGTGAATTTTGCGATTCCCGGTTTAGTCAGAAGGAGCTGGAGGCCATGACGCCCCAGGACGGGGATGAGGATGCGGACTGCTACATCTGCCCCAGCTGCGGGGCGGAGATTGTGACGGAGCCTACGACCACGGCTACCTTCTGTTATTACTGCCACAATCCGGTGGTAGTGTCCCAGCGGCTGAAAGGAACCTATCATCCGGACCGGATTATTCCCTTTGCCATTGACAGGAAGAAGGCCCTGGAGATATTCGGCCAGTGGATCGGGACCAAGAAGTATGTGCCCAGGGATTTCTATTCCAGTGACCAGGTGGAGAAGCTGACAGGGGTGTATTTCCCTTACTGGCTGTATGGGTGCCAGGTCAAGGCCAGTGTGGATGCCAGGGGAGACAAGGTCAGTACCTGGGCAGCAGGGAATATCCGTTATACAAAGACAGACCAGTACGATGTCAGCCGCCAGGGCACCATGGAGGTGGCCAATGTTCCGCGGAATGCGTTGTCCAAGGCCAACCGGCGGCTGGTGGAAGGGGTCTTTCCCTTTGACATGGAGAAGCAGAAGGAGTTCCACATGGGCTATCTTTCCGGGTTCTTTGCGGAGAACCGGGATATGGAGTCCGGGAAATTTGTCCAGGAGGTGGAGCAGGAGGTGGAGGCCTACGCCAGACAGTCCCTGACCGGCCAGATCGGGGACTACAGCTCAGTGCAGGTCCGTTCCTGCCAGGCCCGGCTGGAGAAGCCTTCCTGGAAATACACCCTGCTTCCGGTATGGACCCTGACTTACAAGGACAAGAGAAACGGCAGGATCTATTACTTTGCCTGCAACGGACAGTCCGGCAAGATCTGCGGGGAGCTTCCCGTGGACCGGGGCCGTCTGGGAAGGCTGTTTGCCAGTATTTTCCTGCCGGTGGCAGCGGTGCTGCTGGCTGTGGGATATATGATCGGATAGGGGGGATGGATATGAACCGTGGACAGGAATGTATGCCGGAAGCCGCGGCAGCGGGTACGGAGGATCAGGGCAGCCGGGAGAAAGGGATGCGGCGGTGGGCCGGAGTGCTGGCAGTATTCTGCCTGGTGTTCTGGGGGATTCTGGCAGGTGCGCCTGCAAGTGCCTGGGCAGAAACCAGTGACCGGCGGGTTTTCGACCAGGCGGGCTTATGGAATCAGGAAGAGATCAGCCGGCTGGAGTCCCGTATCCGGGAGCTTCGGGACCAGATGAAGATGGACGTGGTTCTGGTCACCACTTCCGATGCCCAGGGAAAGACCAGCCGGGACTACGCGGACGATTTTTACGACCAGGGCGGCTTTGGTACCAGAAAGGACTGCAGCGGGGTTCTGTATCTCATTGACCTGGACAACCGGGAGCTTTATATCTCCACCTCCGGGGCCATGATCCGTTTCCTCACCGACAGCCGGATCGGGGAGACTCTGGACCATGGGTATGATCTGGCTGTGGCAGGGGATTACAAAGGGGCGGCGGACAGCTTCCTGACAGATACCGGGGCCTGGTACCGGAAGGGCATTCCCGGAGGCCAGTACAACTATGATCCGGAGACCGGGAAGATCAGCCGTTACCGCCGCATCAGCCTGCTGGAGGCAGTGATGGCCCTGGCGGTGGCCGCAGGTTCTGCCGCCCTGGTCTGTATGAATGTGAAGAAGGAATATGCCATGGAAGCGGTCCGCAGCCAGGCTTCCAATTTCCTTATGGCCTACCGGGCAGACTGCCGGTTTGCCCTTCATAACCAGCATGACAATCTGGTGAATTCCTTCACCACCCAGGCTATAATTCCCCGGCCCCAGAGTACGGGGCGCCCGGGAGGCTCTTCCTTCGGAGGAGGCGGCAGAAGCTCCACCCACACATCCTCCGGGGGACGTACCCATGGAGGCGGGGGGAGACGGTTCTGATTATGGCAATTTACGGGAACATCATTTTGTCCCCGTTTTTTGTCCCTGCAAAAAAACATTGACAATTCACCACTTTACCACTATAATACATATAAATAATTGTGAATCCCACAAGAAATAATTTGTAGATTCACGTAAGTAAGAGGAGAAAAGAGGGAAAATCTATGAGAAAGAGAAACGTACTGGCACTTGTACTTGCAGCTGCGGTTGCTTTGTCCGCCACCGCCTGCGACGGTTCCGGCAGCACACCGGCTACTACCGCAGCCACTGAGGCAGCCACCAGCGCCGCTGATACGGCAGCTCCGGCAGATACCACCGGGGCAGCCGCAGGCTCCGGCAAAGGGCTGAGTCCTGAGGACCGGGCCAAGGAATTCGTTACAGTAGGAACCGGCCCAACCTCCGGCATTTACTTCCCCATCGGCGGAGCATTTGCCACAGCTTTGAAGGAATACGGATATGACACCTCCGCGGAGGCTACCAATGCCACGGGACAGAACATCCAGAACATCTTAAACGGCGACTGTGAGATCGCCATCGCCATGCAGGATGCGGTGATGCAGGCCTACACGGCCACCGGTGCTTACGAAGGCAAGGATGCCGCCACCGGCCTGAAAGCCCTGATGCGTCTGTGGCCCAACTATGTACAGCTTGTAACCACTGCCGACACCGGCATCAAATCCGTGGCGGATCTGAAGGGCAAGCGGGTAGGCGTAGGAGCCGCCAACTCCGGCGTGGAGATCAACGCCCGCATGATCCTGGATGCATACGGCATTACATACGATGACATTACCCCGGACTACCTGGCATACGGCGAGGCCATTGACAACATGAAGAACGGCCAGTGCGATGCCGTGTTCGTCACCTCCGGCCTGCCCAATGCAACGGTTATGGACCTGGGCGTTTCTTACGACATGGTGGTGATTCCCATTGACGGGGAAGGCCGCGACAAGCTGGTCAACGATTACCCCTACTATGCGGAATCCGTGATTCCCGCCAACACCTACAACAATACCGAGGATGTGGAAGGGGTATTCGTGTACAACATCATGCTGGTCCGGGAAGACTTAAGCGACGAGATGGTCTATGATATGCTCACCGGTATTTTCGAGAATATCAGCACCATCAAGGCATCCCACAACGCGGCAGACAAGAACATCGACATCACCTTCGGCGTGGATGACGTGCAGCTTCCGCTTCATCCGGGTGCCGAGGCATTCTGGAAGGACAACGGATACATTAAGTAAGGATTTACGGCACAAGAGGGGTGCGGCGCAGGGGAGAAACTGCCGCCGCCCCCTTTTCCGCCCCTTAAAAATGGGCTGCTTCCGGGGGGATACAGAAGGAGACATATCATGAACAGACGCCGGCATCTTATTCTGGCCGGGGCCGCCGGCCTGGTCCTGGCCGCAGCCTTCCTCTGGTGGGCGTTTCTGGCTCCGGCGGGCCACGTGTTCCGGCTCTATGACCGGGAACGGGACCAGGTAGTGCTGGCCGTGCCAGTCCGGGCCGGGGACCGGCTGAGCCTGGAGATCGAACACTCCTTTGAGCACATTCCCTGGTACGAGTATTACACCGTTACCGGTGATTACCAGTTTAACCTGGATGCCATTGCCGTGGCCGGGTACGGGGCCGGGATTCCGGCGGAAATGGATGTGCCCACCCGGATCGAAGAC
Organism: uncultured Lachnospiraceae bacterium; assembly: GCA_910577765.1. Lineage (GTDB taxonomy): Bacteria > Bacillota > Clostridia > Lachnospirales > Lachnospiraceae > Brotaphodocola. Next base: position 20,222 of record CAJTOV010000007.1, read on the forward strand.
GGCCTGGTGTGGATGGAGGAGATCAACAGCCGGTTTCCCCGGTTCAGCTGGATCACATCCGACAAGTATATGAAAGGATTTACACTCAACGACAAGGAAATTTTTGATTTCCGCTCCCTGCCGGACGCAAGCCGGATACGCGGGGAAATCATTCAGAAAAGGGGGTATCTGACCAATGATGGATCTTAAAGAATTAGAGACCCGGGACACTGCCGTGGACGGCGCCCGGATCATGGAGAAATTCGAGAAAGAATCCCGTACCCGCAGCTTCACCAGCCGCGGACTCCAGACGCTGGTCTATGTGCTTTGCCTGGTCTTTACGCTGTATCACCTGGCCTACGCGTCAGGCATCCGGCTCCTGCAGATGGTCAATATCAAGCATCACGCCATCCATGTGGGCCTGGTGCTGGTTCTGGGCTTTGCCCTGTATCCGGCTTTTAAGAAGACCAGCCGGAAGAAGATGGCCTGGTACGACTGGATCTTTATTACATTGTGCGCCGTAATGCCGGTGTATGTGTTTGTCCGCTACCCGGTGTTTATTTCCACCGGATTTTCCGGGGAGACCATTGACATTGTCATGGGGACCCTGCTGATTCTTCTGGTTATGGAATGCTCCCGGCGTATTTCCGGTCCGGCCTTAAGCATTCTCTCGGCCCTGTTTCTGGTTTACGCCCTGTTTGGGCGTTCCTGCCCGGGGATCTTCCGGCACAGGGGCTACACCTGGCACAGGGTGGTTACCTATCTGACCACGGATATTTACGGTATCTACGGAACCTCGGTGAAGGTGTCCGCCACGTATATTGTGCTGTTCATCATCTTCGGTGACGTGATGAACAAATGCGGTATGGGCCAGTTCTTCAATGATATTGCCAATGCCCTGGCCGGCCACACCAAAGGCGGTCCTGCCAAGGTGGCGGTGCTGGCCTCCGGCTTCTTAGGCTCCATCAACGGCTCCGCAGTGGCCAATGTGGTGACTACCGGGACATTTACCATTCCCCTGATGAAGAAGACCGGCTACTCCAAAGAATTTGCCGGAGCCGTGGAAGCCACTGCTTCCGTAGGCGGCCAGCTTCTGCCTCCCATTATGGGTGCGGCGGCCTTTGTCATGGCCGAGACCCTGGGAGTCAAGTACGGGGTCATTATCCGCGCCGCCGTGCTTCCGGCCCTGATCTACTACCTGGGCATCATCCTCCAGGTCCAGATGCGGGCGGAAAAGGACGGCCTTAAAGGACTCCCCAAGGACCAGATGCCCCAGGTGGCAGCGGTCATGAAGGAGCGGGGCCACCTGCTGGTTCCCATTGTGTTCCTGCTTTACATGCTGATTTTCAGTGGCAAGACCGTGCTGTTCAGTGCTTTCTGGACCATCGTGGTGACCATTCTGGTGGCAGAACTGCGCCCGGTAAGCCGTATGAGTCTGAAGGACATCTGCGACGCCTTTGTGTCCGGTGCCAAATCCACCGTGTCCGTGGCCATTGCCTGTGCCTGCGTAGGCATCATTGTAGGCGTCAGCGGCCTCACCGGCTTTGCCCTTAACGTGGCCCACGCCATTATCAGTATCGGACAGCACGCCATTCCCGGAAGCGCCGCAGCCAGCCTGTTCCTGACCCTGCTGTTTACCATGGTTACCTGCATGATTCTGGGTATGGGCCTGCCGTCCATCCCCTCCTATTTGATCACCGCCACCATCGCGGCTCCGGCCCTGGTGGAGCTGGGGCAGGCGGAGATCGCCGCCCACATGTTCTGCTTCTACTTTGCCATGTTTGCCAACCTGACCCCGCCGGTGGCTCTGGCGGCATTTGCGGCAGCAGGACTTTCCGGAGGAAGCCCCATGAAGACCGGCTGGCAGTCGGTGAAGCTGGCCCTGGCCGGGTTCATCGTGCCCTTCATGTTCATGTACAATCCCCAGCTTCTGCTGGAAAATGTCACCGTTATCAGTGGCTTCCAGGTGGTAATCACCTCCTGCGCAGGCGTGGTGCTGATCGCGGCGGCAGTGGAAGGCTACTTAAAGGGACGTATGCCCGTGCTTCTGCGGGTGGTATCCGCTGCCGGTGCCCTGCTTCTCATTGACGGCGGCGGCAGAACCGACCTGCTGGGCATTCTGTGTCTGGCAGTGGTAGTCGGGGTGCAGATGATGCGCAGCCGCGCCGGCCATACGGAAGCCCCGGTGATAGCCGAGGCCCAGGCCCCGGAAAGCTCCTGCGGGTAAATACCATAGGGGGATGTGAAAAAAGTCACCGTTTTCCGCGGAAAACGGTGACTTTTTTCACATCTCTTTCTTGTCTGCTGGTACCGGTGAACCGTAACCGGCACTCCCTTTTGGGTCCGTGGTTACACCGCAGGCTCTCCCATATACAGCAGGGCCCCGTCCTCTGCCCTGGAGAATCTGGAGAAGAATTCGTCATAGGCGATCCAGCTTTCCCGCGGATAGTTGGCATGGGACATATCCTTTACCGTGCCAACGGTCAGCATGGGCGTCTGTTTTTCATTGACGTACACATAATACTGAATCTCACCGCACCGGTATTTTCTGGGAGTTTCCCCCAGCCCGTAGATCCGGATCAGATTCCGTATAAACTCTGCAATATCCGGGGTCACCCGGTACTCCAGCTCTCCCTTGTCCTTGTCCACACACAGCCAGTCATGCTCCCCCAGAAGAAATAGGTAGGGAACCGGCGGGTCCATGGTTTCCGGAAGGGGAATCCTGCGCTGGGGCTCCTTGATGGCAGACCAGGGAGACACGGCGGCAAACACCCGGGGAGCATCCATGGCCAGCCGGGAGGTCATGGCTCCGCCGCTGGACTGGCCGCAGGCATAGATACGTCCCTCATCAATGGCATATCTGCGTTTCACATCCTCAATTACTTTGAGAATAAATGCCACATCATCCCGCTCTTCGTTCTGGCAGGCCCCGTTCCAGCAGAGCACGTTGCGGATGCCTCCGGGACGCTGCTGGTATATGCCGGACTCCGGGAAGACGGCGATAAAATCCCGCTCCTCAGCCACCCGGCTTAAGCCGGACAGATCCATGAAGCTTTCCGCGCTGCCGCCCCGGCCGTGCATGCAGACCACCAGGGGCACCGGTACGCCGGCCTCCTTCACATGCTCCGGCACATATTCGTACCACAGCCGGGTAAATCCCTGGTGCTCCATGGTATAAAGCCGGGCCCCGTATGCCTCCGGTTCCATGTAATTGCGCAGGGCCTTCTGGCCGTAGCAGCGGTGGCGCCGGGCCATGGCCAGAAACTGCCACACCGTCCGGAACAGTTCCGGAGGCAGGTTTTTGCCAGGTTCCAGGGAGAAATGACTGGTGATCCGCACCTGGGCAATCTTTTCCTCATTGACAGAGCTTTTTTTGTATACGGTGGAGGGAAAATAGATTTCGTTTGCGGCTTCATTGGAGAACCGTTCTTCCCCGGCGTCATTCTGTTTTTTCCAGTAATCCTTCACAGCCTTGTTGGCTTTTGCAGGTTCAGACCACAGCATCCAGACGGGAAGCTGTGCCTTGGAGGCACTGACCGTAAGCTCCACCTGGCCCATGTCCTGGGCCCGGCGGGTGGTTACCGCATTGTTCATGGCTGCATCCTCCAGATCACCGAAGGTGGCCAGGCCGGACCACTCGCTGGTCATGTCCATCAGGGCCTGCTGTGCCACGGTGGCGCCTTTTCCGATTCCCACGGCGTACACATTGTCCTGGATGGTCACATAACAGGTTCTGGACTGGACCTGGATATAGACCTGGTTCATATAGTCCGCGTCGGAACCATCCAGGTTCCACCGGCCCTCCGGCTCCAGGAAGTGGAGGAAAATCTGCTCCTGGTCCGCAAATTCCCGCCAGAAGCCATTCTCAATGTACTCCAGAACCGGCACGTCATCCGGGGGAGCCACGATCAGGCAGTTCCGGTCATAGGTCAGGCCCGGAGCCAGATAAGTATAGAAGGTTCTGGTTCTGCCGCCCCATTCCACCTGCTCCCGGAACAGTCCGGATACCAGGCATTTTTTCATATCGGAACGGTCAATCTCCATATGGGCCATGGTTTGGGGAAATTCTTTCACTTGTAACATGGTTCTCTTTCTCCTTTCCTGAATACGCTAAAACATGGGGAACACCGTCATGATCCAGAACACGGATACCACACACAGAAGGGCGGCCGGAATCAGGGACTGGCGGATCAGGGACTTTAAGTCATAGCCGCCGGCGGCCATACACATGGGAATGGCAGGGGTGGCCATGGGGGTCATAAAGGAACTGAGGCAGGCAGACTGAACCAGAATGATAATGCCCACCGGGTTGGCGCCCATGGACTTGCAGGCTAGGATGGCAATGGGAATGAAGATAATCATCACCGTCCGGTTCATCATGATCTGGGTCAGGACAAAGGGAACAATAAAGAACACAAAGCCGATCAGGTAGGGGTTGCTGAGCCGGTTGGCCATATCCGCCAGAATGCCGCCTACCACCTCCCCGGCTCCGGTCTGTGCCAGGGCGCCGCCCATGGCCAGGGCGCCTACGAACAGGAATGCCATGGGCCAGTTGATGGCACCGATGGCCTCCTGCTCCGACAGAACCCCGAACAGGACCATGGCCAGGGCACCGGACAGGCAGATGACCCAGGTGGCGATGCCTAACTGGACCTGGAAGATCAGGGCCAGGGTAGTCAGGATGAAGATTATGTAACCGGCCCGCTCTTTAAAGGGCGGGCCGGTTATCCTTTCTGGATTCAATACTGGTCATCTGGATCACCGGCGCATCCGGGGCCATTCTGGGGGCAATGAAAATGCTGTAGAGGGAGATAGCCAGCAGCATGGGAAGCCGGGCCTTCATGGGATCGGTCAGTGCCACGGTAAAAGCCGTGTACTCGTTGGCTTCCAGATACCCGTTAAGCTCCGCAAACTGGGTGGCGCCGCTGCCCAGAGGCAGCACGGAGATGGTGGCAATGCCCACCATGGCCATGGGGAACAGGGTTTTGGACGGGCTGATGTGAAGCTCGTCGCAGCTGGCAATCATCATGGGAGCCATGATGCCGAAGACCACCACGGAGCTCTGGATAAACTGGGACAGAACCACGGTGATCAGTACATAGCCCAGCATCATTTTCGTCAGGGAGCCGCCGGAGATCCGGTTGACGCTGGAGGCGCATTTTTTGACAAACTGGGTGCGGTTAAAGCCTGTGGCTACCACAAACATGGACAGCATCATGATGCCGTTGGCATTGCCGAAGTATCCGGCTGCCGTAGCAGGGTCCAGACAGCCGGTCAGGACAAAGGCAGCCATACTCAGCATGGCGGTAAGTCCCATGGGAATCTTTCCCACAATATAACTGACCATGGTAATGAGACAGATAATAAGGCAGACAGTTAAACTTGACATAGGTTTCTCCTTTTTGTGAAAGAAGGCAGATCCCCGCGGTCCGGGCCGCCTGCGGGGATGCCTCCGGTGTCAGGGGCAGCGGATATGGCTACACAAACCGGCACACATGGTCCACGGCAATGTCCGAGAATCCGTAGGCTTCTGCCTTGGTCAGCTTCCCGTTGCAGACATCCTCCATGACGGCCAGCAGCTCTTTTCCGCATTCCCGGAAGGTCTTTGTACCTTTGATGATCCCGCTTAGGTCCACGTCCATATTGTCCTCCATCTTCTGGAAGGTAAGGCCGTTGGCAGTGACCTTTAACACAGGGACAATGGCATTGCCTGTGGGGGTGCCTCTTCCGGTGGTGAAGATCACGGCGTTGCAGCCGCCGGCCACCATGGAGGTAACCGAAGAAATGTCATACCCGGCAGTGTCCATGACAATGGCCCCGGACCGGGTGGGACGTTCCGCCTGGGCCACCACCTCCACAATGGGACGGGTGCCGCCTTTGCGGATACAGCCAAGGCTCTTTTCATCCAGGGTGGACAGACCCCCTGCCTTGTTGCCGGGGGTGGGCTGTCCGGCGCGGCAGTCCTGACCGGCGGCTTTCAGATGCTCCTCATAGTCCTTGCACACCTGGATGATCTGGTTATGAATCTCCGGGGTGGCCGCCCGTCTGGCCAGCACATGTTCCCCGCCGATCCACTCAATGGACTCACTCATGACCGTGGAGGCGCCCAGGTCCACCAGCAGATCGCTTAATTCCCCTACAGCCGGATTGCTGGCAATGCCCGAGGTGGCATCGGAGCCGCCGCACTCGATTCCAAGAAGCAGCTCGGATATGTGGCACAGCTCCTTCTGCTGCATGGCGGCCTGGGCGGCCATGTCCCTGGCAGCCCGGACCGCCTTTTCAATGGTCTTTAAGGTGCCCCCCTCGTCCTGGATGCCAAAGGACACTACCGGTTTGCTGGTCATGGACTGGATCTTCTTTCGCAGCTCCATGTGGGGGACGGTCTCGCATCCCAGGCCGATGATGACTACCCCGTAGACATTGGGATTGCAGGCAAACCCGGTGAGGATTTTCTGGGACATGGCCGTGTTGGCTGCCACGTCGGAGCATCCTGTATTAAAGACGATGTTGACGGCTCCCCGGACCTGGCTGGCCACGATCCGGGCGCTTTCGCTGCCGCATGCGCAGGCCGGAAGGATCAGTACGTGATTCCGGATGCCTGCCCGGCCTTCTTTTCTCTTATATCCCCAAAACTCCATGATGGTTCTCCTTTCTGTTTGGCTGCCGTCTGACGGTTACGAATCCGCGGTTACCATTTCGCTTTCATAATCTCTGGGCACGCTGTAAATATTGTTGTGGGAAACCCAGTGTCCCTTTCCTACCGGTTCTGTGGTTCTGCCGATCAGTTCCCCGTACTTGATTACCTGGTCTCCTTCTTCCAGGTCCGCAAGGGCGATCTTGTGGCAATAGGGGATTTCCTCCGCTGCCGTAAGGGAGCAGAGCTGGTCTCCCCTGCGGTAGACCACCGGTTCCCCGGCAGGCACCACGGTGACACAGGTGACCACATTGTCCTTAAGGTCCATAAGCAGTCCGTTGATTTCCATTCCTCTCATTTCCTTTCTGTCGTTCTTTTGGATACCTTTACAATAACACGGTTGTAGTATATAATCAATTTTATGAAATTTATATAAATATAAATGGAGCTAATACTATGCAGCAGGAGATGAAATACATTTACCAGGTATACACAGACGGAAGCTTTTCCAGGGCAGCGGAGCATCTCTATCTGACCCAGCCGGCCTTAAGCATAGCCGTACAGAAAGTGGAAGAATCCATTGGCATGCCGCTGTTTGACCGCAGCAGGCGTCCGCTGCAGCTGACTGCGGCCGGGGAAATCTATATTGGGACCATTAAGAAGATTATGGGCCTGGAGCAGGACCTGGACCGCCAGATCCAGGATATCCAGAACCTGGCAGCCGGAGAGATCCGGCTGGGCGGCTCCCATTATCTCAATGCCTATATTCTTCCGGGGGTATTGTCCGGCTTTGGCCGGAAGTATCCGGGAATCCGGCTGGAGCTGGTGGAGGAAAGCTCCGATGTGCTGGCAGATATGCTGACAGAGCGGAAAATCGACCTGACATTCAGCTGCAACAAGACGTTTATGCGCAGCTTTGAGCGGTATTCCTTATTCTATGACCATATTCTTCTGGCTGTCCCCAGGGAGAACCCGGTCAATGAAGGGTTCCGGGATATGGCCCTTACGGCCGCGGATATTTTAAACCGCAGACACCTGGAGCCGGACTGTCCGGCGCCGCCCCTGTCCGGCTTCCGCGACCTGGAGTACATTCTTCTGACACCCGGCAACAACCTTTATGACCGGGCGGTTTCCATGTTCCGGGAGGCCGGTTTCGAACCCAGGGTCAAGCTGCGCCTGGCCCAGCTTGCCACGGCCTGCCATCTGGCGGAAGCAGATTTTGCGGCTACCTTTATCAGCGACCGCATGGTGAAGAACCCGGACAGCCCGCTTATCTTTTACAGACTGGCCTCCCGGCTGGCAGAGCGGCTGTTTTACATACTGCTTCCGGACAGAAATTATACCTCCCACGCGGTGAAGATGTTTATCCAGTATCTGCTGGTCCATGTGTGAGCCATACAGCCGTGGTTTACAAAAACAGCCTGCTGTTGTACAATAGTTCTATAAAAAGCAGCGGATTCTGCCGCATGGAAGGCAGAGGGCAAAGAAGGAAAGGAAGGTAATGAACATGAAGGATGTTAATTGCGCATACTGTATGCAGGGGGAGCTGGTGGCCAAATTCGCGTATCCGGTGTGTAAGATGGACACGGGATTTCTCTATGTGTTTAAGGAGCAGAGCCATCCGGGACGCCTGGTTCTGGCCCACGACCGGCACATCAGTGAGATGATCCAGTTAAGCGATGAGGAGCGGAACGCATTTTTCGCCGACGTGGCCAAGGCGGCCAGGGCCATCCACAAGGTATTTAAGCCCAACAAGGTCAACTACGGTGCATACGGGGATACTGGCTGCCACCTGCACATGCACCTGGTTCCCAAGTATGAGGGGGGCCCGGAGTGGGGCGGTGTGTTTGAGATGAATCCCGGCAAGGTGATTGCGGATGATGCACGGCTGGAGGAGATCGCGGAGCAGATCCGGCAGGCGCTGTAGAACCGGAAGAAGCTGGTACATCGCTGCATTGATTCCGAAGTAAATAGTGCAGCGGTGTACTGGCGGCATAAAGGAACAGGGGATGAATCAGATGAATGAAAAGGAAACGTCCGGGGCCGGGGCCCCGGAGACCCGGATCGCCGTGGTGGGCATCATTGTGGAGAACCAGGAGTCTGCCGCCCGGGTCAATGAGGTGCTGCACCAGTACGGAAATTACATTATCGGGCGCATGGGGATTCCCTACCGGGAGAAGAAGCTGAACATTATCAGTGTGGTGCTGGACGCCCCGGCGGATATTATCAGCGCTGTCTCCGGTAAGCTGGGCCGCCTGCCGGGGGTCAGCTCCAAGGCGTTGTATTCCCGGGCTACGTAGCACTGGTCTGTTGCACCGGTGTTGTGTACGAAGGCAGCAGTTTTCAAATATGCTCTGGCAGATGCCGGCATCTTGAAAATCAGACACAAGAGGTGCTATATGAAACTGGAAGAAACATTATACAAAAAATTTCCGGTCCTTTTACGGGAAAAACTTCTGAATGATGAGATTGCATTCCCGGATACCACCCGGATCGATTATGAACCCTTATGGACATATAGGGCAGTGGAACGGCAAAAGGATGACAGGCGCGGGATTAGCCGGGAGGATTTCCGGTCATACTTTGAATTGAATAAAAAGCCAAAGATGCCAAGAGGACTTCGGGGTGGCGATATCACCAAAGATCCTTATTACTATGGCGTATCCAGCTTTCTGAATAAGGAGATTGTTGAGCAGAAAATGAAATTTCCTAATCCCAATAAAAAGATGGCGGCCGGATATGTCTACAAGGAAGGCGGACCCCAGGATACAAAAGATTCGCATGTATGCTGGTGGCTTTTTGAAGATGCGGATGTCAGTGGTTTTCGGTTGATGGAGGACTCGCAGAATGAAGGGTGAATTGTGTTTTTGCATTCAGGGAAAGAATTTGTATCTGGAACAGGTGCTGGTAGATTATATGGGGGTTCCTATATTTTTTCTGTGCAGGGATGAACAGGAATACTATGTGGCGCTTTGTACCGATCTGGAAGAATACAATTACGTTGTGATAAGGGCAGCTTCCCAGGAAATCTATGATCTTCTGCACGGGAAGATTCCCATGAGGGATATTATATTGAATCAGAAAGAATACTGGGAAGTATTTTCCGGTGAAGAGGTTTCTCTGGATACGGTCATAGAACATAAAACTGGTCATCTGGATCTTTCTGTTCTTCCGGAAGAAAAGGCATGCTTTAAAGTTCTGACTGAAGACATGAAACGATTCGTGGATCAGTTTGATGATCAGTTTTTTAGTACGAAATATTTCTGTGAATATAAGCCGGCACATGGAGATGACGGATTCTCCACAAACATTTCCATACATTTACCCTGGAGTGGAATTAAGGCTTTTACGAATCTGGGCAATTATTCTTTTAAATCCCATTGGAGCCCGCAGGCAGTGCTGGAAACAGAGTTTGACTGGGAATACGGGCATGAAAGTAAGAGGGCGGTTATAAAGAGGGATTGTGGACAATCAGAATGCTGGTTATATGATGATGTGATGAATGCAGCAGCATAAAAGGTGAAAGAAAATTATGGAAAAAGAACAGACCATAAAGAGTGTGTTGCGTCTGGACAAAATTATGTTTGACAAAATTGAGTTCAGAAGGGTAGGAACTTCTTCGGACAAAGAACTGGAACTGGAAATCCAGTCCGGCATCGCACGGAGACAGGATGCGGAGATATATCGGGTTACCCTGGTGTTAAAAGGGAATAAACCAGAAGAGTATCTCTTTGAAATAAGTCTGAGCGGTTTTTTCTCCATTGAAGAAAGTGATGAATTAACGGAATCATTGAGGGAAGCACTTGTTTCGAAAAATGCTGTTGCGATTTTGATGCCATATTTAAGAAGCCAGGTTTCCCTGCTGACAGCACAACCGGGAGTAGACTGTGTGGTTCTTCCTGTATTTAATATCAACAAAATGCTGGAAGAGAAAACAGAAAAATAGGAGGGCTGTTTCAGCCCTTCCCCGGCGTCTCATACCCCAGCCGCAAAGCAGCCAGGGCATCTTCATCCAGGATCTCGCCCAGCTTGTTGTAGGAAGCCAGGGTCTCCCGGATGCAGTCCTCCACCCCGGGGGCATTCTGGACCGGGGGTGTCAGGCGGGCCAGGGTCTCCATCACGTCTGCCCCGGCCTCCGGGGAGGGAAGGGGCAGACCTGCCTGGCGGTAGGCCATACCCAGGGCGCAGCAGATTTCCCGGCAGTTGATGAACCGGGGAATGTGGTCAAAATCATACAGCTTGCGTTTCACGGCAGCCAGGGTCAGTTCATGGATCATGGAAGGCACCTCCGGTCATTTAAAATGATAACAGTCCGGAGAGGCCGCCTTGCTCCGTTTATTTGCGCTGCCCGGACTGTTACAAAAAAATCCCTGCCTTGCAGGGATTAAAAAAAGCAGATGACGGGAATCGAACCCGCCTCCTCAGCTTGGGAAGCTGATGTTCTACCAATGAACTACATCTGCATGAAACACATTATAGCACGTTCTTCCGGAAATTTCAATCATAGATTTGAAAATAAAATATAAAGAGCTGATAAACGAAAAATAAAGAGAATATAAAGAAAAAATAAATTTTATATTGACAGAATTTGGCAAAATTGATAAAATATAAACAGAAAAATTCATTTCAGAAGAAGGACCTGATTTCATTAGACAGCATCGTACAAGGAAAATCATGGTTCTTGTTTTTGACTTATTCATGTGTATAGAGGCCGTGCCGGGAATCATGGCCTTTATCAATAAATTATTTTTTTAACAAAGAAGGGAGCGGTTTGTATGAAATTTCTTCAAAAACTGGGTAAAGCACTGATGCTGCCCGTGGCATGTCTGCCCATCTGTGGTATCCTGATGGGGTTCGGCTATCTGCTTTGTCCGGCCACCATGCAGGGCGGTGATATTACCGGATTCAAGGCCCTGACAGGTCTGTTCCTGGTGAAGGCAGGCGGTGCGCTGATTGACAATATGGCCCTGCTGTTCGTAATCGGCGTGGGCGTAGGTATGTCAAAGGATAATGACGGAACCGGCGGTCTGGCGGCTCTGGCCTCCTGGCTGATGATTACTACCCTGTTAAGCACCGGCGTGGTGACCACCATCATGCCTTCCGTGGCAGAGAGTGCCAACAAGACCCTGGCATTTAACAAGATTGCCAACCCGTTTATCGGAATCATTTCCGGTATCGTAGGCTCCACCTGCTACAATAAGTTCCACAAGACAGAGCTGCCGGACTGGATGTCCTTCTTCAGCGGCAAGCGGTGTGTGGCCATTATCGCAGGCGTGGTTTCCATCCTGGTATCCGTGGTACTGCTGTTCGTATGGCCGGTGATCTTCGGCGTGCTGATCGCAGTAGGCGAAGGCATCGTAGGTATGGGCGCTTTGGGCGCAGGTATCTATGCGTTCCTTAACCGTCTGCTGATTCCTACAGGACTGCACCATGCACTGAACAATGTATTCTGGTTTGACACCATCGGACTGGGCGATCTGTCCCACTTCTGGGCAGGCGATACCTCCGCGGATGTAACCTGGTCCCTGGGTATGTATATGTCCGGTTTCTTCCCCTGCATGATGTTCGGTGTTCCGGGCGCTGCCCTGGCCATGGTCCACTGTGCAAAGGATGAAAAACGGAAAGTGGCATTCGGTCTTCTGTTCTCCGCGGCTGTCTGTTCCTTTGTCTGCGGCGTCACCGAGCCCTTTGAGTTCGGATTCATGTTCCTGGCTCCGGCTCTGTATGTGCTCTATGCACTGCTGTACGGTGTCTTCACCGTGATCGTAACCCTGGTAGGCTTCAGGGCCGGGTTCTCCTTCTCCGGCGGCGCCACGGATGCACTGTTCTCCGCATCCCTGCCTGCGGCAGCCAACACCTGGATGCTTCTTCCCCTGGGTCTGGCGGCATTTGCCGTCTTCTATGTGGTGTTCCGCTTTGCCATTACGGCCTGGGATCTGAAGACTCCGGGACGGGAGGACGATGATCTGGACGAGGAGATGGGCGCGGTTCTGTCCAATGATGACTACACCCAGGTGGCTTCCGTCATTCTGGAAGGCGTAGGCGGCAAGGACAATGTGGACTCCATTGACAACTGTATCACCAGACTCCGTCTGGAGGTAAAGGATACCACCCTGGTGGATGAGAAGAAGATCAAGTCTGCCGGAGTCGCCGGTGTCATCCGCCCGGGCAAGACCAGTGTCCAGGTAGTGGTAGGGACCAAGGTGCAGTTTGTGGCTGACGAGTTTAAGCGGCTTTGCAGGTAGGCGTCTGGCAGTTGGGGATGTTCTGAATTTTAAATGAAGAGAAAAGGATCACATGCGGGGAAATATTCCATGGCATGTGGTCCTTTTTTTGCGGTGGCAGAATTCGGAATTTACTCCTCACACACAATCACCTGGGGAATGGCCTTCCGCAGGATTTTTAATGCCTCTTTGGGTGCGCCTCCGGAGGTGATCAGGGTGTCTACCTGATGGAAGGGAGCAAAGACCCGGATGCCTTTGTGGCCGAACTTGGTTTCATCCATCAGCAGAATCTTTTTCTTGGCAATGGAGAGCATGGCTTCCTTTGCCTCTGCCTCATAGATGTCGGAGCAGGTGAAGCCGCTGCTTAGGACCAGGCCGCTGGAGCCCATAAAGGCCAGATCCACGGTGTAGCTTTTCAGCTCCGCAGCCGTGGTGGAGGAAATCAAATTAAAGGACTTGTACAGCTTGCCGCCGGTGACCAGGACTTCCCAATGGCGGATGTGGGAGGAACACTCCATAGCCACATCAATACTGGTGGTGATGATGGTGAGGCTTTTGAGATGGCTGAGATATTTGATCATGCGCACGGTGGTGGAGCCTGCGTCCAGAAGGATGGCCTGGCCTTCGTGGACCATCTGGGCAGCCCGGCCGGCAATCAGGTCCTTGATGGCCAGGTTGGTATCCTTCCGTTCACTGATATCGGTGATCATGTCAAAGGTGCTGCCGGGATTGCCCTTGAGGATGGCGCCGCCATAGCTTTTGACAATCAGGCCCTGCTTTTCCAGTGTGGTTAAATCCCGGCGGACGGTTTCTTCTGAGACCTTCAGGGTCTTTGCCAGTTCGGAAACCATGGCTTTTTTATTTTTCAGCAGGATTTCTATTATAAAATTTCTTCTTGCCTCTGGAAACATACGTCTCCCCCCTCATCATGTATAAAAACGGTAAAGAAACCACAACAATATTAAAAAGTAAACGCATGTGGTATCTGGAACCCGGCTTTAATTATATACGAATCCCGGGAATTTGTAAACAAAAAGCATGGGTTACAAAAACCATTGACAGATTGACTACTTTTGTGGTATTTTGTTAATAGATGACAAGAACAGTCATTTTAAAACAACAATCAACAAAAAAGAGGAGGTATTCTATGTTTAAAAAGGGATTAGCAGTTGCATTGGCAGCGGGATTGGCAGCGTCTGTGGCTTTGGGCGGCTGTTCGTCTAATTCGGGAAGTCCGGCAGGGGCCGGTACCCAGGCCGCGGAAGCAAAGCAGGAGACCAAAGCCCCGGCGGCAGAAGCAGGGCAGGAGACCAAAGCCCCGGCGGCAGAAAAGGAAACCTCCGGTCAGGAGGAAGGCGCAGGTGCAGAGCCGGCAGGAGACCTGGTGGAATTCCGTCTGGTATCTCCCTATGACACCAATACCAGTATGCTGCAGGCTGCCCAGGGCTTTGTGGACGAACTGGCTGAGAAAAGCGGGGGAACACTGAAAGGAACCATCTATGCGGCCGGTGTCATGGGCGGGGAGCAGGAGACCCTGGAGGCAGTCCAGATGGGAGAGATCGAGATGACGGTCATGGGTACCTACCCCATGGTAACCCTGGCTCCCAAATACGGCTTTTTTGACGCACCCTTTGTATTCCGTGACAAGGAGCATTATTTTCATGCCTGGGAAGGCGCACTGGGCGACGGAGTGCGGGAGATATTTGCCGGCAATAATATCCACACGGTGGGACTTATGGGAAGAGGATACCGCCATATTACATCCAACGATCCCATCAATTCCGTGGAAGACTTAAAGGGCATGAAGATGCGCATGGGGCAGTCCACGCCATTTATCAATGCGTTTACGGAGATCGGGGCCGTGGTGGTGCCTATTTCCCTGACCGAGCTGTTCACCTCCCTGCAAATGGGAGTGGTAAGTGCTTCCGAGGGACCCTTTGACCAGATCTATTCCTACAAGCTGTACGAGGTCCAGGACCAGCTGGCACTTTCCGGCCATCTGTATGCCACCTCCCTGTGGCTGACCAACAGCGGCTTCTATGACAGTCTTTCCCAGGAGCAGAAGGAGATCTTTGATACCTGCGCGGAAAAATGGCTGGCAGAAGGGACCAGGCTCAGTGACCAGGCAGAGGAGGAGCTGCTCCAGACCTTAAAGGACCAGGGGATGCAGGTAACCCGGCCGGATGCAGAGGCCATCCGCCAGAAGGCGCTTCCGGCCATATCCAAGATGTTTGAGACCGACTGGACCGTCACCTCCATGGAGGAAATCGAAACGTACTGACATGGAGAAGATAGAAAGGGGAAGCCATGAAGAGACTGGAAAAGATCATCACCCTGGTGGCGGCCGTCTGCTTTGTATGGATTTTGTTCCTGGCACTGCTGCAGGTATTCTGCAGAACCGTGCTGGGCGTGGGTGTACCGTGGACAGAGGAGATTAACCGGCTGTTTTTCGTATACCTGGTGTACCTGGGGGCAGCGGTAAGCGTGATCAAAGGGGAAATGATCGCGGTAGATACGGTGCTCCAGGCACTGAAGGGAGCTGTGCGGGTGGTGGCGGAGAAGGTGATCCTTGTTTTTAATGTGCTGTTCTCGGCCATGATGCTTTTGTCAGGGATTCAGATGCTGCGGACCGTCTGGCCCACCACCTTTGCCACCGTGCCGTGGCTCAGCAACGGATTCTTATATATTCCGCTGGTTATCAGTTTTGCAATTATGCTGGCAGCCTTTACCGGGAAGCTGCTGGCAGGAAAGAGGTGAGACTATGGGTGCTGCATATCTGGTCATTCTGATTCTGCTGTTTGTGCTGGGAATTCCTGCGGCATTTGCCATGGGCGGCACCTCGGCTCTCTTAAGCCTGGTGGAGCGGGGACCCCGGTTCTTTCTGAACTGCGGAATCCTGGCCCAGAAGTCTGTGGCAGGGGTGAACAATTTCCTTCTGCTTTCGGTTCCCTTTTTTCTGTATGCGGGAAAGGTGATGAATACCGGGGGAATTACCAGACGGATCTTTACCTTTTGTGAACATACGGTGGGATGGCTCCGGGGCGGCCTGGGGCATGTGAATATTCTGGCTTCCGTGATCTTCGCGGGCATGACAGGAACCGCGGTTTCGGACGCGGCAGGGCTGGGAGCCGTGGAGCTGAAAGCCATGGACGATGCCGGGTATCCCAAGAAATTTTCCGTGGCCATTACCTCGGCGTCTTCGGCTATCGGGCCTATCATACCGCCCAGTGTGCCGCTGGTTATTTATGGAATGATGACCAGCACCTCCATCGGGAAGCTTCTGATTGCCGGGATTGTCCCGGGGATTCTCATGGCCCTGGGGCTGGCCGTGGCTGTGGAGATTTACGCCTATGCCCACCAGATGCCAAAGGGAATTCCCTTTGACTTAAAAAAGATTGTCAAATCCTTTGGCCAGGCCTTTTTCCCGCTGATGACGCCGGTGATCATCATCGGAGGTATGACCAGCGGTTTCTTCACTCCTACGGAGGCGTCGGCCATTGCCGCCGTGTATGCCACGGTGCTGTCCGTGATTGTATATAAGGAAATCACCTGGAAACGGCTGTGGGAGATTATCATGGAGACTGCCGTGGATACGGGAACCATTATGGTGATTGTCTCCATGGCCATGATCTACGGGTATATGATCACCCGCTCCAACATTACCATGGAGATCGCCCAGGCCATTGCAGGAATCTCCACCAGTCCGGTGGTGATCGGCCTGATTCTGGTGGCATTTCTCCTGTTTGTAGGGTGCTTTATGGAGGCAACGGCTGCCATTACCATCCTGTCGCCGGTCTTCTTGTCCATATACCAGGTGGCCGGGATTGATCCCATGGCCTTTGGAATTGTCATGGTGCTTACCCTGATGATCGGCCTCTTTACCCCGCCCTTTGGCATGATCCTCTTTATTATGAGCAAGCTTAGCGGACTGTCCATCAAGGATGTGGTAGCAGCCATTATGCCCTTTATTCTGCCGCTTCTGGCAGTGGATATTCTGCTGGCTGTGTTCCCGCAGATTGTCACCTTCCTGCCTGATCTTTTAATGTAAGGAGCCTGAATATGAAAACAATTGCAGTTCTGCATACGGCCAGGGCAACGGTTCCCATGCTGACCGGGATGATCCGGCAGGCGCATCCCGGTGTAACCGTGTATAACTGGCTGGACGACTCTATCCTGCCGATGCTGATGGAGGACAAAACAAAAATCGATTATGTATTTGACAAAATGCTGTTCTACGGAAAAGCGGCCCAGGACCAGGGGGCAGCGGTGATTCTCAATGCCTGTTCCTCTGTGGGGGAATTCCAGGATTATGCCGCAGAAAGACTTAAGATTCCGGTGGTGCGGATCGATGACGCGGTGACGGATCTGCTGGCCCGGCAGTGCCGGTCCGTGGGGGTTCTGGCAACCCTGGAAACCACCTTAAGGCCGTCAGCGGCTATTTTAAAACGGAAAAATGCGTCCCTGGCCCTTTCCTTCCAGGTGGTGGAAGGGGCCTGGGCAGCCGGACTTTCCGGTGACAAGGAGGGGCAGAACCGGCTGATTGCGGCTGCCATGGAAGGATTTCTGAAGGAGAAGGAAGCCGTATTTCTGGCCCAGGCCTCCATGGCAGAGGCCGTGGGGCTGCTGGGGGAGGAGCTGCGGGGCAGGGTCTATACCAGTCCGGGATATGCGGTGGAGTCTCTGGAAAAGTACCTGGTATAACCTTCCGGTATATGGCTGAACCAGTCAGAAGGAGACAAAATCAGTGGAAACATGGATTGGCATTGATATCGGAACCACCAACTGCAAGGTGGGGGTCTGCAACGGGCAGTATGAGCTTCTGGAGCTGTACACCATGGCTACGCCCAGAAAGCAGACAGCAGAGGGGGACGTGTATGACCCGGAGGTGCTGGGTCAGAAGCTTCTGGAATTTGTGGAAAAGGCGGCGTCCCTGGGCAGCACCAGGGGGATCGGCATTTCCAGCATGGCGGAAGCAGGGGCCCTGGTGGATGTGGAAACGGGAAACCTGGTGTCGGACCTGCTTCCATGGCAGGACCCGGCGTCTGCGGCTTTTCTCACAGAAGAGGACCGTCTGGGAGACCGGCAGCGGTTCTTTCACACCGGGCTTCACGTAGCCTATAAGTATTCCCTTTACAAGGTTCTGGCTTACAGGGCCGGAAGGGGCAGTGTGGAGCATCTGCGGTTTCTGCCGGCTGCGTCCCTGGCTGCCTGGTATCTTACCGGGCAGATGGTGACGGATATTACCCTGGCAGCCAGGACCTATGCCTGTGATATTTATAAGGAAGATTATGATGGCGGGCTTCTGGAACGCAGGGGCCTTCCGCCTGATATATTTCCGGAGATCACCGCCGGTTATGCCGGTACCTGGAGGGGTATCCGGGTATATGTGGCCGGTCATGACCATGTGTGCGCGGCAGTGGCTGCGGGAATCTCGGAGAAAAACCGGGAGATATTTCTGTCCCTGGGAACCACAGGGGTGATGATGGGATGCATGCCCCTGGGGGAGCTGACCCGGGAGGATTATGATTCAGGATACGTATTTGGCCGTCATCCGGACCGGCGGCAGATGACCTGGATGGGGGCCCTCCAGTCTGCGGGAGCTTCCATAGACTGGATTCTGGAGCAGACCGGGGCCGGGTATGACATCTTTGGCAGGTCAGTCTGCCCGGAGCCTGCGGGAATCCTCTATTATCCCTATATCAACGGCAGCGGACCGCCCCAGCTGCTGCATGAGGCCGGCGGCGCCTTCCTGGGACTGTCCCGGGATACCCGGCGGGAGGAGCTGGCCGCCGCCGTGCTTCAGGGAATTGCCTTTGAAATCCGGTTTATGCTGGAACACAGAGGCGGTGCCTGGCCGGGGGTTCTGAAAGCAACCGGCGGCTGCACAAAAAATCCGGTTCTGATGCAGATTCTGGCAAATGTTACGGAATGTGAGATTGCCGTTCTGGACTGTGAGCAGGCAGCGCTGCTGGGGGCTGTGATGATTGGAAGGGGTGTTACCTGCGGGAGCCTGGGGGTCCGGCGCAGGTTTGTGCCGGAGGCCTGCTACAGGGAACGTTATGCATTTCTTTACAGGGAATACCTGAAATTCCGTCCGGCGATTCTGGCATATAAGCGGAGAAACATACAGGAGGACTGAATTATATGAAACTGACAGAAGTACTGAGACATACCATATCGGAACGATATGCGGTTGGTTCATTTTCACCCAGATACCAGAAGATGATCCGGCCTATTCTGGAGGCGGCCCAGGAGAACCGGTCGCCGGCCATTGTGCAGATATCGTCCAAGGAACTGACCCGGTACGGGATTGTGCCGAAGGAGTTTGCCAGGGAGTATTTTATGCAGAAGGAAGCCCTGGGTATCACAGTGCCGGTAACCCTGCACCTGGACCACACCTATGATTTCCAGGTGATCCGTCAGGCAGTGGAAGCCGGGTTTGAATCGGTGATGATTGATGCCTCGGCAAAGCCGTTTGAGGAAAATGTGGCCATTACCAGAAGGGTGGTGGAGTATGCCCATGAACGGGGGGTGAATGTGGAGGCAGAGCTGGGAAAGATCGGCGCCAATGACCAGATCGAGACGGACGTGGACGACCAGGAGCTGTATACGGTGCCGGAGGAGGCCGTGGAATTTGTGGAACGGACCGGGGTGGATGCCCTGGCTGTGTCGGTGGGCACGGCCCATGGGGTGTACACGGTCAGGCAGCCCTGCGTCCAGTATGCCCTGATCCGGGAGATCAAAAAGCAGATTCCCGCATATCTGGTGCTCCATGGAGGCTCCGGTGTTCCGGCGGAAATGGTAATCCGGTCTTACGAAATAGAGGGAGGCGGAATCAGCAAGGTCAATATTGCCACGGACCTGGAACTGGCGTTCCTGGAAGCCATAGGGGCGGCACAGCGGGGCACGGATGCCTGGTGCAGCGGCCTGGAGGAAGCGGTTCTGGAAAAGGGGCGAAAGGGCGTCAGGGATATGGTAACCGACAAAATGATTCATTATTTACATAGTAACCAGAAAGCATTTTAAGGTTGCGGTATGAAGGAGTAAACGGGCATGTATTTTGGATGTATCGCAGATGATTTTACCGGAGCATCCGATGCGGCTTCCTTTCTGCAGAAGGGAGGCATGAGGGTGGTGCTGGTCAACGGGGTGCCCCGGAACCCGGGAAAAGGCGGTCTGGCAGAGGGCGTGGATGGGGTGGTAATTGCCTTAAAATCCAGGGCCCTGCCGCCTGGGGAGGCGGTGGACCAGACACTTCTGGCGGCCCGGTGGCTTCGGGAGGCAGGAGCGGAGCAGATGTATGTGAAATACTGTTCTACCTTTGATTCCACGGAAAAGGGCAATATCGGTCCGGTCTGTGACCGGCTGCTGGAATGGACGGGCCAGAGATTTACCCTTCTGTGCCCCTCCCTGCCTGCCAACGGACGGACCGTAAAGAAGGGGATTCTCTATGTGGACGGCACCCCTCTGGCAGAAAGCCCCATGAGCCGCCATCCGGTGAATCCCATGAAGAAGAGCAGAATCCGGGACCTGATGGAAAGCCAGAGCCGGTATCCCTGCTATGAGACCGGAGCCGGCTGTGCCGGGGCTGCGGAAGGGGAGCTGCCGGAGCACTATTACCTGGTTCCCGATTACGAGACCCGGAAGGACGGCCAGACAATCGCCGGAAAGTTCGGGGACCTGGGGCTGCTTACCGGCGGCAGCGGACTCTGTGAAGCCCTGGCGGAGTATCATGTGGAGAAACGGGGCGGAAGGGAGCGGCAGGGGGATAGCAATAGGGAAAGGCAGGAGAACCAGGAGGTCAGCAGGGGGCGGCAGGAGAACCAGGGGGACAGCAGGGGCTGGCCGGAGGACGGGACGGCAACGGGCCGGGAACAGAAGAAGCTTCTGATTCTGGCAGGAAGCTGTTCCGCGGCTACCAGAAGGCAGATTGAAGCGTGGAAGCAGGCGGGAGGAAGCTGTCTGCGGATTGATCCCCGGCAGCTTCTGGAGGATTTTTCGGTGCTGGAGCAGGCGAAGAGGCGGATCAGGGAGATGGAAGGGGAGCTGCTGGTCTACAGCGCCCCGGCTGCCGGGGGTGAGGCCGGAGAAGAGAGCCGGGCAGCGGGCCAGGGGGAACTGTCGGCGGTTCTTGACCGGGCATTTTCCGGGCTTGCCCTGTATGGGAGAAGCTGCGGCTGCAAGCGGCTGGTGGTGGCCGGTGGGGAGACTTCCGGTGCCGTGACCAGGGCCCTGGGATACCAGGCCTTCTATGTGAGGGACAGTATTGCGCCTGGGGTACCGGTTCTGGTTCCGGCAGAGGACAGAAGCATGGCGCTGGTATTGAAATCAGGAAATTTCGGCGGGGAACGGTTTTTTGAGGACGCAAAGGAGGCGATATTCTAAATGGAACAGAAGGACTGTATCCGGCAGAGCCTGGAAGTGGCCCGTCTGCTGTTTCTGCGGAACCGGACCTGCGGGGCATCGGCAAACATGAGCTTTCTGCTGGGGGACCGGGTGTTTGTCACGGCCAGCGGAACCTGCTTCGGGACCTTGACAGAAGATGATTTTGCGGAAATATCCCTGGCCGGGGAGCATTTGTCAGGCAAAGCGCCCAGTAAGGAGTGGCCGGCCCATGTGGCCATGTACCGTCTCTGTCCGGGGGTGCAGGCAGTGATCCACATCCATGGAAGAGCCGGGGTACTGTGGAGCACCATGGCCCATCCGGACCCTGATGACTGTGTGCCAAAGCATACCCCTTATCTGGAAATGCGGGTGGGAAAGACCGGGCTTGTAGATGATTATGCGCCTGGTTCCAGGGAACTGTTCCAGGCCCTGGAAGAGCGGATTCTTGCCTGCGGAAGCCGCGCTTACCTGCTTAAGCGTCACGGGGCCCTGGTGGGAGGCGATTCGGTTATGGATGCATTTTATAATCTGGAAGAGCTGGAAGAAAGCTGCGGGGTGGCCTGGGAGCTGGCCGGCAGGAGCGTTCAGACATTTAAAAATAACGGAGTTGACATATTTCCGCCTGCTGTGTATAATAATAGCACAAGATAGGCAACGGCGTGTGCCTGTCAAAGCGTTGAAGTAAGGGAGTGCGCCGGTAGGCATTGTCTTATGGAGCTTTCAGGAGGGGTTGTGCAGTGAAACCTCAAACCGGCGTAGGTTCTTGGAACCGAAAGAAAATGCTCCAAAAGCCCCTGCTGTAAGGCCAATGTCATTAAGACAATCATTTTTATGACAAAGAAAAAAGCCCACCTGTCATATACGGAACAAACAGGGGGGCTTTTTTCACGTTTTTAGGGATTTTGGTGTCATAGATTATGGATATTTCCCAATTCGCATTCATGTTCCCAATGTTTCTAAATGCAACAGTAATGAATGTTTATCTGTCCGTATTTTCGGAACAGTTTACGAATTGGCCTTATAAATTGGATTATCATGCCTAAAGATGCTTTCAAAAGAGCATTTGGCAAGGGGGATTTCACCAAAACATTTGGCAGATAGCACTTTTGTTCTGAATACCCATTTGATTATAGGAATTAACCTCAAAAGTCATTATACCATCCAAGTATCCGGCGTTTAGTTCGGTTACACGCCCACTTGCCCAATGTTCCGTACTCCGACGATCATACCAGCGTAGCCACGCACATTCTGTCTCATAGATTACACCGAAGTAAAATTGACAGTTTTCTTCCATCTGTTTGGCATAGCGTTTAATCTTTTGTAAATCAGCCTTTATAACATCCAGAGTGCCTTGCGCTGTCCCACCCTCAAATTTCAGTTCAATAATGGTAGCAATATCCAACACTCTTTGAGAAAGAGCCCCATCCGCAGAAAAATCCATTTGTACAATCGCCAAATCCGCTCTATACTTCAACTCTGGTATGTAAAATTCTGGGTAGATGAAAAGATTATTCGCCTTTAGAACATCTTCTAAACGGGTGCGTAGATGATGGTACAAACTGGATTGCAGGCTGGCCTCGCGAAGAAGATTCCCGTTTCCATAGTCCTCGCAAATCTCTTTCAGCCAAATCATTTTGATTGCACGGTCGATTGTACGCCGTACACTTTTTACAACCATTGTTATCCCACCTTTTATGTCATGATGAACAAAGTATATCACAAAGCTGAACGGTATTTAATTCTTGCTTTTATAGAGGGTTCACAAAAATTTCACAATTTTTCCCTACAACTTAATAATCGAAAAGCAGTCTAAAATCTGTTAGGTAAAAATGCACTTTTTTATCGTGATTCTTCCCTTTCTTAATGACATTGAGCTATCGTCTACGTGTTGATTTGATATCTATAATTTAAGTAAAAAAAGACCAAGTAATCCAATAACGATTCTCCATATTATCCCCGGAATTGTGAATATCTGTGGAAATGGGCATATTGTGGCGAGTATGAGTAAAATCACCCCTATGACAATTAGTACAATACTATTCATAAACGAGTTCTCCTTAAACTCCGATTTTATGCTTGCTTCAACTTTCCGACAAACCGGAAGTTAATTCAAAAGGATTAATCTTGTATACTTTGTCTGCGATACCACAATCTATATATACATATACAGACAACTAGCACTAGGGTACAAGTATAAAATGACCATTCATATGGTTTCAAAATCAAAAGTGACACGACATATATTAAAATCAATGTCAATATGATTTCTTTACGTTTCTTTATCAGAAATTTTTTTATCATATTATCTCTCCTTTAAATTTGATTTTACATATAATTATACTATAGTTTGTATAATTCCAAAAGCAGAATATTTATTTTTGCATATCAGAGCGGAATATTCAGAAAATAAAAACAATTATCTGAATATTATTCATTCAAAAACTCCTAAACAACTCAGAAATTTTTCGAAATTGTTCAAAAAAGAATTAAGAAATTTTCCTCAAAAGCCGTCTATTGGTTTGGGGAGTGGCTTTTTCCCATTGTTTTTCCTTGTTTTGCTAGTTTTTCTGGTGAAAGGAATGCAAAATATAGCCGGTTTATCATAAACTTATAGGGAGAGATTTATGGAAATTTACTCCTTTTTATCGTAAATAGGATAAAAATATAACGTGGGAATTTTGATATTCTTAATTTTCCATGAAGTTCCCCCTAAAACCATTGTATAGTACATACTTGTTATATTTTGATTTTCTGTTTCCTATTGCCTGATTTTGTGAACAAAGGGATTTTTTGTTACATTCTTGGAACATGTTATATGTTTCTATACGTTCCCTTATCAGGATAGATGTTAAGTTATGAATGGAGAGGAAGGACTGAAATGTCCTTCTCCCCCCCGGTTATGACGGCACCCGGTATGTAAAGCCTACAAAGCCTTTAGCTTTCAAGTTCCGTTTGTTTTGCCGGTCTGGTCTGACCGGCACGGTATGCCGTCCGATTTCCTCTAACAGTTTCTCATAGTCCGCATCTTCGGTCCTAAAATATTCCCGGCACAATGTCGCTGCCATCTTGAAATTTACATGGTACATATAAATCCCTTCTTTGGGCTGACGTATAACTGCTTCACGGGCTATGCGGCTTGTGAAGTTGAACATAGTCATTGCTGCGTACAGTTCTTGTTCCACAAAACAATCACTTTTACCATGCAGATTCACAAGTCCCATCGTATATTTTAAATCCCGGAAACTGGATTCTATCCCCCAGCGTAAATGGTACAGTTCCCGGATATCCTCCAGCGTAAATGCCTTTGGCAAAGAGGTGGCTATCGTCTCAAACACACCAGTATCCAACTGGAACCGGACAATCCTCAGACACATGGGATAGGGGCTGGGAAAATCCCAACGTCCCCGGCGTGTCTTGCTCCCCTCCTTGCTCTTTTTCGGCACTTGCAGAAAGATATGTTTTTTCTGCTTGTCCTCTTTCGTCTGCGTGGTGCTGACGGTAAAATGGATCTCCGTATCCAGTTCCAACATAGGCAGACGTGCCACTTCCCTCATTGCGGAATGGCTATTCTTTATGCGGATTAGAAAATCCAGGTTTTCCTTTTCCATAAGATGGGCCAACAGATTATAGGACTCAAAGCCTCTGTCCCCGATAATAAGCGCCTTTTCCTTGAACGTGTTACGCTTAACAAGTTCAATCAATGCGCCTATCTCATCTTTCTGCGGTTCTGGCTGTATCACCGCTTCAAGATATACTTTGTTCAGTATGTCATACAACGGCGTCAAATGTAGTTGGTTATATCCGTTAGGCGCACCGGAATGCACCACAAAGTTGTCCGACTTTGGATTTCGTGGGATAGAAACCGCCGTACCGTCTACTGCCAAAAGCCGTAATCCCCGGAATGTCTCACGGTCAACGCACTCCCCATTGAATTCCATGAAAATATCCCGGAACACATTGACGGGAATCTGTGCCCGGCGCTGTGAGAGGGCAGAGGCTGACACATCACATCCTGCCCTATGGAGTTCTTTGGCAAGGGATCCGCCCTCCGCCCCGATAATCAGTTGAATAGTATCCCTGATTGAAAGTTTACTTTTTCGAAGGGACTGTTCTTTTCTGTATGCCTCTGCTACACGATTGATTATGTGGCAGAGTTTTTCTTTTATATACATAATAATCTTTCTTCCTTCCATTGGTTTTTCAACCGCCAGACGAAAAAAGAACGCCAAAAACAACCCCAATGCTGGGCATATGATTGACGTTCTTGTTCGCAACTATTATGTACTTTTAACTTCTTACCCTTATTTGTACTTCTGACTTCTATATATTTAAACTTTCAACTATTAACTTAATGACTTCTTCCAAAATGTCTGAAATGTCTGACTTCTCACTTCTACGCGAACCGCTCGTCACAACGGTTACTATAAATATGGCTTATAAAATCCTTTTTTTCAAGCCATTGACCCATAATTTCACAAAAATTTCATAATTCCCCTTATAACTTAACAATCTAAAAGCAGTCTAAAATCTGTTAAGTAAAAAAATTCCCTTTTTTATCATGATTTCTTCCTTTCTTAATGACATTGGCTGTAAGGCAGGGGCTTTTGCTGTTTGAAAGAGGAATGAAAATGGATCTACTTCAAGAATGCGCAAAGAGTTTTGAATCTTTGCTGCCTTTCCAATACCATATCGTAGCAGGTCGCAAAGGGAAAATTTTGGACTTTACAATATCCTTTGACCAGGCAGATTTTCACCATTTGGCAGGACTGCATAAACTGACAGACAATGTTCGCTTTCTGACTGGCAAACGGACAGCCATCATGCAGCAGATTCTATCTGGCAGACTTACCCTCGCCCAGGCCAGACAAAGCGCATTTTTTTCTCAAATGGAGCCGCGTTTGAAACCGCTCTCCCATTTAGAACAGTTTTTGGACAGTAATGAAATTATTTTTCGTTACAACTCTAAAGCACATACTTTTTCTGTGATCCAGGCTGACTATCTTCTTCAAAATGATTTTGAGGGACAACCTGTCTATCTTTTCCTGGCGCAACGAACAAGGGAATCCACCCAGGTCTGCCGCACATTTTTTCCTAAAGCAGAGAAAGACTATGCCCAGGGGCAGCCCCGCTATACCTTGCTGAAAAAAGAAAAAATCAATCAGAACACAGGAGAACTCATCGTTCAGTTTGACCGGCTTTCTCCCAAAATATAGAAGAAAGTTTGTTGCAGACAAAGAGCCAGGAATCTAAAAAACAGGTTCCTGGCTCTTCTTTTACAGCATCTCCATATAAGCCAGCACCTTGTCTGCTACCTGCATGCCCGCATAGACCAGGGCGGCCAGCAGGGCGGCGGACAGCAGAAAGAACAGCAGCTTGTACAGCAGATAAGCACGGGCGAAATTCCTCCGGCCTGTGTTCTTCCGGTTAAAGGCCAGGTAGAACAGGTAGATCCAGCCGGCAATGGGGACGTTCATACACATCAGGGTAAAGAACCAGCTGTGTACGGATGCCTCCCCAGGCTGTCCCAAAAGGGGGTTACGGGTGGTTCTGCCTTTCTTTTTCTTCTGGTCCCGTGGCCGGTGGTCCTCCTGGGAGGGAACCAGGCCGGGGATGTTGGCGGATTCCTCGTCGATTTTGCCGGAAGGCTTCTGGGGCGGCGGGGCGGGCACAGCTTTGCCGGAAGGCTTCTGTTGCGGCAGGGCGGGAGCGGCCTTGCCGGGCCTGGCAGCAGGGGTACCCGGGCCGGTCTGGGTCTGTCTGGCCGGTACGGCTTTCTCCGGGATTTTCTGTATGTTGTTGTTATTCATGTCTGTCATCCCTCCTGTCCCGCTGCGCCGGAGCCGCCGGTTGTGTCTCCTGGGGCTCCGGCGGTGTTCTGGCCTCCGTCTGTGGCAGGGCTTCCACCGGATGCACCGGTATCCTGTCCGGCATTCCCGGCGCCGCTGTTCTGGTCTGTCCCTGCATTACCTCCTGCGCCTGCCGTCCCTGGTCCGCCGTTTTCCTCCCCTGCGGTAATCACCGGGGAGGGGCCGGGAAGGCCGGAGGCGCTGGCGGACCACTTGCGCTGCTCCATATAGAGAATGTTTAAAAGCCGCTGTTGCTCCTGGGCAATGCGGGTCTGTTCCGCAGCGTTCCGGGAGTCCTCCCGGGCCTGGGTGCCGGCCTGCTGGCGGCGCCATTCCTCCTCTGTGGGCAGGGTGGAGATCCGGCTGATGGCATCCTGGAGCCGCTGGCTGTAGGATGCGGCCTCGGAGTAGGTCTGGACCAGGGACATCTTGTTGATGGCGTCCTGGACCATCTGGGAGGCATTGGGCACCTGGTACTCCAGGGCCTCCAGGTCTGCCAGGGCTGACAGGAAGGTGTTCTTGCGGGTCTGCACTTCCAGGGCAGCCCGCTGCTTTGCGGCAGCTTCCTCGGCCCGGGCCTGGGCTGCGGCTGCATCCTTGGCCCGCTGCTGTTCGTATAGGGTGATGGTCTGCTGCATCTGGCGGATGGTGCCGGAAAACTGCTGATAGCGGGCATCCACCCGTTCCAGAAGCTCTCCCCGCTTCTCCCCTTCGTCCATCAGGTTCAGCTTTGTGATCATGGACTGGTACTGCTGCTTCACCCAGTAGGTGTCCTCCACGGTCTCAATGGTTTTCTGCTCAAAGGCAGCTACCTGGGTTTCCAGCTCTTCCTCCATCCGGCGCTGTTCCTTGTCGTGAAGGTTCTGTTCGGCCCGGATCTGGCCTGTGGCGGAAACCAGGTCCCGGATGCCGGAGGTTTTGTCCGGCTGGACCTGGACGGTCTCCGGCATGTCCCAGTCCCAGGGGGTAAGGTCTGCGTGAAGGGGTTCCATGACCTGCTTCCAGATCCGTCCGGCATAGGTGCTGCCAAAGACGCCGGGCATAGCCCGTGGAATGTCGTAGCCCACCCACACCGCAGTGGTGTAGTACCGGGTGTAGCCGCAGAACCAGGTGTCCTTGCTGCTGTTGGTGGTGCCGGTCTTGCCGGCGGCAGGCATGGCCCCCAGGCCCAGGCCCCGCCCGGTGCCCTCGGTCAGGACCCCTTTGAGAATGTCCGTGACCATGTAGGCCGAATCCTCCTGGTAGACCTGGCTGGCGTGGGCCCTGGACTCCCGGGTCAGATTGCCCTTCTGTTCGTGGTCGATCCGCACAATGCAGGTCCTGTCATTGTAAATGCCTCCGTTGGCCAGGGTGCTGTAGCCTTTGGCCATGTCCACCACCCGCAGGCCGTTGGTAAAGCCGCCGATGCTTAAGGAAGGCACGTCATTGTCCACATAGGTGATCCGCTGGAATTCCATCCGGCCCAGGTAATCCAGGCCAAAGCCTACGCCGATGTCATCCAGAATCTGCCAGGCCACGGTGTTGTAGCTGTGGGTCAGGGCGGTGCGGACCGTAACCTTGCCGTGGTAGGTGCCGCCGCTGTTCTTTGGGCCGCCTTCCCACTGGTGGTCATCCACCATGCGGGCAGGCCAGTATTCCCCGGTATCAAAGGCAGGGGCATAGTCGATCAGGGGCTTGATGGTGCTTCCCGGCTGGCGGGCGCTTAAGTAAGCCCGGTTAAAGGGGTCCTCAGCGCCCCGGCCCCCCACAATGGCCACCACATAATTGCTCTGGTTGTCCACAATGACCCCGGCTCCCTGGAGGGCAAACTTGCCGTTGTCCTGAAGCTCGGAAAAGGAAGAAAGGCCGCTGTCGATTTCATTCTGCAGCAGGTCCTGTAAGGAAGAGTCCAGGGAGGTGTAGATCTTGAAGCCACCTGCCCGGATCTCGTCATTTTTTTCATTATAGAGGGTCTGGAACCGGTCCATGTAGGCGGAGTAGTCGTCCTTGTCCTCAAAGGTGTACCGGAAGGGAAAATCCTCCAGCTTCATCAGCTCCAGTGCGGCGCAGTGAATGGCGTAGCTGCTCTGGTAGCGCTCGTCTGTGCCTTCGGATTCCTCCTGGACAATGTGCAGGGGCTGGTCAACAAAGGAATCATACTCTTCTTTGGACAGACAGCCTACCTGGTACATGCTGTAGAGTACGTCGTTGCGCTTGGCACGGGAATCTTCCGGGTTGCGGACCGGATCATAGGCTGTGGGGCTGTTGCTGACTCCTACCAGCACGGCTGCCTCCGGAACCGTCAGGTAGGCGGCGTCTTTGCCGAAGTAGTAGCGGCTGGCAGCCTGGATTCCGTAGCAGTGGTGGCCGTAAAAGTTGGTGTTGCAGTAGAACTCCATAATATCGGCCTTGGAGTATTTCTTCTCCACCTCCGGGGCCAGCAGAATCTCCACCACCTTCCGGGTGAAGCTTTTCTCCTGGGTCAGGAAGGTGTTCTTGACCACCTGCTGGGTGATGGTGCTGCCTCCCTGGGTGATCTCCCCCCGGTTCTTGACCAGGGCCAGGGCGGCTCTTGTGGTGGCGATCCAGTCTACACCGGTGTGGCTCTTGAAACGCCGGTCCTCCTGGGCTATGTATGCGTTCTGGACGTTCATGCTGATTCTGGCAATGGGTACGTACTCGTAGTGCCCTGCATTGATCAGACCCACCAGGCGGTTGTCTTTGTCATAGACCTCCGTGTCCGACAGCATGGAAAAATCCTGCCGGTTCATCTGGGCCAGCTTGTCGTAGGCCACCTCCCGGCAGTAGTCCAGATCCGGTTTCACCCGGACATAAAGAAGCACCGCCGCCGTCACCCCCACGATCAGGGAGAGGACCAGAAGCTGGAGCAGGCCCTGGACCAGCCAGCCCAGCATTCCGGCCAGACTTACGGCCAGGGTCAGGATGCCTTTGAAAAAGGAACAGATAAAGCTGCGTAATTTCATGTCAGGTACCTCGTAAACTGTTGCAGCGCTTATGCAAACAAAAAGCATGCTTGCAACGCTCTTTCTTCTATGATTTGCTGCCTTTCTGAGCTGTTATCGATTATAATACATTTCTCCGGAAAACGGTATAAAAAATATGAAAATAAAGGAGAAAACATTGACTTTCCAGGGGAAAAGAAGTAAAAATGAAGAAACAGTTACCATATTATAAGAAAAAGGGTGGGTAAGATTATGTATCAGATTGATTTTGGAAAGCCCCAGTCCATTCATTTTATCGGAATCGGCGGGATCAGTATGAGCGGCCTTGCGGAAATCCTCATGAAGGAGGGGTTCACGGTCAGCGGGTCCGATGCCCATGAAACCAGCCTTACAGACCAGCTTGAGGCGGACGGGGCCAGAATCTATTACGGCCAGCGGGCGGAGAATATCCGGGACGGGCTGGATGCAGTGGTGTATACGGCAGCGGTACACCCGGATAATCCCGAGTACCAGGAGGTAATGCGCCGGGGCATTCCCATGCTGAGCCGGGCGGAGCTTCTGGGCCAGATGATGAAGAACTACCGCCATGCCCTGGCCGTGGCCGGAACCCACGGCAAGACCACCACCACCTCCATGATTACGGAGATTCTTCTGGCAGCGGATCTGGACCCTACCATTTCCGTAGGGGGCATTCTCCATTCCATCGGCGGCAATATCCGGGTAGGCGGGCAGGAGCTTTTCGTCACCGAGGCATGCGAGTATACCAACAGTTTTCTATCCTTCTTCCCTACCATGGAGGTAATCCTCAATGTGGAAGAGGACCATATGGACTTTTTTAAGGATCTGGCAGATATCCGCCGCTCCTTCCGGCTGTTTGCCGAGAAGCTGGGGCCGGAGGGTCTGCTGGTGATCAGCAGCGATATCCCGGATTATGAAGAACTGTGCCGGGATCTGCCCTGCCGGGTGGTGACCGTGGGCCGGTCCGGGGACAGTGACTACAGCGCGGCGGACATTGTGTGGGACCGGTGGGGACGGCCTGCCTTTACCCTGATGAAGAAGGGGCAGCCGGCAGGCAGGCTCCGGTTGGGAGTTCCCGGGGAGCACAATATTTCCAATGCCCTGGCAGCCGTGGCAGCGGCAGAGGCCCTGGAGGTTCCCGTGAAAGCGGTGGAGGAAGGGCTGGCAGGCTTTACGGGCACGGAGCGGCGGTTCGAGAAAAAGGGGGAGATCGGCGGGGTCACGGTGATCGATGATTACGCCCACCATCCCAGGGAGATTGCGGCCACCTTAAAGACGGCAGCCGCCTGCCCCCACAAGCAGGTGTGGTGTGTGTTCCAGCCTCATACCTACTCCCGGATCCGGGCATTTCTGGAGGAATTTGCCAAGGCTCTGTGTCTGGCGGACCAGGTGATCCTGGCGGATATCTACCCGGCCAGGGAGACCGATACCCTGGGGGTCAGTTCCCGGGATATTGCGGAGCGAATCCGGGAAATGGGGGGAAATGTCCATTATTTTCCAAGTTTTGACGAAATCGAAACATTTATTTTGGAAAATTGCTCCACAGGGGATCTGTTGATAACTATGGGAGCCGGAGACATTGTAAAAGTTGGGGAAAGGCTTCTTGGAAAATAAGTTATCCACATTATCCACATAGTTTTCCACCATCCGTGTGGGGGAGGCTGTGTGGATTTTTTGATTTTTATAAGGACCGGGGGATAAATCCGGGAATCCTTGATATTAGCGGGGACAAGGGGGGAATCATCCGGAAATCCACAGAAATCCGGGGCAGTTATCCACAATATCCACAGCACGAACAACTGTTTTTGTGGATAAATCAGGCTATTTTCTTTTGGGAAGGGATGTGTTAGAATGAAACCGGAAGGATGTGGAGGATATGGAGATGATTTGCAGGTACCGGATAAGCGGGACCATCGTTGACAACGTGTTTATCGACAGGCTGATGCCGGACGCGCCGGGGGAGTATCTGAAGGTATACCTGTACCTTCTGCGCCACCAGCCGGAGATGCCCGGGATCAGTGCCATTGCCGATGCCCTGGACCATACGGAGGCGGATGTGCGGCGGGCCCTGCGGTACTGGGAGCAGGCCGGGGCCCTGGTGGGGGATGACCGGCAGCAGCCTGCCGGGGAGAGCCCCGGCCAGGCCGGAAACCGGCAGCAGGAGCCGGAGGCCAAGGGCGTCAGGCTGGAGGATATCTGGAAGACGGCGGAAGGAAGCGGCGGGGCAGTGCAGGCGTCAGGAGGCGGTGTCCGGGGGGCAGCGCCGGCGGAGGATGGTGTCCGGGCAGTACCCACGGCATCCGGGAAGCGCCGGGAGTATGGGGAGGGGGCCGGGGGGCCGGCGTCCGGGAAGCCGGAGCCTCCGGTGTACAGCCAGGAGCAGGTGAACCGGCTGTCCGGGGACGAGGACTTCACCCAGCTTCTGTACATTGCCCAGAAGTATATGAATAAGGCTTTTACCCAGCGGGAGTGCCAGGTCTTTGCCTATCTGTATGACGGGCTTCACATGTCCCAGGAGCTTCTGGAGTATCTGGTGGAGTACTGTGTCCAGGCAGGTCACACCAGCATCCGTTACATAGAGACCGTAGGGCTTAACTGGCATGAGAAGGGGCTGGAGACCGTGGAGGAGGCCAGGGCCTATTCCAGCGGCTTTACCAGGGATTCTTTTGCGGTTATGCGGGCCTTCGGCCTTGGGGACCGAAGGCCCGGGGATACGGAGAAGGAGATGATTTCCCGTTGGTTCGGCACCTACGGCTTTACCAGGGAGGTGGTGCTGGAGGCCTGCAACCGGACCCTGGAGGCTACCCATTCCCCCAGCTTCCGCTATGCAGACAAGATTCTGTCCGAGTGGAAGAAAGCCGGGGTGAAGAGCCTGAAGGATGTGGGAGCCCTGGACAAAAAGCGCCAGGGCAGGCGTCCGGCCCAGAAGGAAAAGGCAAAGACCAACCAGTTCCACAATTTTGAACAGCGGGACACGGATTACGATTCCATGGTGCTGGACCAGGTTAAATCCTGGATCGGCGGGACGGGGAGCAGATGAGGCCCGGGCCAGGCCGGGAGCCGGGACGGGGAGCAGATGAAGCCCGGGCCAGGCCGGGAGCCGGAGCAGGGAACGGGTGAAGCCCGGGCCAGGCTGTGGAGCCGGGGCAGGGAGCAGATGAAGCCCGGGCCGGGGAAGCGGAGCCGGGGCAGAGCCGGTAAAGCCCGGGGATGAGAGAAGGAGAATAAAGGAATGGCACTGAGTAATTCCCAGTACAATGCGGTTATGCGGGAGTATGAGCGGCAGCAGGCAGCCAACCGGCGGGACCAGGAGGCCCGGATTGCCCGGGTGTATGCGCGGATTCCCCAGATGGAGAAGCTGGATGCGGACACCGGGGCCAGGGCGGCGGCCTGCGCCCGGAGGGTTCTGGGCGGGGAGGCGGGGGCGCGTCTGTCTCTCCGGGAGGAGCTGGAGGATATCCGGGAGCAGAAGCGGGTGCTTCTGCGGGCAGCGGGATTTCCGGAGGATTATATGGAGCCCCGGTACCGGTGCCCGGACTGTAAGGACACCGGCTATGCGGACGGAAAGCACTGCCACTGCTTTGAGCAGGCCCGGATCAGTATTCTGTATGCCCAGTCCAACATCCGGGAGGTTCTGGAACGGGAGAATTTTGAGACCCTTTCCTACGCATACTATGATGACAGCCAGCCGGTGCCGGGGCTGGGCATGTCGGAGCTGGAGTACCGGAAGCTGGTCCGCCAGTGCCGGGAGTTTGCGGAGCAGTTCCCGGACAAGGGGCAGAATCTTCTGTTTACCGGGTCCACCGGGGTGGGGAAGACATTTCTGGCCAACTGTATTGCCAAATGTCTGATTGAGCGGTATAAGTCCGTGATCTATCTGTCCTCCCAGGACCTGTTTGAGGTGCTGTCCCGGTACCGGTTCAGCCGGGACGCGGAGGAGGTGGAGGACACCTACCATTATATTCTGGACTGCGACATGCTGATCATTGACGATCTGGGCACGGAACTGAACAATGCCTTTGTCTCTTCCCAGCTGTTCTACTGTATCAATGAGCGGATCAGCCGCAGGCGGGGCACCGTGATTTCCACCAATCTGTCCATGGGGATGTTAAAGGACACCTATTCGGACCGGGTGACCTCCCGGCTTATGAGCCATTATACCACCATTCCGCTGTACGGGCAGGACATACGGGTGATGAAGGGAAAGTCATAAAAGGCTTGACGGAAGCTGGCAGGGATGATATAAAGGAAACGTCAGTAACTGTATGGCAGAGGAACGGTTCAGGGTATTTCTGGACAGGACACGACACTTGAACAATGGAGGACGATGATGATTTACCAGGAGAAGACGATTGAGACCATTCCCGTTGGACCGCTGGGGCTGATTCCCCTGGCAAGCTGCTGGGAGCTTGGCAAAAAGGTGGACCGGTGGCTGGTGGAGTGGAGGCATGAGCGGGAGAGCGAGCACAAATCCACCATCGCTTTTGCGGGATACCAGAGAGATTCCTATATTGTGGAGGCAAAGACCCCCCGGTTCGGTTCCGGCGAAGGAAAGGGAACCATCGATTCATCGGTGCGGGGCGATGATCTCTATATCATGGTAGATGTCTGTAATTATAATCTGACCTATACGGTGTGCGGCATGAAGAACCACATGTCCCCGGATGACCATTTTCAGGATCTGAAGCGTGTGATCGCGGCGGCAGCAGGCAAGGCCCGCCGGATCAATGTGATCATGCCCTTCCTGTATGAGAGCCGCCAGCACAAGCGTTCCAACCGGGAGTCCCTGGACTGTGCCCTGGCGCTCCAGGAGCTGACCCACATGGGTGTGGAGAATATCATTACCTTTGATGCCCATGACCCCCGGGTGCAGAATGCCATTCCCCTGCGGGGCTTTGAGACGGTCCAGTGTACCTACCAGTTTATCAAGTACCTGCTGAAAGCGGAGACCAGCCTCCAGATCGATGCGGACCATATGATGGTCATCAGTCCCGATGAGGGCGGCATGGGCCGGGCGGTGTATTTTGCCAATGTGCTGGGACTGGATATGGGCATGTTCTACAAGCGCAGGGATTATACCCGGATTGTAAACGGCAGGAATCCCATTGTGGCCCATGAGTTTCTGGGCAGCAGTGTGGAAGGCAAGGACGTGCTGATCATCGACGATATGATCTCATCCGGTGAGAGTATGCTGGATGTGGCCAAGGAGCTGAAGCGGAGAAAGGCGCGGAAGGTGTTTATCTGTTCCACCTTCGGCCTGTTTACCAACGGCCTGGAGAAGTTTGACGAGTATTACCATAACGGGCTGATCGACCGGATTCTCACCACCAACCTGGTGTACCAGACCCCGGAGCTTCTGTCCCGGCCCTATTACATCAATGTGGATATGAGTAAATATATTGCACTGATTATCGATAACCTGAACCACGACGATTCGTTAAGCGAGCTTCTGAATCCCACCAGCCGCATTAACCGTCTGCTGGCCAGATACCGGGGGCAGGAATAGCCGGTAACGGTGCCGGTGCAGGAAATGCAGGCGGAAAATGCCGGTGCCTGTGCAGGAAATGCAGGCGGAAAATGCCGGTGCCTGTGCAGGAAATGCAGGCGGAGAATGCCGGTGCCGGTGTGCAGTAAGCGCAGGCAGGAAACGCCGGTGTCTGCGCGGGAAGGAAGGATGACCAGATGAGTATTGATGACAAGGAAGAAATGCAGGAAAGCACAGCTCCCGGCAGCGGACAGCCGGAACCGCCGGTGACGGATGGAGGCGGGGACCGGCCCGGCCGGCCGCCGGTCCAGGCCTCCGGCCAGGAGGACGGATGGAGAATCCCGGAGCCGGAGGAGAAGAAGTTTAACTGGAAGGCAGAGCTTCTGGAGTGGTTCAAGATCATCCTTTCGGCGGCAGTCATTGCATTTGTGCTGAATACCTTTATCATTGCCAACAGCCAGGTGCCCAGCGGGTCCATGGAGACTACCATTATGACCAATGACCGGGTGATCGGGTCCCGGCTGTCCTATGTGTTTTCGGAGCCGGAGCGGGGGGATATTGTGATCTTCCGTTTCCCGGACAATGAGAAGATTTATTATGTAAAGCGGATCATCGGCCTTCCCGGGGAGACAGTGGATATTGTGGACGGGAAGGTCTATCTCAACGGCTCGTCCACTCCCATAGAGGAGCCTTACATCCGGGAACCTATGGTGCCGGAGCCGCCCATGCATTTTGAGGTGCCGGAGGACTGCTACTTTATGATGGGGGATAACCGGAACTTTTCCTCAGATGCCAGACGCTGGCAGAATACGTATGTGAAGCGCAGGAAGATTGTGGCCAAGGTGCTGTTCCGGTATTTTCCCAAGATTGGGAAGATTGAGTGAGGGAGCGGTATGAGGCTTTTGGTTGATACCCAGTTGACAGAGGCAGGTGCCAGGCACCTGCCTTTTTTGCGGCCAGCCAGGGACTGCATCCGTTCCTTAAGGTGCTGGGCCTGGCCAAGAACCAGGGCGGCTTTCTCCAGAAGCACGGTTCCCTGCTCTGTGGGGATAAGGCCTTTGCTGAGGCGGCGGAACAGGGGCACCTGGAATTCCTCCTCCAGCTCCCGGATCACGCCGGACAGGCTGGGCTGGGAAATGTGCAGCTCCTCGGCGGCCCTGGCAGTTCTGTTCTTTGTGGTGCTCCAGAAGAAAAAGGCAGGTCCGGTCCAGGTGATTCTGGCAAGCGGGGCGGCTGGAGGGTTGATGTATTTCATTATGGGATGCTGCCGAGGGGGAGCGCTTCGGTAACATTCAGGGGAATCGGAACTGGTTCCGGCTTCCGGTGTCAGACGGGGTTTTATGATTTTTCCATTCGACAAATTCCGTACCAGAGCTTATAATGGGATTGCTGCGTGTTTCACGTCAGAAGGAAACCGGCTGCTGCCGGGCACCTGGGAACGCGGCAGAAATCACATATGAGGGGGATTTGTCTATGGAAAAGAAAACAGGAGTCATAGAAACCGGCGGACAGCTTGGGGCGGTTCTGGTGGGCAACGGGCTGCTGGCCCTTAGCGCCACGGCCTTTGCCCTGCCTCATTCCTTTGCCATGACCGGGGTCAACGGTGTGGCCCTGGTGCTGGAGCATTATCTGGGGATTTCCATGGCCATGTCCATTGCCCTGATTAACGGAATCACCTTTTTCCTGGGGCTTTATTTTCTGGGGAAGGCCTTTGCCCTGAAAACCGTGGTCAGTACTGTGGTCTATCCGGTGCTGTTCCAGCTTTTCTCCCAGTCGGAAATGCTGGCGGCCCTGACCAGGGACCGGTTTATGGCAGCAGTCATGGCCGGGATTCTCACCGGCGTCGGTCTGGGGCTGGTGATGCGGGTAGGCGGCTCCACCGGCGGGCTGGATATTCCGCCCCTGATTCTTCACAAGTATTTCCGGTGGTCCGTGGCCCTGGTGATCAACGGCATCAGCCTGGGGACCCTGCTGATCCAGGCGTTTTATTCGGACTCGGAACAGATTCTCTATGGGGTTATTTCCACTCTGGTTACCGGTGTGGTGCTGAACCAGGTGCTGTTGTACGGGGAGGAAAATATCCAGGCCCTGATTATCAGCCGGAAGCATAAGGAAATCAACGGCGCCATCCAGCAGAGGCTCCAGCGGGGCAGCACCCTGATTCCCATAGAGACCGGCTACCACCATGTGCTGGGCAAGGCCGTGCTGTGTGTGCTGCCGGCCCGGGAGCTGGGGAGTCTGACCCGGGAGATCCAGGCCATTGATCCCGGCGCCTTCGTGATCATGGCCAATGCACGGGAGGTCCGGGGGGTGGGCTTTACCCTGGCCAAAGACCCGGCGCCGGAGGATCTGTGGGCCGGGGAGGCCCGGGCAGACCGGTTGGATGAAATTTAATAGAAATTTTTGGGAACCGGCGGGAAATTTGTGAGAAATTCGGATTGATTTTTTGCGAAAAAGTGATATGTTTATCATCAGTAAGAATGACCTTGGAAAGGATGATATGAATCATGCAGAATCTTCTTCTTTGTATTTCACTTTCCCTGATTTCCGGCCTGCTGATGTCCCGGCTGGCCAAGAAGATAGGGCTGCCTGCGGTAACGGCTTACCTGGTCACTGGCCTGCTTCTGGGGCCTTACTGCATCGGGCGTCTGGGGCTTCCGGGGGTAGGGTTCCACACTATGGACGATGTCAGCTTCTTGGGCCTGATCTCGGAAATGGCCCTGGGCTTTATTGCATTTACCATCGGAAATGAGTTCCGGGTGGGAGAGCTGCGCAAGATGGGGCGGCAGGCCATTACCGTGGGGATTCTCCAGGCCGTGGTGACCACGGTCGTGGTGGATGTGGCACTGATCGGGTTCCATTTTGTTTTCCCGGCTGCGCTGTCTTTGCCGTCAGCCATTACCCTGGGAGCCATTGCGGCGGCCACGGCTCCGGCCGCCACCCTGATGGTGGTGCGCCAGTACCAGGCAGACGGCCCTTTGACACGGCTGCTTCTGATGGTGGTGGCCATTGACGACGCGGTGGGTCTGGTGCTGTTCTCCGGTTCCTTTGGTGTGGCCAATGCCCTGGAGCAGGGGGGCATCAGTGTGATCAGTGTGGTGGTGGAGCCCATACTGGAGATCGTTTTCTCCCTTCTTCTGGGTGCTGTGGCCGGGTATATCCTGGACTGGAGCGAGCGGTATTTCCACTCCAGGGGCAACCGGATCTCCATGACCGTGGCGTTTGTACTGCTGACCGTGGGTCTTTCCATGGTGGAATTTGACTTAGGGCCGGTTCACTGCGGTTTCTCCCTGCTTCTGGTGTGCATGATGACCGGGACCATTTTCTGCAATATCTGTGAGACCTCGGCTGTGCTGATTGAGCGGCTGGACCGGTGGACCACTCCTTTGAGTATCCTGTTCTTCGTCCTCTCCGGGGCAGAGCTGGATCTGCAGATTCTGCGCAGCCCTATGGTGCTGCTGATCGGCGCCATATACATTCTGGTCCGTGCTGCCGGGAAGATCCTGGGCGCGTACGGAAGCTGTGCCATGACCGGCTGTGAGCCCAGGATTCAGAAGTATCTGGGCATCACCCTTCTGCCCCAGGCAGGTGTGGCCCTGGGCATGGCCCTGACGGCTGCGGCCCTTTCCGACGGGGCCATGGTCCGCAATGTGGTGCTGTTCTCGGTGCTGGTCTATGAGCTGGTGGCGCCTACCCTGACCAAGAATGCACTGCTGGCCGCAGGGGAGCTTCACTCCGAGGAGCTGCTGGCCCAGGTGCAGGCCCGGAAGGAGCGGAAGGGCCGGGCGTAAGTGTGACGGGGGACTGAGTTGATATAGATAAAAAAGAAGAAGGAGACCCGGCGGATGGCTGTGTCTCCTTTTTTAGTGAAATTTTACTGGTTGGGGAGCAGTTCAGCCAGCAGCTCTGCCTGATATGCGGAATCCCTGGCTGCCCGTTTCAAATCCTCAAACCGGTTTAAGTCAATCAGGAGAGAATTCAGCCGGTTGATTCTGCTTTCGCCTTCCTGTCTGCCTTCCTGACGTTCTTCCTGGCGCATTGCCTGCATTGCTAAACACATGTTAACCGTTTTTCCCTTTCTGTCAAAGTTTAATTTGGAATTGGTCCCCTTGTTCACTGAGGGTAATCGAATTGATGACAACCGCAGCTTCTGTGTCCAGTTCCTTGAAATGCGGGTCTTTATCCAGCAAATCGCCCAGTTGCTTTTTGTCACCGGAATATTTTATATAAAGCAGTACTTCCCGCAGATTGGTCTTAAATTTGTCCATGGACGATTCGCTCAAATCTGCCGGAGCAATCAGATTGATCCGGTAATCCGGTATAAACGGAAGAAGCTCCGCCTTTACGCCAGACAGCATTCCATGAATGCTCATGGGACCGTCCCATGGTTTCGGGCTGAACAGAATCACAAGCGTAATGACCGGAACCAGACGGTCGTCTTTGTAAAAACCGCTTAAATATTCTCCAGAAGTGGTGGTATGTGCCTTTTCGGAAGCTGCGGTATGGTCCGAAGAATCAGGCCCTCTTTTTTCTGCCCTTGCTTTGGCAGCGTCTCTGTGGGCTTTGGCCGCATTTTCTACCTGCTTTGCATATTGCATGGCATCATAAAGCATATCCCTTACAGGCATTGCATAATGGATATCGGACTGTCCCTCCAGTCCCAGGATGACGTAGGCAGACGTCTCATCCTCCATAGCTGTCAGATATTTGAGATTATCACGGTATTTCTGGACCGGGGAGGCTGTGTGGTCCTTTCCAAAGGGCAGTACGATCTCAGTGGTATCCATGGTACGCAGTCTGGAAGGACAGATCACATTCTTCCCATCATAGAGCAGAAAATTAAATGCATCCGCAAAAATCTTTGCATCTTTCATATATTGTTTTGTTACCCTCAGTGAACAAGGGGACACTCGCCCCAAGTACCGTCTTTTGGCGGCTGGC
>CAJTOV010000008.1 GCA_910577765.1 uncultured Lachnospiraceae bacterium
GACGTCAAGCTGGCTTATAAGACTGTTTCCGTTCAGTTTTCCACATCGGGCGTCCGCCCGATGCTTCTTGTCCGGCACAGCCGGACAAGAAGATGCCCCCGTGAACAGTAACCTATGGAACACATCAAAAGAAGGAGCGTACAAATTATGAAAAATACTACATTTGAAATCCGCACCGATCTGGCCCTGGAAGAGAAGGAAAGTTACCCGGGAGACGGGGGAGAGATCCGGGGAGTGTCCCTGCGGGAGTGGGAGGATTCCCAGTGCCAGGTCCGGTTTACGGAGGTGAAGATTCTGGACAGCCAGGGAGCAGAGGCCATGGGAAAGCCCCAGGGAACCTACCTGACCCTGGAGGCAGACCGGCTGTCCCAGGAGGACGAGGATTACCATGGGGATATTGCCAGGGAACTGGGAATCCAGATCCGCAGTCTCATGGCGCGGATGGTAGACAAGGAGGATGTCAGCATTCTGGCCGTGGGTCTGGGCAACCACATGGTGACCCCGGATGCCCTGGGACCCAAGGTGGTGGAACATCTCCAGATGACCCGCCATCTGGAGCAGCAGTATGGGGAAGGGTTCTGCCGGAAACGGAAGCTTCCGGTCTTAAGCGGGATCGTGCCGGGAGTCATGGCCCAGACCGGAATGGAGACCGCGGAGATTCTCAAAGGGGTCATCCGCCAGACCAGGCCGGATGTGGTGGTGGCTGTGGATGCCCTGGCGGCCCGCAGCATCCGCCGTCTGGGAACCACCATCCAGCTGACCGACACAGGCATCCACCCGGGGTCCGGGGTGGGGAACCACCGCAACAGCCTGACAAAGGAAAGCCTGGGGGTTCCGGTGCTTGCCATCGGAGTGCCTACGGTGGTGGGAACCGCGGCCATTGTCTACGACACGGTAGATACCATGATCCAGACCTTAAACCGTCATGTGTCCACCAGGGGTATGGGCAATATGATGGAATCCATGACCGCGGAGGAGCAGTATGCCCTGATCTGTGAGCTTCTGGAACCGGAGTTCGGAAGCCTTTATGTGACGCCGCCGGACATTGACGAGCGGATCGGAAGACTGAGCTTTACGGTGTCCGAAGGGATTCATGAGGCGTTGTACCAGTAAACCGTCCCCAATATCTTGTAAACCAGGAAATTCTGTGCTATGATAACATGAGTTATGTCATGGAACATGGCCCGTAAGCTGTAACAATGGCCGGGACCGGAGGAGGTAAGCGTCTATGAAATGGACCAGATTTACACTGAACACCACCACAGAGGCAGTGGATTTCATCAGCAGCATGCTGGATGAGATCGGGATTGAAGGGATTGAGATTGAGGACAATGTGCCTTTGTCCGAGACAGACACCAAAGGCATGTTTATTGATATCCTGCCGGAGCTGCCGCCGGATGACGGCACGGCCCGGGTCAGCTTCTATCTGGAGGATTTAACCGGGCTGGAGCAGATTCTCTGCCAGAT
Source organism: uncultured Lachnospiraceae bacterium (assembly GCA_910577765.1). Lineage (GTDB taxonomy): Bacteria > Bacillota > Clostridia > Lachnospirales > Lachnospiraceae > Brotaphodocola. The sequence continues at coordinate 1,468 of CAJTOV010000008.1, forward strand.
CGAGGAAGGCCTGGAGGATATCAGCCAGTTTGTGGATGTAGGGGAGCGGACCATTACCACCTCCGAGACGGAAGACAAGGACTGGATCAACAACTGGAAGCAGTATTTCAAGCCCTTTACCGTGGATGACATTCTCATCAAGCCTACCTGGGAGCCGGTTCCCCGGGAGCATGAGGACAAGCTTCTGATCCAGATCGATCCGGGCACGGCCTTTGGCACCGGCATGCATGAGACCACCCAGCTGTGTATCCGCCAGCTAAGGAACCATGTCCGCCCCGGAGCCCGGGTGCTGGATGTGGGAACCGGAAGCGGGATTCTGGGAATCGCGGCCCTGAAGCTGGGAGCCGCCTCTGTACTGGGAACCGACCTGGATGAAAACGCCATCCAGGCAGTAAAGGAGAATCTGGAGTCCAACCAGATTCCGGAAACCGGTTTTAAGGTAATCCAGGGCAATATCATCGATGACCGGACCATCCAGGACCAGGCAGGCTACGGCTGCTATGACATTGCAGTGGCCAACATTCTGGCTCCTGTGATTATCCTGCTCCAGGGGGAGATCACCAGACACTTAAAGCCCGGCGGCATCTTCATCACCTCCGGCATTATCAATATGAAGGAGCAGGATGTCAGGACCGCCCTGGAGGCCAATGAAGAGCTGGAGATTCTGGAGACTGCTTACCAGGGAGAGTGGGTATCCATCACCTGCCGCAGGAGGTAAGAACGTGTACCATTTCTTTGTGACCCCGGACCAGGTGGGGGAGGGATACTGCCGGATCACCGGTCAGGATGTAAACCATATCCGCAATGTGCTGCGGATGAAGCCAGGGGAGGAGATCGCCGTCCGGGACGGGATCTCCCGCAATTATGTCTGCGCCCTGGAGACCCTGGGGGAAGATGAGGTTCTGGCCCGAATCCTCCGGACAGAGGCAGACAGCAGCGAGCTGCCTGCCCGGCTGATTCTGTTCCAGGGACTGCCCAAAGGGGACAAGATGGAGCTGGTGATCCAGAAGGCCGTGGAACTGGGGGCATACCAGATCGTCCCCGTGTCCACCAGGCGTTCGGTGGTGCGGCTGGACGGAAAGAAGGCAGAGGCAAAGGTCCGGCGGTGGAATGCCATTGCGGAAAGTGCGGCCAAACAGTCGGGCCGGATGGTGGTGCCCCAGGTGAAGCCGGTAATGGGCTTTGGGGAAGCCCTGGCCCGGGCCGGGGAGCTGGACTACAGCCTGATCCCCTATGAGCTGGCAGAAGGCATGGAACATACCCGCCAGGTTCTGGAAGGGGTCCGCCCCGGCATGACCGTGGGAATCTTCATCGGGCCGGAAGGCGGCTTTGATGTGGAGGAGGTGGACCAGGCCAGGGCTGCGGGACTTCACCCCATTACCCTGGGCAGACGGATTCTCAGAACCGAGACAGCCGGTATGGCAGTGCTGTCCATTCTGATGTTCCGGCTGGAAGGATGCCAGGAAGAGCCGGGGATTTCCCCGTGACCAGGAAAATAAAAAAAGGAATCAGGAAGCCATGGAAGCATATTTTGATAATTCCGCCACCACCCGGGTTCTGGACAGTGTGACGGAGATTGTGGTCCGCACCATGACCCAGGATTACGGCAATGCGGCGGCGAAACACAGGAAAGGCATGGAAGCGGAGCAGTATATCCGCAGTGCCAGGGCAGAGATCGCCAAGACTTTGAAGGTGGCGGACAAGGAGATTCTCTTTACCTCCGGCGGCTCGGAATCCAACAACATGGCCGTCACTGGTACGGCCCTGGCCAACCAGAGAGCCGGGAAACATATAATCAGCACAGCCATTGAACATCCGTCGGTATACAATCCCATGGCCTTTCTGGAGGAACAGGGGTTTGAGATCACCTTCCTTCCGGTGGACGGGGAGGGCCATATCTCCCTGGAGGAGCTGGAGCAGGCCGTAAGGCCGGACACCATACTGGTGTCTGTTATGTACGTGAACAATGAGGTGGGAGCCGTGGAGCCGGTGGAGGAGATATCCCGGGTGATCAAAAAGAAGAATCCCAGGGTGCTTTTCCATGTGGATGCCATCCAGGCTTACGGAAAGTTCCGGATATACCCCAAAAGGCAGGGGATTGATCTTCTAAGCGTCAGCGGCCACAAGATCCACGGCCCCAAGGGTGTGGGCTTCCTCTACATCGGAAGCGGAGTCCGCATCCGGCCCCTGATCTACGGCGGCGGCCAGCAGGGAGGCCTGCGGGCAGGGACGGAGAATGTTCCCGGTGTGGCAGGCCTGGGCGTGGCAGCCAGGGAGATGTACCAGAACCTGGAGGGGCACGTGGCCCATCTGACGGAGCTGAAGGATTATCTTACGGACCGGCTGGGAGAGCTGGAGGGGGTTCAGGTCAACAGCAGGAAAGGAACCGGCAGCGCCCCCCAGATTGTCAGCGCCAGCTTTGACGGGGTCCGCAGCGAGGTGCTGCTCCATGCCCTGGAAGACAGGGGGATCTACGTGTCCTCAGGCTCTGCCTGCTCCTCCCACCATCCGGGAGTCAGCGGAACCTTAAAGGGAATCGGCCTGGCCCCCCGGTATCTGGATGCCACCCTGCGGTTCAGCTTCGGCATATTCAACCGGAAGGAAGAGATTGATTACTGTATCCAGGTGCTGGGAGAACTGCTTCCGGTGCTTAGAAAATACAAAAGGGGATAGAATATGAAATACCAGTCATTTTTGATCAAATACGCGGAGATCGGCACCAAGGGCAAGAACCGGTATCTGTTTGAGGATGCCCTGATCCGGCAGATCAAGATCGCCCTGAAACGGGTAGAGGGCAAATTTCTGGCCTCCAAGGAGTCGGGGCGCATCTATGTGGAGGCCCTGGAGGATTACGATTACGATGACGTGATCCAGGCCCTGCAGCATGTGTTCGGCATTGCCTGGATCTGCCCGCTGCTGCAGATCGAGGACAAGGATTATGAGAATCTGAAAAAGACCGTGGTGGCCTACATGGACCAGGCCCACCCGGACAAACGGTTCACCTTCAAGGTAGACTGCCGCCGGGCAGACAAGACCTACCCGGTCCGGTCGGAGCAGATGAACCGGGATCTGGGGGAGGTGATTCTGGAGGCCTTTCCCGAGACACGGGTGGACGTCCACAAGCCGGATGTGCTGCTCCATGTGGAGATACGGAAGCTGGTGAATATCTATTCCCTGATGATTCCGGGGCCAGGAGGAATGCCGGTAGGCACCAACGGCAAGGCCATGCTGCTTCTGTCCGGAGGCATTGACAGCCCTGTGGCCGGTTACATGATCGCCAAGCGGGGGGTGAAGATTGACGCGGTCTATTTCCACGCGCCCCCTTACACCAGTGACCGGGCCAGGCAGAAGGTGGTGGACCTGGCAGAGCAGGTGGCCAGATATTCCGGGCCCATTCCGCTGCACGTGGTGAATTTTACCGATATCCAGCTTTACATCTATGACAAATGCCCCCATGAGGAGCTGACCATCATCATGCGCCGCTATATGATGAGGATTGCCCAGGAGATTGCCGGAAAGAACGATGCCCTGGCCCTGATTACCGGGGAGAGCATCGGCCAGGTGGCCTCCCAGACGGTCCAGTCCCTGGCAGCCACCAACGAGGTGTGCACCATGCCGGTGTTCCGGCCCCTGATCGGGTTTGACAAGCAGGAGATCATCGACATTTCCGAAAAGATCGGCACCTTTGAGACCTCCATTCAGCCCTACGAGGACTGCTGTACCATCTTTGTGGCCAAGCATCCGGTGATCAAGCCCAATATCAGCCGGATTCGCCATTCGGAGCAGAGCCTGGAGGAGAAGATCGAAGAACTGGTCCAGACTGCCCTGGACACGGAGGAAGTGATCTGGTGCGGGTAAGGACCGGACTGGCGGAACATGGGATTACCGGAAGTGTTTTGCGGTTCAGGGCAAGAAAAATGCGCCTTCCCGCTGTGGGAGGCGCTTCCGGATGCCTATTTGATCAGGTAGGGGGACAAGGTCTCCAGGATCTCGTCGATGCCGGATTCCGCATGGATGTTTAAGTCAATGGGCTTGGACAGATCCAGGCTGAAGATGCCCATGATGGATTTGGCATCGATTACGTATCTGCCGGATACCAGATCGAAATCAACGTCAAATTTGGTTAAATCATTTACAAAAGATTTTACTTTATCAATGGAATTGAGAGAAATACGTACAGTTTTCATGTAACTGACCTCCTTAATGGCTGTATGTCATCCATACTACCAGATATAGGGGAAAAGTCAATAGCAAGTTTTCATGAAAAAGCCGCAGCGGATTTGGAAATATTGGTTAGTGTTCACGGGGCAGCTTCCTGCCTGGCCAGGCCGGACAGGAGGCAGGGGCCTGTGTCTGACGGAAAAACCGGATAAGGCCGGAGGGAGTGGAGTCACAATGAAAAGAGCCGCATTACATAACCTGGGGTGCAAGGTAAATGCCTATGAGACAGAGGCCATGGAACAGCTTTTGGAGGCCGCCGGTTACCGGATCGTGTCCTTTCAGGAGGCTGCCGATGTGTATGTGGTCAACACTTGTTCGGTCACCAACATTGCGGAGCGCAAGTCCCGGCAGATGCTTCACAGGGCGCGGAAGCTGAATCCCCAGGCCGTGATCGTGGCCGCAGGCTGCTACGTCCAGGCAGCCCAGGAGGACTTAAAGAAGGACCTGGCCGTGGACATCATCATCGGCAACAACAAAAAGCAGGACCTTGTGCCGGTGCTGGAGGATTATTTCCGGCAGCGGGAACGGGAGCGGTCCGGCGGGGAAGCCCTGCCCGGCCAGGAGGCGGAAGGCCTATCCTTTGTCCGGACCCGGGTGATCCCCATCGGGGACACAAAGGAGTATGAGAATCTTAATATCAGCCGTCTGTCCGGCCACACCCGGGCCTTTGTCAAGGTCCAGGACGGCTGCAACCAGTTTTGCAGCTACTGTATCATCCCTTACACCCGGGGCCGGGTCCGCAGCCGCAGACCTTCCGACGTGATGCAGGAGGCCAGACGGCTTGTGGAAAACGGGTGCCGGGAGATGGTGCTGACAGGAATCCATCTAAGCTCCTACGGCACGGATCTGGAAGAGGGCACGGACCTGCTTTCCCTGATCCGGCAGCTTCACGGCCTTAAGGGCCTGGAGCGTATCCGCATGGGGTCCCTGGAACCCAGGATCGTCACGGAGGAATTTGCCGGGGCCCTGGCCGCAATGGAAAAGGTATGTCCCCATTTCCACCTGTCCCTCCAGAGCGGCTGTGATGCCACCTTAAAGCGCATGAACCGCCATTACACCACCGCCCAGTATGAAGACTGCTGCGGTATCCTGCGGGCTGCTTTTGGGCATCCGGCCATTACCACCGACGTGATCGTAGGCTTTCCGGGGGAGACGGAGGAGGAATTTTGGCAGACCCGGGAATACCTGGAACGGATTCATTTCTATGAGATGCATATCTTCAAGTATTCCGTCCGGGCCGGGACACGGGCAGCCGCCATGGATCACCAGGTGCCGGAGCCGGTGAAGGCAGCCCGCAGCGAGGAGCTTTTAAAGCTGGAGGGACAGATGTCGGAGGAATACCGGAAACGCTTTCTGGGAAAGGAGCTGCAGGTGCTTCTGGAGGAGCCGGTGACCATAGACGGGAAACCATATATGACCGGTTATACACGGGAGTACGTGAAGGTGGCGGTACCGCCGGAGTGGGGCGGACGCAACTGCTTTGTAACCGGAAGGGCACAGGGAATGCTGGGCAGGGAAGTGCTGTACATGGAGAATTTGTAAATATTTTCCTTGCCGAATCGGACAAAGTAGTATAGAATAGAAAAGAATAGTTAAAGGACGTGAAGCACATGGACAAGATTCATAATACACAGTTTTTCGAGGCAGTACAAGAGAAGAAGATGGATGTGGGCCAGGTTCTGGGCGTAGTCTATACGGCACTTACGGAAAAGGGATACAATCCGGTGAATCAGATTGTAGGCTATATTATGTCCGGAGATCCGACGTATATCACCAACCATAACAGCGCCAGAAGCGTGATCATGAAAGTGGAGCGGGACGAGATACTGGAGGAACTGATGTCTGTATATATTGACACCAGATTTAAAAAGTAAGTACGGATACAGAGGATGACTGCCAGCCAGCTGTAAGGGGCTGGCAGTCTTTTCGGGCGTGTAAAAGGAACGGGATATGAGAATCTTAGGACTTGATTACGGTTCAAAGACCGTGGGGGTGGCTGTCTGCGATCCCCTGGGAATCACGGCCCAGGGACTGGAGACCATTACCCGCAAAGAAGAGAACAAGCTGCGCAGGACCCTGGCACGGATTGAGGCCCTGGCGGCCCAGTATGAGATTGAATCCATTATTTTGGGGTATCCTAAAAATATGGATGATTCCATTGGGGAACGGGCCAGGAAGACAGAAGAATTCCGGGACATGCTGGTCCGCCGGTGCGGCCTGCCGGTGATTTTGTGGGATGAACGTCTGACAACTATAGAAGCCAATGAAATTTTAATAGAAAGCGGAGTGCGCAGGGAGGATCGCAAGAAGGTGATCGACAAGGTGGCGGCGGTGCTGATCCTGCAATCCTACCTGAACTCCAGATAAGGAGTGAGAACGTGATACAGGAAGAGAAGATTACCCTGCAGACCGACACGGGAGAGTCTGTGGATTTTTACGTGCTGGAGGAGACCCGGATCAACGGAATGAACTACCTGATGGTAACCGATTCCGGGGAGGATGAGGACGGAGAGTGCTACATTTTAAAGGATGTGTCCTGCCAGGAAGACCAGGATGCAGTGTATGAGTTCGTGGAAAATGACAGCGAGCTGGAGTATCTTTTCGGGATTTTTACGGAGCTTCTGGACGGGTCGGGGGTAGAGATCCAGAGATAGAAGCCGGAGGCCAGAAGCTTTGTATGGATAAAGAACGGTTAAAGGAACTATTACGGAACAGGGGATTGAAAATGACGGCACAGAGGCGCCTGGTGCTTGAGACGGTTGCGTCTCATCCCGGGGAGCATCTGACTGCGGAGGAGATATACGGGCTGGTGAAGAACCAGTATCCCGACATCGGCCTGGCCACGGTGTACCGTGCGGTCCAGGTTCTGGTGGATTTACAGGTAATCGATAAAGTAAGCTTTGACGACGGACTGGCCAGGTATGAGCTGTCTTGCCAGGCAGATGGAGGACGCCACCACCATCACCATGCCATCTGTCAGAACTGTGGCCGGGTCTTTTCCTTTGAAGAGGACCTGCTGGAGGCCCTGGAGCAGGCTGTATTTGCGGCCACCGGATTCCGGGTAACAGACCACGAGGTAAAGCTTTACGGATATTGTAAGACGTGTTCGAATCAGACGAAAAAATCAGAAACGGAGGAAATCAATTGAGAACTGGCAAACAGAAGGAAGCAAAGGAAGGAAAAGAGATCAAGGAACCCAAAACAAAGGAAACCAGGGCCAGGGAGCCCAGGGAAAACCGGGAGACAAAGGAGGCAGGCCAGGGTCGCCAGCCGAAGAACCATAACCGCCAGGCAGGCGGTGAAAAGCCCAAAGTGAAGATCATCCCCCTGGGAGGTCTGGAGCAGATCGGCATGAATATTACGGCCTTTGAGTATGAGGACAGCATCATCGTGGTGGACTGCGGCCTGGCATTCCCCACAGACGATATGCTGGGCATTGACCTGGTGATCCCGGACGTGTCTTATCTGGAGCGGAACCTGGACAAGGTCAAGGGCTTTGTCATCACCCACGGCCACGAGGACCATATCGGCGCCCTGCCCTATGTGCTGCCCCGGATCAATGTACCGGTGTACGGCACCAAGCTGACCATCGGCCTCATTGAGAACAAATTAAAGGAACACAACCTGATGAAGAGCACCAAGCGGAAGGTGGTCCGGCATGGCCAGTCCATCAATCTGGGCGCCTTCCGGGTGGAATTCATCAAGATCAACCACAGCATTGCCGATGCCGCGGCACTGGCCATCCACACCCCGGCAGGCGTGATTGTCCACACCGGCGACTTTAAGGTGGATTACACCCCTGTGTTCGGGGATGCCTTTGACTTACAGCGGTTTGCGGAGCTGGGCAAGAAAGGGGTGCTGGCACTTTTAAGCGACAGTACCAACTCCATCCGGGCAGGCTTTACCGCCTCGGAGCGGACCGTGGGAAGGACCTTTGACGCCATCTTTGCGGAACACAAGGCCAACCGGATCATCGTGGCTACTTTTGCCTCCAATGTGGACCGGGTCCAGCAGATCATCAATTCGGCCAACAAGTATGGCAGGAAGGTGGTGGTGGAAGGCCGCAGCATGGTCAATGTCATCGGCACGGCCAGCGAGCTGGGCTATATCCGCATTCCGGAGGGGACCCTGATCGATATTGAACAGCTGAAGAATTATACGGACGAACAGACGGTGCTAATCACCACCGGAAGCCAGGGAGAGTCCATGGCCGCCCTGTCGCGGATGGCTTCCAACCTGCACCGGAAGGTGTCCATCAAGCCTACGGATGTGGTGATATTCAGTTCCACCCCCATTCCGGGCAATGAAAAAGCCGTGTCCAAGGTGATGAACGAGCTGTCCATGAAGGGCTGCGAGGTCATCTTCCAGGATACCCATGTATCCGGCCACGCATGCCAGGAGGAGATCAAGCTGGTCTATTCCCTGCTGCATCCCAGGTATGCCCTTCCGGTTCACGGAGAGTACCGGCACCTGGTGGCCAACCGGGGGATTGCCCAGGCCATGGGAATCCCCAAGGAGAATATTCTGATTATGTCTTCCGGGGATGTGGTGGAGATCTGCGAGGATTCCTGCCGGGTCACGGACCATGTACCTTCCGGCGGCATCCTGGTGGACGGGCTTGGGGTAGGCGATGTGGGAAACATCGTGCTGCGTGACCGGCAGAACCTGGCCCAGAACGGTATCATCATTGTGGTGCTGACCCTGGAGAAGTACAGCAACCAGCTTCTGGCGGGACCGGATATTGTATCCCGGGGATTCGTCTATGTGCGGGAATCCGAGGATCTTCTGGACGAAGCCAGACGGATCGTGGACGAGGCGGTCCAGGACTGTCTGGACCACCATGTGACCGACTGGGGGAAGATCAAGAATACCATCCGGGACAGTCTCAGCGATTTCCTGTGGAAACGGATGAAGCGCAATCCCATGATCCTGCCGATCATCATGGAAGTGGAGTAAAGGTAACAGTTCAGATAGGTCTGCGCGTTCACCGCGCTGACCGTACGAAACCGTAATGGTCGCGAGTAAAGAGAACCGTCCCCCTGGGGACGGCCGTGTATCAGAAAGGCGGCGGTGACACTTATGAGCCAGCTTACCAGAGACATCAACAGGGTAACCGGGACCATCATCGGAATCTCGGGCAGACTGATCATCTATGCACTGGTGGTCCTGCTTCTGGTGGAAGGAGCGTCCAGAGGCTATGCCTTCGGACATGAGATCTTCTATGCCAGCGCCATGGAAGCAAAGCCCGGCAGGGATATGGTCCTGGTGGTTCCGGAAACCCAGTCTGAGGCCCAGACTCTGGAGATCTTAAAGGACGTGGGCCTGATCCGGAATGAACTGGCTGTCCGGATACAGAAGATGTTCTACGATTACGAGATTTACCCGGGCACCTACACCCTGAATACCTCCATGACCTCCAAGGAGATTCTTCAGGTTCTCAACGAAAAGCCGGAAGGCGGGACGGAGGACAAATGACGGACCGGGACCGGATTGCGGATTATATCAATTCCCTGGATACAGGGCACGGGGTACTGTGTGACCGGATCGCCCGGGAGGCCAGGGAGAAGGGCGTGCCGGTAATCCGCCGGGAGACGGCAGCCTTTCTGGAGACCCTGGTGGCGGCTCTTAGGCCGCGGCAGATTCTGGAGATCGGCACGGCAGTGGGGTATTCGGCCCTTGTAATGGCAGGAGCCATGGATGAAAGCGGGCATATCACCACCATTGAGAACTATGAACCGCGGATCCGCCAGGCCAGGGAAAACCTGGCCCGGGCCGGGGAGACGGAACGGATCACCCTTCTGGAGGGGGATGCAGGCCGGATTCTGGAGGAGCTGGAAGGGGAGTACCAGCTGATTTTTCTGGACGGGGCCAAGGGCCAGTATATCCACTGGCTGCCCAGCCTCTTAAAGCTTCTGGCTCCGGGAGGGGTTCTGGTCTCGGACAATGTGCTTCAGGAGGGGGATATTCTGGAGTCCCGGTTTGCGGTGGAGCGCCGGAACCGGACCATCCATGCCCGGATGCGGGACTACCTGTTCACCTTAAAGCATACGCCGGGGCTTGTTACCAGCATCCTGCCGGTAGGGGACGGGGTCACAGTCAGTGTCAGAAAAGGAACATAACCATGAGAAAAACGGAACTTCTGATTCCAGCCGGAAGCCTGGAAGTATTAAAGACCGCCGTCATCTACGGCGCCGATGCGGTGTATCTGGGCGGGGAGGCCTTCGGCCTGCGGGCAAAGGCAAAGAATTTTACCACGGAGGAGATCCGGGAAGGAATCTCCTTTGCCCATGCCCATGGGGTGAAGGTGTATATTACCGCCAATATTCTGGCCCACAATGAGGATCTGCCAGGAGTGGAGGCCTATTTTGCAGAGCTTGGCAGGATACGCCCGGATGCACTGATTATCTCAGATCCGGGCGTATTCCTCATTGCAAAGCGGGTATTGCCGGAGACGGATATTCATATCAGCACCCAGGCCAACAACACCAATTACGGGACCTACCGGTTCTGGTATGATCTGGGGGCTAAGCGGGTGGTATCGGCCAGGGAGCTTTCCCTGGAAGAGATCCGCCAGATCCGTCGGAATATTCCAAAGGACATGGAGATCGAAAGCTTTATCCACGGGTCCATGTGCATTTCCTATTCCGGCCGCTGTCTCTTAAGCAATTTTCTTACAGGACGGGACGCCAACCAGGGGTCCTGCACCCATCCCTGCCGGTGGAACTACAGCCTGATGGAGGAAAGCCGCCCCGGGGAGTATTTTCCCGTGTTTGAAAATGAGCGGGGAACTTATATTTTCAACTCCCGGGATCTGTGCATGATTGAGCACATTCCGGAGATGATAGAAGCAGGGATCGACAGCTTCAAGATCGAGGGACGCATGAAGACGGCCCTGTATGTGGCCACCGTGGCCAGGACTTACCGGAAAGCCATAGACGATTACCAGAAGGACCCGGCCCTCTACCAGGCAAATCTGGACTGGTACAGGGCAGAGATCGGCAAATGCACCTGCCGGGAATTTACCACCGGTTTCTACTTCGGCAAACCCGGGCCGGAGGCCCAGATCTACGACAACAGCACCTATGTGAAGAATTACACGTATCTGGGAACCGTGGAGCAGGTCCGGCAGGACGGGGGCTGCCGGATTCAGCAGAAGAACAAGTTCTCCGTAGGGGAGACCCTGGAGGTCATGAAGCCGGACGGACGCAACCTGGAAACACGGGTCCGGTCCATCACCGACGGGGAGGGACGGCCCATGGAAAGCGCCCCCCATCCCAGGCAGGAGCTCTATGTGGAGCTGGAGGTGCCGGTGGAGGTGTATGATATTCTGCGGAAAGAGACTCTGGAGAAATGACAGGGCGTGCAGACCTTGTAAGCCCTGTCTGGGAAAGGAGGAGAAGGTATGCTGGTCTGGATTCTTACAGGGGGAGCCCTGGTCTGTCTGGTGTATTATCTGGTGATTATCCTGTATTCCGGTATTGGCACCAACTTTGCTTTCATCTGGCTGCTGCTGGCAGCAGGACTGGGGGCCTCTGCCGGGTGTATCCATTACTATGGAGAGTACCCGGAGAAGATTCCCCTGCGGATTCCGGTGACCCTGATTACGCTGTGCGCCACAGGAGCCATTGTGATGGTGCTTTTGCAGATCATGATGTTCGGGCGGATTCCGGCTGTGGCAGACCCGGACCTGGATTACCTGATCGTGCTGGGGGCCCAGGTGAAGAAGGACGGCCCCAGCAGGACCCTGCGGCTGCGGCTTGACAAGGCGGCTGAGTATGCCCGCCAGAATCCGGAAACCATCCTGGTGCTTTCCGGAGGCCAGGGCAGGGATGAGCTGGTCAGTGAGGCCCAGGCCATGCAGGATTATCTGGCCCAGTCGGGGATTCCCCGTTCCAGGACCATTCTGGAAAACCAGTCCACCAGCACCGTGGAGAATATTGCCTTCAGCCGCATGATTATCGAAAGCCGGGGGGAGCCGGCCCGGGTGGGAATTCTCACCAGCAATTTCCACTTGTACCGGGCCAGAAAGGTGGCGGCCCACCAGGGAATGGAGAATGTCAGTTACATTGCGTCCCAGTCGGACCGGGTTCTGTTCCTTCATTTCTGTATCCGCGATGGGATTGCGATTCTCAAGGAGCGGATTGTGGGGAATCTGTAGCAGAAGGAAGGCCGGGACAACGGAATGAGAGAGTGTATGAGAAAAGGAGATCAGACCCATATGAATCAGTCAGAAGCAACCCTTAAGGCCCTTGAGGCCCTGGGTACCTACCGGATTGTGGACCAGCGGACCATCCAGGAGATGCAGTCCCAGGGAATCGTTCTGGAGCACAAAAAGACAAAGGCAAAGGTGTTCTTAATATCCAATGACGACGACAACAAGGTATTCTTCATCGGTTTCCGGACACCGCCGGATGACGATACAGGACTGCCCCATATTCTGGAGCACAGTGTTCTGTGCGGCTCGGACAAATTCCCCTTAAAGGACCCCTTTGTGGAGCTGGTCAAAGGCTCCTTAAATACCTTTCTCAATGCCATGACCTACCCGGACAAGACCGTGTATCCGGTTGCAAGCTGCAATGAGAAGGATTTCCAGAATCTTATGGACGTATACATGGACGCGGTCCTGCACCCCAGCATTTACAAGGAAAAGAAGATATTTGAGCAGGAAGGATGGCACTATGAGCTGGCAGAGGAAGACAGCCCCTTAAGCTACAACGGCGTGGTGTACAATGAGATGAAGGGGGTGTATTCTTCCCCGGAAAGCATGCTGGACCGCTACACCCAGAGCACCCTGTTCCCGGACAACTGTTACGGGCGGGATTCCGGCGGTGACCCGTCAGCCATCCCTGAGCTGACCTATGAGAAGTTTCTGGATTTCCACCGGACCTACTACCATCCTTCCAACAGCTATATCTATCTGTATGGGGATATGGATATGGCGGAGAAGCTTAAATGGCTGGATGAGGCATATTTAAGCCACTATGAAGAGCGTCCGGCCCATTCCTCCATCCCGGAGCACAAGCCCTTTGACGGGCCCAAGGAGCGGGAGATCTTTTACTCCATCACAGAGGAGGAGCCCCAGGAGGATGCCACCTACCTTTCCGTCAGCACCGTGGTGGGAACAGACCTGGACCCCAGGCTTTATGTGGCCTTCCAGATTCTGGAGTACACCCTTTTGGATGCCCCCGGGGCTCCCTTAAAGCAGGCCCTTCTGGACGCAGGCATTGGCAAGGATATTCTGGGCGGATATGAAAGCGGGATTTTACAGCCCTATTTTACCGTAATTGCCAAGAATGCCAGCCGGGAGCAGAAAGGGGAATTCCTGGCTGTGGTCAAGGGAACCCTGCGGCGGCTGGCAGACCAGGGAATCAACCGGAAAAGCCTTCTGGCCGGGATGAATTACTATGAATTTAAATACCGGGAGGCAGATTACGGTTCCTCTCCCAAGGGACTGATGTACGGTCTCCAGTGTATGGACAGCTGGCTCTATGACGGGGACCCTATGATGCACCTGGAGTACCAGGCCACCTTCGATTACCTGAAACAGGCGGTGGAGGAAGGCTATTTTGAACAGCTGATCCGGGAGTATCTTCTGGACAATCCCTTTGAGGCAGTGATCACGGTCAGTCCCAGACGGAACCTGACCGCCCGGGAGGACGAGGCCCTGGCCAGGCGGCTGGCAGAGTACAAGGCTTCCCTGACCAGGGGACAGATTCAGGGTCTGGTGGAGGAGACACGGGCCTTAAAGGAGTACCAGGATACCCCCTCATCCCCGGAGGCCCTGGCCAGGATCCCCCTGCTTACCCGGGCGGATATTGGCCGGAAGGCAGAGGTTCCGGTGTGGGAGGAATGCAGGGAACAGGGAATCCGGGTACTGCGCCACAATTTCTTTACCTCCGGCATCGGCTACCTGAAGGTTCTGTTTGACACCAGCGCCGTGCCCCAGGAGGATCTGCCTTATGTGGGCCTTTTGAAGGCAGTGCTGGGCAGTGTGGACACGGAGCATTACAGCTATGGAGACCTGACCAGTGAGATTCATTTAAACAGCGGCGGCCTGGATTTCTCCGTCAATTCTTACGTGAATGTGGAGGACCCGGAGCAGTTTACGGGAGCCTTTGTGGGCAGCATCCGGGTGCTGTATGACCATCTGGATTTCGGGTTCCGGATTCTGGAAGAGATTCTGAACCGCTCCGTGTTTGACGATGGGAAGCGGCTGGGCGAGGTGATCCAGGAGAACCGGTCCCGGGCCAGAATGAAGCTGGAAACCGCAGGCCACTCTACGGCAGTGTCCCGGGCCACCTCCTACTTCTCCGCCACCTCCTCCTTCAACGAGCTGACCGGCGGCACCAGCTATTACCATTTCCTGGAGCAGACCGGGAAGAATTATGACGCCCGGAAGGAGACGGTCATCGCAAAGCTGAAAGAGGTGTGCAGAAAGCTGTTTACCAGAGACAACCTGCTGGTCAGCTACACGGCAGATGATGCAGGGTATGCATATCTTCCCCAGGCCATGAAGCTTCTGACGGACCGGCTGCCGGAGGGAAGGGGGGAGCGTTACCCCTTTACCCACCAGGTGTCCAACCGCAACGAGGGATTAAAGACCTCCTCCCAGGTCAACTATGTGGCCCGGTGCGGGAATTTCCGGAAAAAAGGGTACGACTACACAGGCGCTTTAAAGATTCTCCAGGTGATCCTCAGCTATGATTACCTGTGGCTGAATATCCGGGTCAAGGGAGGCGCTTACGGCTGTATGAGCGGCTTCGGACGGTCCGGGGAGGGATACCTGGTTTCCTACCGGGACCCCAACGTAAAGGAGACCAATGAGGTCTACCAGGGAATCGTCCCCTATCTGGAGCAGTTTGACCCGGATGAGCGGGATATGACCAAGTATGTGATCGGAACCGTCAGCAACCTGGATACCCCCCTGACGCCTTCCGGCAAAGGAAGCCGGGGACTGTCTGCTTACCTGTCCGGCGTTACCCCGGAGATGATGCAGAAGGAGCGGGACCAGGTGCTGGATGCCACCCAGGCAGATATCCGGGCCCTGGCCGGTCTGGTCCAGGCCATTCTGGACCAGGGAAGCTTCTGTGTGGTGGGAAATGAGGAGAAGATCCAGGCAAACCGGGAACTGTTCGGGGAAGTGGCCAATCTGACCCGGGGATAGTATCCGGCAGGAACCGTTCCGGCGGGCAGGAAGATGCCCTGCGGGAACGGTTACGTCCTATAAGCAGATGTTAGACTTAGGAAGGATAAGTACATGACAACAGACCAGTTGAAGGAAGAAAGCAGAAAATCAGGTTTTGTGACCCTGATCGGCCGGCCCAATGTAGGCAAATCCACCCTGATGAACCACCTGGTGGGCCAGAAGATCGCCATCACGTCGGAGAAGCCCCAGACCACCCGGAACCGGATTCAGACCGTGTATACCGACCAGCGGGGACAGATCATCTTTCTGGATACACCGGGGATTCACAAGGCCAGGAACAAGCTGGGGGAATACATGGTCAATGTGGCGGAGCACACCCTTAAGGAAGTGGATGTGGTTCTGTGGCTGGTGGAGCCTACCACCTTCATCGGAGCCGGGGAGCGCCATATTGCGGAGCAGTTAAACCGGGGGAAGACCCCGGTGATCCTGGTGATCAACAAGACCGACACGGTGAAAAACCAGGACGAGATCCTGACCTTTATTGCGGCTTACAAGGATATCTGCGATTTCGCGGAGATTGTCCCGGTATCGGCCTTAAAGGAGCGGAATACAGACGTGCTGGTGGAGCAGATCTTCAAATATCTTCCCTACGGTCCCATGTTCTACGACGAGGACACGGTGACCGACCAGCCCATGCGCCAGATAGCGGCGGAGCTGGTCCGGGAGAAGGCTTTGCGGATGCTGGATGAGGAGATCCCCCACGGAATCGCCGTCACCATCGAGAAGATGACCCGGCGAAGGAAGATCACGGATATTGAGGCCACCATCATCTGCGAGCGGGAATCCCACAAGGGAATCATCATCGGCAAGGGCGGGGCCATGTTAAAGAAGATCGGCTCCGCGGCCCGCCAGGAGTTGGAGCACATGCTGGAGACAAAGGTGAACTTACAGCTTTGGGTCAAGGTCCGGCGGGAGTGGCGGGACAGCGAGACACTGATGAAGAATTACGGGTATGCCATGAAGGATACTTAACGATGAGAGAGGCGGTAAATCTGACCGGTATGGTCATAAAATCCACCCCTTCCGGGGAAGCGGACCGGCGTCTGGTGATTCTGACCCGGGAACGGGGGAAGATCACGGCCTTTGCCAGAGGGGCCAGACGCCCGGGAAGCATGCTGATGGCCGCGAGCCGGTCCTTTGCCTTCGGACAGTTCCGGCTGTATGAGGGCCGGGAGGCCTACAGCCTCCAGTCTGCGGAGATCTCCAACTATTTCCCGGAACTGGCCGGGGATATGGAGGCTGCCTGCTATGGTTCCTATTTTCTGGAGCTGGCGGATTATTACGGAAGGGAGAATGCAGACTGTGTGGAGATGCTGCTTCTCCTTTATCAGTCTCTGCGGGCGCTTTTAAAGCCTGCCATTCCCAATTCCCTGGTGAAGCTGGTGTATGAGCTGCGGGTCATGGTGGCCAACGGGGAATACACGGAGCGGCCGCCGGTGGCGGCCAGCGATTCGGCGGTCTATGCCTGGGAATTCATTGTGGCGGCCCCTCTGGAGAAGCTTTACACCTTTGTTCTGAAAGAACAGGTCCAGAAGGAGCTGGAGGCAGGAATCCGGGTCAACCGGAAGCGGTTTCTGGACCGGGAGTTTCACTCTCTGGAGATTCTGCGGGATATGGAGTAACTGGGACTTGAAAATAGCCGGCTGCTCGTGCTATAATGCAGAATAACTGTCTGTCCGGGAGACATCCCGGGGGATGAAGGAGGAGGATTATGAGAAAGAAGAGAGCAGTGTCCGCGGCTGTGGTGGCTGCCGTCTGCCTGGCTCTGGCCGGGTGCGGGCTTATGGGCGGCTCCGGGACCGGAAGCTGGGATGCCGGCAGCAACAGCATCTATGTGAACCGGGACATGGAGGTGGAAAGCGCCATTGTGTACACGGCACCCCAGGCCAATGAGCTGTACCGGCCGGAGGAACTGGCGGCATTTGCCGAGGAGGCCGTAAGCGCCTATAACCAGGCCCGGGGTGCAGCGGCGAAAGCCCGCAACGGGGAAGGGGAGGCAAAGCTTCCGGCAGCCTTAAAGTCCAGCAGTCTGGAGGGAAGTACCGGCAAGCTGGTTTTTGAGTACGGAACTCCCGGAGACTTTGTAAGCTTTTCCCAGGAGACCGGGGACAACACCCATTCCGTCACAGCCCTGGAAGTGGGGAAGGTGTCGGATCTGGCGGCCCAGGGAAAGCTGTCCGGCATGTCCTTTGTCCGGCCTGACGGCAAGGAGGCTTCCTCAGAGGAGGCTGCCAGGGCAAAGAACGGCGTGGCCATGCTGGTGGAGGGAGCAGGAACCTTCTATACCCAGGGAAAGCTTGCGTTTATCTCCAAAGGCGCCGGAGAGTTTACGGTCAAGGACGAGCATACGGTGGTCACCGGAGAAGGAAGTTACTGTATTGTGTTTCAATGATGCCCCGCAGACAGCAGCCATGCAGCGGTTTACACGGGGCATGGTCTTACAGGAATAGGCACCGCATAAAATATGGAGGAAAGAAGGTTTCTGTTATGGAAAAGACAATGGAAAAAATCGTAGCGCTGGCAAAGAACCGGGGATTTGTGTATCCGGGTTCCGAGATTTACGGCGGTCTTGCCAACACCTGGGATTACGGCAACCTGGGGGTGGAGCTGAAGAACAATGTGAAGAAGGCCTGGTGGCAGAAGTTCGTCCAGGAAAGTCCCTACAATGTAGGTGTGGACTGCGCCATTCTGATGAATTCCCAGACCTGGGTGGCATCCGGTCATCTGGGCGGCTTTTCCGATCCGTTAATGGACTGTAAGTCCTGCAAGGAGCGTTTCCGTGCCGACAAGCTGATCGAGGATTACATGGCAGAGAACAACATTACCGTGGAAGGGTCCATTGACGGCTGGTCCCAGGCGGAGATGAAGCAGTACATTGACGAGAAGAATATCTGCTGCCCCAGCTGCGGCAAGCATGATTTCACCGATATCCGCCAGTTCAACCTGATGTTCAAGACCTTCCAGGGCGTTACCGAGGATGCCAAAAACACGGTGTACCTTCGTCCGGAGACAGCCCAGGGCATCTTTGTGAACTTTAAGAACGTACAGCGGACCTCCCGGAAGAAGGTTCCCTTCGGCATCGGCCAGATCGGTAAATCCTTCCGCAACGAGATCACTCCCGGCAACTTTACCTTCCGTACCCGTGAGTTTGAGCAGATGGAGCTGGAGTTCTTCTGCAAGCCCGGCACAGACCTGGAGTGGTTCCAGTACTGGAGAGGCTTCTGCCGTGACTGGCTGCTGGCTCTGGGCATGAAGGAGGAGGAGATGCGTCTCCGTGACCATTCACCGGAAGAGCTGTGCTTCTACAGCAAGGGCACCACGGATATTGAATTCCTGTTCCCCTTTGGCTGGGGAGAGCTGTGGGGAATCGCAGACCGTACCGACTATGACCTGACCCAGCACCAGAACACCTCCGGCGAGGACATGGGGTACTTTGACGACGAGGCCAAGGAAAAATACATTCCTTACGTAATCGAGCCGTCCCTGGGGGCAGACCGGGTGACCCTGGCCTTCCTGTGCTCCGCCTACGACGAGGAGGAGATCGGGGAGGGGGATGTGCGCACCGTGCTCCACTTCCATCCGGCCCTGGCACCGGTGAAGATCGGCGTGCTGCCCCTGTCCAAGAAGCTGAACGAAGGGGCTGAGAAGATCTACGGGGAACTGTCCAAATATTACAACTGCGAGTTTGACGACCGGGGCAACATCGGTAAGCGTTACCGCAGGCAGGATGAGATCGGAACGCCTTTCTGTATTACCTATGATTTCGATTCTGAGGAGGACCATGCAGTGACGGTCCGTGACCGGGACACCATGGACCAGGTGCGGGTGCCTATTGGGGAGCTGAAAGCTTATTTTGAGGATAAGTTCCGGTTTTAAGCGGCAGGATATGGTATGCAGAAAGGACGGCTGTTTCGGTACTTACCAGCAGTTTTCTATGTGAAATGGAAACTGTCAGGGTTGTCTGAACCGTTGTTGTGTTATGGGGATCTGGAATGTCCGGAAGGACATTCCGGATCTCTTTTTTTCCAGCGGCAGTCTGCCGGAAGCAGATGGGGACCAGCAGCTTGAATGGGGAATCGCATATACGAATTTAAATTCCATATGCGAAAATAGACAGAATACGGGTTTTTCTTCCTTATTGTTTACTGATTTTTAATGAAATATTTTCCTGATTTTGAAGAAAAAATCTTTACTAGAACGGAAAATATGATATACTAAAGGCGAACCGTCCGGGTGGCCAGGCCTTTTTTGTCCACTCTCGTGCAGGACGGTAAACCGTAGAGAGTTCTACAATTTTGAGGAGGAAAAACCAATGGCAAACAAATGGGTGTATTTGTTCAGTGAAGGCAACGCCACCATGAGAAACCTGCTGGGTGGCAAGGGCGCGAACCTGGCTGAGATGACCAACTTAGGTCTTCCGGTTCCCCAGGGCTTCACCATCACCACAGAGGCATGTACCCAGTACTATGAGGATGGCAGAAAGATCAATGACGAGATCATGGGCCAGATCATGGAGTATATCACCAAGATGGAAGAGATTACCGGCAAGAAGTTCGGTGACAAGGAGAATCCCCTTCTGGTTTCCGTCCGTTCCGGCGCCCGGGCATCCATGCCGGGTATGATGGACACCATTCTGAACCTGGGCCTCAATGAAGAGGTTGTGGAGGTTCTGGCTGCCAAGTCCGGCAATCCCAGATGGGCATGGGACTGCTACCGGAGATTTATCCAGATGTTCTCCGACGTGGTTATGGAAGTGGGCAAGAAGTACTTCGAGGAGCTCATCGACAAGATGAAAGCCCAGAAGGGCGTGAGCCAGGACGTGGACCTGACCGCAGACGATCTGAAGGAACTGGCCAACCAGTTCAAGGCCGAGTATAAGGCCAAGATCGGCAAAGACTTCCCCGTAGATCCCAAGGAGCAGCTTATGGAGGCCATCAAGGCCGTGTTCCGTTCCTGGGACAACCCCCGTGCCAACGTATACCGCCGGGACAACGATATTCCCTATTCCTGGGGCACCGCTGTCAATGTACAGATGATGGCCTTCGGCAACATGGGCGAGACCTCCGGTACAGGCGTTGCATTTACCCGTGATCCGGCTACCGGCGAGAAGCACCTGATGGGTGAGTTCCTGATGAACGCCCAGGGTGAGGACGTGGTGGCAGGTGTACGTACCCCCCAGAAGATCGACCAGCTGAAAGAGGTTATGCCGGAAGTGTACGACCAGTTTGTAGGCATCTGCAACAAGCTGGAGGACCACTACAGAGACATGCAGGATATGGAGTTCACCATTGAAGACAAGAAGCTCTATATGCTCCAGACCCGTAACGGCAAGAGAACCGCCAAAGCTGCTTTGAAGATTGCCTGCGACCTGGTGGACGAGGGCATGATTGACGAGAAGAAGGCTGTCCAGATGATTGATCCCCGTAACCTGGATACCCTGCTGCATCCCCAGTTTGACACAGAGGCCTTAAAGAAGGCAGAGCCTCTGGCCAAGGCCCTGGCTGCATCTCCGGGTGCTGCCTGCGGCAGGATCGTGTTCACCGCAGAGGATGCCAAGGAGTGGGCTGCCAGGGGACAGAAGGTGGTTCTGGTCCGTCTGGAGACTTCTCCCGAGGATATTGAGGGCATGAAGGCTGCCCAGGGAATTCTGACGGTCCGCGGCGGTATGACCAGCCACGCAGCCGTGGTTGCCCGCGGTATGGGTACCTGCTGTGTATCCGGATGTTCCGAGATCGTCATGGATGAGGCCAACAAGAAGTTCACCCTGGCCGGCAAGGAGTTCCATGAGGGAGACGAGCTGTCCATTGACGGTACCACCGGCAAGATCTACGACGGCCTGATCCCCACTGTGGATGCTACCATTGCAGGCGAGTTCGGCCGTATCATGGGCTGGGCTGACAAATACAGAAGACTGAAAGTGAGAACCAACTCCGATACTCCGGCAGACGCTAAGAAGGCCAGAGAGCTTGGGGCAGAGGGAATCGGTCTGTGCCGTACCGAGCATATGTTCTTTGAGGGCAACCGGATTGATGCATTCCGTGAGATGATCTGCTCTGAGACCGTGGAGGAGAGAGAGGCCGCCCTGGCCAAGATCCTTCCGGAGCAGCAGGGAGACTTTGAGAAGCTGTATGAGGCTCTGGAAGGCAATCCTGTGACCATCCGTTTCTTAGACCCGCCGTTACATGAGTTCGTTCCCACCGAGGAGGCGGATATTAAGAAGCTGGCAGATGCCCAGGGCAAGACCGTGGAGCAGATTAAGGCTATCTGCGACGCGCTTCACGAGTTCAACCCCATGATGGGACACCGTGGATGCCGTCTGGCTGTCACCTATCCGGAGATCGCCAAGATGCAGACCACTGCCGTGATCCGCGCAGCCATCAACGTGAAGAAGGCTCATCCGGACTGGAATGTATGCCCGGAGATCATGATTCCGCTGATCGGTGATATCAAAGAGCTGAAGTATGTGAAGAAATTCGTGGTGGAGACTGCGGACGCTGAGATCGCAGCCGCCGGAGCGGACTTAAAGTATGAAGTGGGCACCATGATCGAGATCCCCAGAGCAGCCCTGACTGCCGACGAGATCGCCAAGGAGGCAGAGTTCTTCTGCTTCGGCACCAACGATCTGACCCAGATGACCTACGGCTTCTCCCGTGACGATGCAGGTAAGTTCCTGAATGCTTACTACGATGCCAAGATCTTCGAGAATGATCCCTTTGCAAAGCTGGATCAGACCGGCGTAGGCAAGCTGATGGAAATGTCCATTAAGCTGGGCAAGGCTACCCGCCCGGATATGCATGTGGGCATCTGCGGCGAGCATGGCGGAGACCCGTCCTCTGTAGAGTTCTGCCACAAGATCGGCCTGGACTATGTGTCATGCAGCCCGTTCCGCGTGCCGATTGCACGTCTTGCGGCAGCGCAGGCGGCGCTTAACCTTGGATAGGTAATCCTATAGTGTAGTGTAAAAATAGAGAGATATCCGACAGTAAAGGGTTGGATATCTCTTTTTGTTACGAGAAAATGTAAGTGAATAAAAATGGAAAATGTGATAGGATGTAACTAAGAATGTTGAAAAAGAAGAATTTTTGTCAAAATGTTTATGTGGCAATATCAATAAGATTTAAGACTGTTTTAGGAAGTTATGATATAATAATTTAAGGGAGTACAGTATGCCTTTGGAATCAAAACTTGTTCTTTACCACTGTAATGACGAAAAAAGGTGCTTGAAATTCTTAGATTCAGATACATATATGATTATAAGCAACGAAGATGGACGGTGGTTAGGACAGAGAAAAAAGAAGCTATTTTGGAAAGAATCATATGTCAGGAGGAAGCTAAAGATGAAGATAAATAAAGATTTAGATTTTTTAGACCAATTAGAGAATGCGGAAATTGAAAAACTAAGACTGATTTATAAAGAAGAAATGGAAAAAAGTCTGAGAAAACAGAATTTGAGATTATGTTGCCAGAGGAGGATATAAGTACTTTTTCATTTGATTATATCCCTGCTGAAAAAAATATGATCTTGATTATAAGATTCCATTTTGTGGAGAATCTGTTGCTGATAGTTTAAACTGTATAGCCGCATAGGTGATTAATATGAAAAAGAGCAAATTCCGATTTAGTAATCCTAATTTAATCTTTAAAATTGGAAAGCCATACGAAAATAATAAAAACGCAAGACCAAAATAAAGCATTGGAGGAATGACAAACGAATATCCTTTTGTCATTAAAATCATCATGGCTTCTGATTTTATGTGGGAAGATGAATTAGAAGACGAGCTGGTTGATAGACTGTTAAAAACAAATGCTTCATCACTAATTTTGTCATATATGCGTCCGATCATTTCTAACATTACAAATAGTTCAAAATGTCCTGTTTTTAATTTGCCATTTTTGGATATGCAAAACAATGAAGCTGATATAGAAGAAATGTAAGAGATAAAAGGTCATGGTATAGAGAGCCATGATCTTTTCTTTAGGTTACAATTGATTTAGCAGAAATTTCCGAGTATAATGGCATTGAGATCCTATACCTTATAGGGCAGTCATAACAGATTGTCTTTTTTTCACGGGACCAGGGCGGATCTGAAGACTGGTGATTGTTTGACCAGAGGGTTTGTGTCCAATTATGCGGACCGGACGGCCAGATATGTGTATTTCGCAGGAACGCTGGACGCAGCTGTCTGGGGCGCGGAGCTGGCAGCCGGGGACGGTGCGCAGCGGATTTATGTTGTGGAGCCTACGGGGGAATTTGAAGATGCCCCCAACCTGACAGACAGGAAGTTTCCCGGCAATCCCACAAAGTCCTACCGTACACAGGCATCATTGAAGATTGTTGGGGCAGTGGAATAGGGGCTGCATTACGGAAAGAACCAGGAGGATAAACATATGCATAGTAAACCAATGACAGGACATCTGGCTGCGCTGTTTACAGCCCTGGTGTGGGGAACCACTTTTATTTCCACAAAGGTTCTCCTGACAGACTTTCAGCCGGTGGAGATTCTGTTCTTCCGGTTTATTCTGGGATATCTGATGCTGTTTGCGGCTTGTCCGCGCCGGCTTAAGACAGAGGGGGCAGGGCAGGAGAAGCTGTTTGTCCTGGCAGGCCTTTGTGGAATCTGTCTTTATTATCTGATGGAGAATATTGCCCTGACTTTTACCCTGGCGTCCAATGTGGGGGTGATGGTATCCATCGCGCCCTTTTTCACAGCCGTGCTGTCCCAGCTTCTGATGCCGGAGGGGGAGAAGCTGGGAGTGAACTTCTTTGCCGGTTTTGCTGTGGCTATGGTGGGAATTGTGCTGATCAGCTTCAATGGTGCCAGACTGGAGGTGAATCCTCTGGGAGATGTGCTGTCTGTTGGGGCGGCTCTGGTATGGGCCTGCTATTCGCTGCTGACCCGGAAGATCGGGGGCCTGGGCTATCCGGTGATTCTGACTACCCGCAGAATCTTCTTCTATGGAATCCTTTGTATGGTGCCTGCCTTGTTCTTCTTTGATTTTCATTTGCAGCCGGGGCGCTTTGCCAGTCCGGCCAGCCTGCTGAACATGCTTTATCTGGGTGTGGGGGCCTCGGCCCTCTGTTTTGTCACCTGGAATTATGCGGTGAAGGTGCTGGGAGCCGTAAAGACAAGCGTGTATATCTACCTGGTCCCGGTGATCACCATTGTGACCTCCATGATCGTTCTCAAAGAACCGGTGACCTGGATGTCTGCGGTGGGGACGGCGCTGGCTATTGCAGGGCTGGTGGTGTCAGAGTATAGGGGAAATGAAAGAGTAAGTGTTTCTTAAGGACAGAGGGGCTGACCGGCAGTACATGGCGGATGCCCCTCCTTTTTTGGCAGTTGCGAAATGAATCATTTAATTGCATAGTTCTTTTTTAATGTGCCGGTCCATGCAGAAATTATGTAAGTAAAAAACAGAATGAGAATACTTTTGGCAAGAAACAGGTTAAACCAGTTCATTTCCAAAGGGAGAAAAGCAAATAGCCAGGTTTCCCAGTTGAAATACATCATTTCCAGACAATGGAGGCCTAAAATAATCATTGACCGTTCTCCGGCCCAGGCAAAAAATTTGGCAAGCCATGGAATAGCCTCTGCATATCTGGAAAAGGAGATCAGAACGATACTTCCGGCAATGGCCTCTATGATGGACAGGATTCCGCCAGGATATGAACGGACGGCCAGTTCAATGTAGCATCGGAATATAAGCATAATCCCTACCCAGACTACCAGGGGAATGACAAACGTACAGACGACATTCCGGTCAAAATAATGATTTCGGTGCATCCAGTCGCCGGTTGCTATAAAGATCAGGGACACAAGGGCCACATCCAGACTCCAGGGGAGAAATGCATAATATTTGCCAATCCAGTAGCCCACATAAGCCAGAATGCAGATGATTCCATAAGCCAGCCACTTACTTTTCTGGAAGTAACTCATGATCCAGACATAGAGATTTCTGGTAATAAATAATGTACAGACAAACCATACTACCCAGACAGAGTCAAAGGAGTGGAACCTGGTGGAAATTTTGCTCATTCCGCCGATCATGGCCTTTATTTTAAAGATAAACAGGCTTGCAGGCTGTGCGTTTCCCCCTGACAGCAATGTATAAAGGACTGCGGATGCCAGGCATGTAATAACATACGGAAGCAGAAGCGTGCGGACAGAACGGAAAAATGTCCGCTTCCGGTCATAGGATTTGATAAAAAAGCCATTGGCAATCACAAAAAAAGGCATGTGAAAGGAGAAAATAGCAGCCCGGAATATAGAGGGCATTTCCGTATGCCCAAGGATCATCAGCATGATAGCGATGCCTTTGGCAATATCCCAGTACTGGATTCTCTGATTTGCAGAAGAAGTTATGGCGTATCGTGTATCCTTATGGTTCATAGGGCAGTACCTTCCTTGTTTGTTGTATTTTTTGATAAGCCGAAAGCAACTGACAGGATGGGAATTTTTTCTATAATCAGGACACCGGTAATACACCATACCAGTTTTCCTGTGACTGCCAGCCCTCCAATCACAAGGATATTTGTAATACCTATGCGTTCCAGCAGAGTTCTCCATGGGAGAAAGGTCAGTTCCACCAGATGGAGGCACAAAATGACAAGGGAATGTCTGCCAAACCACTGGAATCCGGAGGAAACCAGAGGAATCCGTTCGATTATCTGACTGAGAACCAGGACTAAGAACGTTCCCGCAATACTGCCAGCAATGTCAATGACCAGATTTTGGGAATAATTTCCTACTATGTAGAATCTCCCCTTGTCTACATACATGCAGAATAGCCATAGGAGCAGAGCCGAAGCAGTCCATATGGGATGGGGGGGGGTAAGCGGAAGCTGCCTGATACGGCAATAGTGACCGGCGTGAATGAAAACCAGTGCCAGCATGGCAGACTGGATACTCCATGGCAGGTAGATATATTTTGCAGAAAAATATCCGGCCAGTGAGAGAACCAGGACCCACACAGAACAGCCTTTGCGGTCCATGATACCATTGTAAATAACAACGGACCAGAACATGGCAAACAAAAACCAGATAGCCCCAATGGCCTTTACATAAAAAGGATGGGAGTATGGGTTGCCGCTTCCATAAAATCCGGCATAGCACCATAATAACAGATTATGGGCAAGTTCGTCTGTACGTCCCAGCAGCAGATCCTTGACAATGGATACCCCCGCAATAGCCAGGCAGGTCAAAAAATAAGGGATCAGAAGCTGGCGGAATTTTTTATGTATTACCAGTCTGGTGTCCTGCTTTTTCATAAAATACCCGCTGATAATAAAGAACAGAGGCATGTGAAAGGTAAATACAACCATATTAATGGCAGATAGGGATAAATGCCCGAGAATGACACATAACATGCCGATTCCTTTGGCAATATCAAAGTAAATGATTCTGTTTTTTTCCATAAGTAGTCTCCTGGCATCAGACAGTCTGATATTTATTATTTTTTCTTAGAGTTTATCATAAGGGTGTGGATTTAACAAGGAAACTTTGATGGCCGGACAAAAATCTGTTGCAACGCCCCGGGAAAAGCATTATGATAAAAGAAAACCAAAAAGGAGAACCTTATGTGGCTGCCACTTGCACTGCTTTCCGCCGTATTTGCGGCGTTGACATCGATCCTGGCAAAGATCGGAATCGACGGGGTGAATTCCAGTCTGGCTACAGCCATCCGGACCGTGGTGGTGGTTCTCATGGCCTGGGGAATGATCTTTCTCACCAGTGCCCAGAAGGGGCTGTCCGGGATTACCCGGAAGAGCTGGCTGTTCCTGATTCTTTCCGGACTGGCTACGGGGGCATCCTGGCTCTGTTATTACAAGGCCTTGCAGATAGGGGAGGCGTCCAAAGTGGTTCCCGTGGACAAGCTGAGTGTGGTGATCACCCTGGTGCTGGCCTTTGTCCTGCTCCATGAGCCGGTTTCGGTGAAGTCCCTGGCAGGCTGTGTGCTGATTACTGTGGGGACCCTGCTTATGGTGCTGTAGCGGATATGCCGGAAGGATAGAAACGCTGCCTAATGGTGAACCCACTGACCTGACGGAGGAATATACATATGATCGATCAATTCACACTGACGGAATGGACCATGGAACATGTCATCCTGCGAATGATCGTGGCCATGGTTCTGGGCTCCCTGATCGGGATTGACCGGGGGGCCAAGAAGCGGGGCGGAGGAGCCAGGACAGATGCGGCAGTCTGCCTGGGGGCGGCCCTGGTGATGATAACTGCCCAGTATATGGAGCTGGCATTTCCGGGAAAGACGGATATTTCCCGGCTGGCAGCCCAGGTGATCAGCGGTGTGGGATTTCTGGGGGCAGGCTCCATTATTGTGTCGGGCCGCCAGGTCAAGGGGCTTACCTCTGCTGCCAGTATCTGGATCTGCGCCTGCGTAGGGCTGGCAGCGGGAATCGGATTCGTGGACGGAGCCGTGATTGTGACCCTGGTACTGCTGACAGGCCTTCACATTCTTCCGGCACTGGAAGAGCACATTTACCATTATTCCCGGTATGTGCGGCTGTACATTGAGGCCCAGAGCGGCCAGACAGCCCCGGTGCTGATCCATAAGCTGAAGGCAGACGGATGCAAGATTGATATGTACGATGTGGACAAGCCCAGGGCAGGAGGCCAGTCCTTTACCATTCTCATCACCATTTACATTCCTGTAAAGTTAGACAAGGAGGAATATCTGAACAGCCTGGCCCAGGTGGATGGAGTGCTTTCGGTGGATGCCCTGTAGGAAACGGATACACAAGACAGCCGTGCCGCCAGGTTACGGAATATACGAAGATAGCGTTTTGGACTTTGGGGATTCTCCCCAGGGTCCATTTTTATTTCTGCCAGCAATGCGCCAGGTGTTGTGCTTGTATTCGCCAGCAAAAAACCACCTGATTATAAGTTCGCTTGCTGGACACAAAGAGGGTTGCTAAAATCATAATACCGCAACATGGATATCCGGACTGCGGGAATACACATCCATGCGCTTTCAGAGTCTTCCGTAGACGGCTGCTGCAGGATTTTGGGAGTGCCCATCAAACACATAAGGAGGAAGTATATGGGAAACGTATACGCATATGTGCGTGTCAGCACAACAGGACAGCATGAGGACCGGCAGTTGATCGCTATGGCAAGGCAGGATGTTCCGGAGAAAAATATCTTTGTGGAAAAACAGTCGGGAAAGGATTTCAACCGTCCCATGTACCAGAAAATGGTGAAACGGCTTAAGGCTGACGATGTGCTGTTTATCAAGAGCATTGACCGGCTGGGAAGGAACTATCAGGAAATTCTGGAACAGTGGCGGATTCTCACCAAGGAAAAGGGGGTAGATATTGTGGTGATTGACATGCCCCTTCTGGACACCCGCAGAGGCAAGGATCTGCTGGGAACCCTGATTGCGGACCTGGTGCTGGCACTTCTCAGTTATGTCAGTGAAAACGAGCGGAAAATGATCCGGGAAAGGCAGCGGGAAGGAATTGAGGCAGCAAAGGAGCGTGGTGTCAAATTCGGCAGACCCTCCAAACCCATTCCGGAGGATTTTCTCCATATCTATAACCGGTGGATGGCCAAGGAGATTTCCGCGGACGAAGCGGCAGGCCTGTGCGGCCTTACCAGGGCTACCTTCTACAGCCGGGCACGGGCTGCCAGAAACCGGACAAGAAGATGCCCGTGAACCGTAACTGACTTACTGTGCACGCAGCCCATAATGAAACCTTCTTAGTCTCTTGCCATTCCCCCACATAGTATGGTATAGTAGCATACTGGAAGCACATATGATTCATGAAGGTTTACCTACTATAGACGGGAGCGGAATACCACTATGAAATTCGAATTGACAGCATCGATGATGTGCGCCGATTTCGGCAATCTGGCGCGGGAGGTCAAAAGCCTGGAGGAAGGCGGGATTGACTCCTTTCATATTGATATTATGGATGGACGGTATGTGTCCAACTTTGCAATGTCCCTCAATGATATGCGTTACATAGCAGGGGTGACAGAGAAGCCTCTGGATGTGCATCTGATGATTGAGCATCCCAACACCCGGATCGGATTATTTCTGGACAGCTTAAGGCCCGGAGATACGGTGTACATCCATCCGGAAGCAGAATACCATCCGTCAGCCACCCTTCAGGCCATTATTGACGCAGGGATGATCCCGGGAATTGCCATCAATCCGGGGACCAGTGTGGAGAGCGTGATGGAGATGCTGCGGATCATCCGCAAGGTGCTGGTCATGTCCGTGAACCCGGGCAATGCAGGTCAGATGTTCCTGCCCTATGTGGGAAAGAAGATTACCAGACTTCTGGCCTTAAAGGAGGATATGGAGTTTGAGCTGTACTGGGACGGCGCGTGCAGTGCAGACAAGATTCTGGAATACGCCCCCAGGGGGGTGAAAGGATTTGTGCTGGGCACGACACTGCTGTTCGGTAAAGGAAGACCCTACGGAGAGATTCTGAAGGATATCCGGAATCTGAAGTTATAGAAAAGGAGAACCCGGAAGCCGGGAAAATGGGGCATAAGTTCCGGTCAGACCATGACCAGGTCCGTATCCCCATAAACGGCAGCCAGAGGCCCCATGTTTCCTGCAATGGGTTTGGGAAACATGGGGCCTCCGGCTGTCTGGTACTGCCTTGCGGAAAACAGCCTCCATGCACAATAGTATCACCAGCGTCACGGGCCGTGATGTTCTGACGGTTCCTCAAAAGTCCTTCCCGCCATATTGCATGATAAATATTCGTAATAATTCAAATAATTTGAATTTTTATATTGAATTAACAAAATAACAAAATCAAAATAAAAAATTGAAAAATAGTATTGACAAAACACCCTTCCTTATGTATAATAAAACCATCAAAACAAACAGTAATTCAGAAATAAAAATTTAAGAAAAGGAGGTACGGTCCAAAGTACTAGGAAGTAAATCCCCAGGAAATCTTCCATCGGAGAGAAATAAAGAGAACGCAGACAGATTACAATTTGGAATAAACGATTTCTGGTATGACGAGAAAGTATCAGGGACCCAGGAGGCAATCAGGAACGTATCTCTCAGGATGATGGAGGAGAACAACCATAGAATTTGATAATCAGGGATTTTATCAAAGCGGATGAAAGTTCCGTAAAGAAAAAAAGAATAGAGGTACAATCCAATGGATAAGGAAACTTAAGGACGGATGTCAGTTCAGCAGGAATTGATGTCCGTCCTTCTTTTGTGTTCCGGCATGTTCGCTGCTGTTTACGGTCTCCCTGGGATATCCCTTCACAACTGCGCATAGAAAAACACCAAAATGGACAAATTACTGTTATGGAACGTAGCGGTTCCCAAAGCCGGGCCAGAAGCATCGGGCGTCCGCCTGATGTGGAAAACCGGACAAAAACGGTCTTACAAGCCAGCTTGCTGTCTGTTTTTGTCCGGTTTTCCCCGCCCCGTGAACGGTAACAGAATAACAGTATGTACATTGGAGGAACTTATGCAGAAAGGAAAGGCAAGCATCCTCTTTGAGCGGGATGTCTACATCTCCGGCATGGCCTCGATTGCCGGAAAGAAGGAGGGAGAGGGGCCCCTGGGGGAGAAGATTGATGTGGTGGAGCTGGACCCTATGTTCGGGGCAGACACCTGGGAAAAGGCGGAAAGTGCCATGCAGAAGCAGACCGCGGACCTGGTTCTGGAGAAGACCGATATCCACAGGAAGGATATCCGGTATCTGTTTGCAGGAGATCTGCTGGGACAACTGATCGCCACTTCCTTTGGCACCGTGGATTTACAGATTCCCTTGTTTGGTCTTTACGGAGCCTGCTCTACCATGGGGGAGGCCATGAGCCTGGGGGCTCTCTGTGTGGACGGAGGATACGCAGACCATGTGATGGCCATGGCTTCCAGCCACTATGCCACGGCAGAGAAGCAGTTCCGCTTTCCGCTGGGATACGGCAACCAGCGTCCCCAGAGCACTACCTGGACTGTCACCGGCTGCGGCTCTGTCATATTATCCGCAAAGGGCAAGAAGAACCAGGTCCGGGTCACCGGAATCACCACCGGGAAGATGGTGGATCTGGGGGTCAAGGATTCCATGAACATGGGAGCCGTCATGGCTCCGGCTGCCTGGGATACCATCATGCAGAATTTTGAAGATTTCGGTGTGGATGAGCACTGGTACGACAGGATCATTACCGGTGATTTGGGGGAAGTAGGCCAGAAGATTCTCCTGGATTTTATGAGGCAGAAGGGCCATGACCTGGAGGAGAAGCATATGGACTGCGGGCTGACCATCTTTGACAATGAGAAGCAGGACACCCACTCCGGGGGAAGCGGCTGCGGCTGTGCGGCGGTGACCCTCTGTGCGGAGATCCTGCCCCGGCTGCTGGACGGAACCTGGAAACGGGTGCTGTTTCTGCCTACAGGGGCCCTTTTGTCCACCATCAGCTACAATGAAGGCCAGAGTATTCCGGCTATCTGCCATGGAGTGATTCTGGAATGCGCAAAAGGAGGTGCAGGGAAATGATGGAGCTTGTGAGAGCATTTCTGGTAGGAGGCGTGATCTGCTGCCTGGTGCAGATTCTTCTGGATAAGACAAAACTGATGCCCGGACGAGTCATGGTGCTTCTGGTGGTCAGCGGCGCCATTCTGGGCTGGGCCGGTATCTATGAGCCCTTTGCCCAGTGGGCAGGAGCCGGTGCTTCGGTGCCCCTTCTGGGATTTGGAAATACCCTCTGGAAGGGGGTGGCCAAGGGCATCGGGGAGGAGGGATTCCTGGGAATCTTTAAAGGAGGCCTGACCTCCACCTCCGCAGGAATCTGCGGCGCCCTGATCTTCGGATACCTGGGGGCCCTGGTATTCCGGCCAAAGATGAAAGGGTAAAAAAGAAAGGCTGCCCCGGGATTCCCATGACAGGGAACTCCGGGGCAGCCTTTTTTTACAGTCCTTTAGAAACAGCTTTTGGGACGGTTCCCGTCTAATCCCGTCCAGGCCCTAAGGACACGCCGGAGCTGGGACTGGGAGGCTGGGAGCCGCCGGGGGATACATAGCCTGGGCCAATGGGAGACGGCGTGGAGGGAGCCGTGGAAGGATCATCCTCCGGCAGAGCCGGAATCTCTGTGGCGTAATGTCCCGGACACCGGCGCGAAGGCATGGCAAAGGCCGAATCATCGGTGGAATCCGTAGCGTCCGCAGGCAGGGCGATGCGGATGCTGGGAACCTGGGGACAGGAGGCTTCCGGCAGCAGGCCGGTGGCTTCGCAGATAGTCACCAGGATGTGGACGTCACACACCTCGGTGGGTACGGTGCCTTTGGCGAAATATTCCGTATATACGGCATTGCCCCTGGCGTCTCCGGTGCATACGCCGGGGATGGCAAGCTTGCCGGATTTGCGGCAGATCTCCGCAGGCTCCACACTGTCAGGAACCGGGAATCCCGGGTCAGGCAGATTCTCGTGAACCCGGGTCATGATCTTCTTCCAGATATCCTTGTGGAAGGAGGTGCCGCCGTTCTGGCTGGTAAGCTTCTGGTTGTTGTCACAGCCGCCCCAGATTCCGGCGGTGTAGTGGGGAGTGAAGCCCACGAACCAGATGTCGTTGTTGCTGGTGGTGGTGCCGCTTTTGCCGGCATTGGACATGCCGGGAATATTGGCCCGGGTGCTGGTGGAGTTGACACTGACCCCGGACCGGGCAAACTTGCGGTTGCTTTCCATGGAGTCTTCCAGGGCACTGGTCAGAAGAAATGCCGTGGAATCCTTTAACACCCGGTGGGTTTCCGGCTCATTGTCAATGAGAATCTTGCCGTCATGGTCCAGAATCCGGGTGAAAAATATTGGTTTCGTGTATACGCCGCCATTGGCAATGGAGGCAAATGCAGCCGTCAGCTCTAAGTTGGTGACACCGTAGGTAAGGCCGCCCAGGGCCGTGGCAGGATTTAAGTCCGTATCCGTCAGGGTGGTGATACCGAAGTTTTCCGCATATTCCACGCCAAGCTGGGGCGATACGGTCTCCATCATACAGCGCACGGCTACGATGTTCATGGAATAGACGATTCCGTCCCGGATACTGGAATAACCCAGATATCCCTGGCTGTACCAGTTACGGAAGGTCTTGGTGCCGATGGTGTAGGGAGCATCGTAATAGACGGTTCCCAGGGTGGCGCCGCAGGTGTCAAGGGCAGGGGCAAAGGCCGTAATGACCTTGAAGGTGGAGCCTGGCTGACGCTTGGCACTGGTGGCCCGGTTGAAGGTCAGGTTGGCCGTCTTGGGGCCCCGGCCTCCGCTGATGGCTTTCACCTGGCCGGTGGCCTGGTCCATGATGACGAAGGATACCTGGGGCTGGAGCTTTTTGGAAATGCTTTCCCCCAGAATGGTGTCACCCTCGGCCAGCAGGTAGGCCTTGTAGGCATCCACATCGGCCTGGACCGCCTCCTCGGAATTGTAGAGACCGTCAAATCCGTCCCGGAGCACCTGCCTGTGCCAGGACTTGACCGATTCCTCCGAATAGTGCTTTGTCTCCCCGTCTGCATGCTGTACGGAAAGACGGTACTCCAGGGAATAGCGGGTGACGGAATAATTGTCCGGGTTATTGACCTCGGAATCCACAATGGCCTGGATTACCGGGTCCTGGGTGGTGATGATTTGCAGCCCGCCGCTGTAGAGCAGGTTGTGGGCCTGGGTATCCGTGTAGCCCAGCTTCTCCACCAGGGTATCCTTTACCTGCTGGGTAAGCTCGTCCGTAAAATAGCTGTAGGGGGTGGTACTCTCCCTGGAAACCAGGTCCACGTTCTGGATTCTGGCGTACACGTCGTCAGCCAGGGCTTCCTCCTGTTCTTCCTTGGTAATGTAGCCCTGTTCAAACATATACTGGAGAATGATCTTGCGTTTCTCCTCGTTGCGTTCCTTGCCGGTAATGGGATTCAGGCGCTCCGGGCTCTGGGTGATTCCTGCGATAACGGCGCACTCGGATAAGGTAAGCTCTGACACATCCTTGTCAAAATACCGCTTGGCAGCCACCTTGACCCCAAGGGTGTTCTTTCCTAAATTAATGGTGTTTAAATAGTTGGTGAGAATCAGCCTGCGGTCCATGGACTTGGTAAGCTGTACGGCCAGATACTGCTCCTGGAGCTTGCGCTCCAACTTGGCGCCGAAGCTGGTCTCCATACCGCCGTTAAACACGTTGTTCTTAATCAGCTGCTGGGTGATGGTGCTTCCGCCGCCGCTGTACTTACCGGTGATAATGCCTACGGCTGCCCTGGAAATGGAGCGCAGGTCAATGCCGTTGTGCTTCCAGAACCGGGAATCCTCAATGGCCACAAAGGCATTGATCAGATCCTCGGGAAGCTCGTCAAAGGTGGCTTCCTCCCGGTTGGAACCGGCTGTCACCAGGGTATCCGTGAGATTTCCGGCGCTGTCATAGACCGTGGTGGCATATCCGATGGGGACAATGCTGTCCACATTGACTTCCGGAGCGCTGTCAATGATTCCTTTGATCATGCCCACTCCGGCGCTGAACAGCACCAGACAGCCAAACAGAAGCAGGACAAAGCAGGTCTTGAAAAATGTCAGCACAATACGGGTCGTATATTTACTGCGGCTGGAACCGGCAGCAGCAATCTTTTTCTCTGTTGCGGTCTTTCCATAGTTCATAGGAGTTCCTCCTTTCAGGGTCATACAAAAACCCATCCTCCATTATACCAAAAATGGAAGGACAATGCAAGCAAGCTTGCCAACCCGGCAGTTTCCTGCTATGATAAAGGATAACAGTTTGCGGGGCGGGGAAAACCGGGCAAAAACAGCCGTCAGGCTCGCCTGTAAGGCTGCTTTTGCCTGGTTAAGCCAAAACAGAGAGAAAGGTTACACGGATTATTTATGGAAGAAAAATATAAGATTCTATACCAGGGCGGACAAGGGGAACTGACGGAGAAGAAGTCCCGGTTTATTGCCACCACCCGGCCGGTGGAGACAGAGGAAGAGGCGGCGGCCTTTGTGGAGGAGATGAAGAAAAAGTACTGGGATGCCAGGCACAACTGCTACGCCTACGTGATCGGGGACCGGGGCCAGACCGCCCGGTGCAGCGATGACGGGGAACCGGCCCAGACGGCAGGGCGGCCCATACTGGATGTGCTTCTGGGCGCCGGGGTGCGCAACGCCTGCGTGGTGGTGACCCGGTATTTCGGCGGAGTGCTTCTGGGCACCGGGGGACTTGTGCGGGCCTATTCCGGCGCAGCCCAGGAAGGCTTAAAGGCCAGCACCGTTGTGGAGAAATGCCTTGGCAGGAAGCTTCTCATTACCACGGATTACAACGGAATCGGAAAACTCCAGTATATAGCCGGACAGATGGGGATTGTCATCCGGGACACCCAGTACACGGACCAGGTGACAGCCGTCCTGGTGGTTCCCGCAGACCAGGTTTCCAGTCTGGAAAAGCAGGTGACGGAGAAGACCAGCGGGCGGGCACAGATTGTGGACGGCGGCACTCTTTACTATGCCATGTCCGGCAGGGAAATGATTCTGTTTGACTAAGCCCTTGCATTCTTTTCCAATCAATGTTATATTTATAAATCAATAACAAGAGATTTGAGGAAGAACCATTATGAAAATGAAAAGAGAAGATGTAAGAAATGTTGCAATTATTGCCCATGTGGATCATGGCAAGACCACCCTGGTGGACGGCCTCTTAAAGCAGAGCGGCGTGTTCCGGGAGAACCAGGAGGTGGCAGAGCGTGTCATGGATTCCAACGATCTTGAGCGGGAGCGGGGAATCACCATCCTGTCCAAGAATACGGCAGTATTTTATAAAGATACCAAGATCAATATTATCGATACACCCGGACATGCGGACTTTGGAGGCGAGGTAGAGCGGGTCCTTAAGATGGTCAACGGCGTGATTCTGGTGGTGGATGCCTACGAAGGCCCCATGCCCCAGACCAAGTTCGTGCTCCAGAAGGCCCTGGAGCTGGATCTGTCGGTGATTGTCTGTATCAACAAGGTGGACCGCCCTGAGGCAAGGTGTGAGGAGGTCATGGACGAGGTGCTGGAGCTTCTCATGGACCTGGACGCATCCGACGCCCAGCTGGACTGCCCCTTCCTCTTTGCTTCCGCCCGGGCAGGATTTGCCAAACGGGAGATGGATGATCCGGAGGTGGATATGAGCCCCCTGTTTGAGACGGTGATCGGTCATATTCCGGCGCCGGAGGGAGACCCGGATGCCGATACCCAGATGCTGATCAGTACCATTGATTACAACGAATACGTGGGAAGAATCGGCGTAGGCAAGCTGGACAACGGAGGCCTCAGGTCCAACCAGGAATGCGTCATTGTCAACCACCATGACCCGGACAAGCTGCGGAAGGTGAAGATCGGAAAGCTCTACCTGTTTGACGGCCTGAACCGGATGGAGGTCCAGGAGGCCCGGATCGGTGATATTGTGGCAGTGTCCGGCATCTCGGAGCTGCACATCGGGGATACCATATGCAGCCCGGACCACCCGGAGTCCATTCCCTTCCAGAAGATATCCGAGCCTACCATTGCCATGAACTTTATGGTCAATGACAGTCCCCTGGCAGGCCAGGAGGGCAAATACGTTACCTCCCGCCACATCCGGGAACGGCTGTTCCGGGAGCTGAATACCGATGTCAGTCTCCGGGTGGAGGAGACCGATTCCCCGGACTGCTTTAAAGTATCGGGCCGGGGGGAGCTGCACTTGTCAGTGCTTATTGAGAACATGCGCCGGGAGGGCTTTGAGTTTGCAGTCAGCAAGGCAGAGGTGCTGTATAAATATAATGAGAGAAACCAGAAGCTGGAGCCCATGGAACTGGCCTATGTGGACGTGCCGGAGGAATTCACCGGCTCGGTGATCCAGAAGCTGACCAACCGCAAAGGCGAGCTTCAGGGAATGAGCCCGGCCAACGGAGGCTACACCCGTCTGGAGTTTGCCATTCCTTCCAGGGGACTGATCGGCTACCGGGGAGAATTTATGACCGACACCAAGGGAAACGGGATCATGAACACCATTTTCGACGGCTACGGCCCTTACAAGGGGGACCTTGCCTACCGCAAGACCGGCTCCCTGATCGCTTATGAAAGCGGCGAGACCATTACCTACGGCCTGTTCAACGCCCAGGACCGGGGAATCCTGTTTGTGGGACCGGGGGAAAAGGTATATGCGGGAATGGTCATCGGGCAGAACCCCAAGGCCGAGGACATTGAGGTCAATGTCTGCAAGACCAAGAAGCTGACCAACACCCGTTCCTCCAGCGCCGACGAGGCCTTAAAGCTGGTACCCAAAAAGATCATGAGCCTGGAGCAGTGCCTGGAATTTATTGATACTGACGAGCTTCTGGAGGTGACACCGGAGAACTTAAGAATCCGCAAGAAGATTTTGGACCCCACCTTAAGAAAGCGGGCATCCTTTAAAAAGTAGTGGCTGCCGGGGCCTGCGGTATTTGTCATAATCTGACGAGCGGAAATCCTCATATTGCTTAAATGGACGTCATAAACTTTATACTAGCGATAAGCAAATATGAAAAATGAAAGAGGAGAGAAAAGTACCATGTCAGAAAAAGTAATTGAAAACAATCGGGTAAGCGTTATTGGGGAAATTGTTTCGGGATTTACCTTCAGCCATGAGGTGTTCGGGGAAGGGTTTTATGTGGTGGATGTGGCTGTCAACCGGCTCAGTGAGCAGGCGGATATCATTCCCCTGATGATCTCGGAGCGGCTGATCAATGTGCAGGAAGATTACCGTGGGTGCACGATTGAGGCAATCGGGCAGTTCCGTTCCTATAACCGCCATGAGGGAGTGAAGAACCGACTGGTTCTCTCCGTGTTTGTGCGGGAAGTGAATTTTATGGAGGAATTTACGGATTATACCAAGACCAACCAGATCTTTCTGGACGGGTATATCTGCAAGGTTCCGATCTACCGGAAGACTCCTCTGGGCCGGGAGATCGCTGATCTTCTGCTGGCGGTAAACCGCCCTTATGGGAAATCCGATTACATACCCTGCATCGCCTGGGGAAGGAATGCCAGGTTTGCCTCCGGGTTTGAAGTGGGGACCCGGGTGCGGATCTGGGGAAGGGTCCAGAGCCGGGAATACACCAAGAAAATCAGTGAGACCGAATGCGAAAAGCGGGTAGCCTATGAGGTCTCCATCAGCAAGCTGGAATGCGGGGAAGAGGAAGCAGCAAAGTAACAGAACGTTACCGTCCGGACGGCAAACCGGCCGTCGGAACCGTAACAGCAGGAAGTCTGGCAGCCGTCCAGACCGGAACGGTTTCTAAGGCTACAAAGGAGTACAGAATGAATACTGGAAAGATTGAAGTCATCCATGGCGATGGAGACTGTGGAAAAACCTCCCTTGCCATGGGGCGGGGCATTGAGGCACTGACCAGGCAGAAGGATGTGATTGTGATCCAGTTTGTCAGGGGAAGCAAAGACCAGGGGAATATGGAGGTGGTGAGCCGGCTGGAGCCGGAGATGAAGGTGTTCTGCTTCGAGAAAGCAGACAGGGATTTTGACCAGCTGTCGGAGGAAGAGAAGCAGGAGGAATACTTAAATATCCGCAACGGTCTCAATTATGCCAGGAAGGTGCTGGCGACAGGAGAATGCGACCTGCTGGTGCTGGACGGGATTTTGAAGCTTCTGGGACCTGGCATTCTCAAGGAGGAGGAGCTTACACAGCTTCTGGATTCCAGGGATGAGGCGGATGTGGTTCTCACCGGGGATGTGGTCCCGGACTGGCTTTGCAGCCAGGCGGACCGGATCGAACAGATATTACTGGATAAAGCAGATATGAAAAAGTGACAGAATACAGATGAAGGAGGATTTGTTATGGCGATTTTTGAAGGAGCAGGCGTTGCGCTGGTGACCCCGTTTCGTGAAGACGGGGAAGTGAATTATGAGAAGCTGGAGGAGCTTCTGGAAGAGCAGATCGCAGGCGGCACGGACGCGATTATTTCCTGCGGTACTACCGGGGAGTCTTCCACCATGAGCCATGAGGAGCATGTGGAAGTGGTGCGTTTCACCTGCCAGAAGGTAAAGGGACGGATTCCGGTGATTGCAGGAACCGGCTCCAACTCCACAAAAGAGGCAGTTTACCTGTCCCGGGAGGCCCAGAAGGCCGGGGCTGACGGGTTGCTTCTGGTGACTCCTTACTACAATAAGGCTACCCAGGGGGGACTGGTCACCCACTTTAAGAAGATTGCAGAGTCTGTCTCCATTCCGGTTCTGCTGTACCATATTCCGGGACGTACCGGGGTGACCATGACCCCGGAGACCATTGTGACCCTCTGTAAGGAGGTTCCCAACATTGTAGGCGTCAAGGAAGCCAGCGGCAACTTCTCAGCCATCGCTAAGATCATGCACCTGGCAGAGGGCTGTGTGGACCTGTATTCCGGCAATGATGACCAGATCGTGCCCCTGATGTCCCTGGGCGGCAAGGGCGTTATTTCGGTTCTCTCCAACGTGGCTCCGGCCCAGACCCATGAGATCTGCGCTTCCTGGCTCAGGGGGGATGTGAAGAAGAGTATGCAGATGCAGCTGGATGCCCTTCCCCTGGTGGATGCCCTGTTCTGTGAGGTGAATCCCATTCCGGTGAAGGCGGCTCTTAATCTGATGGGGAAGGAAGCAGGACCTTTGCGTCTGCCCCTTACGGAGATGGAGCCGGAGCACAAGGAACGGCTGGCCAGGGCCATGAAGGATTACGGAATTCTGTAAGGATGTGACGGAAGAGGAGACCAATATGACAAGGATTATCATGCACGGCTGCAACGGCGCCATGGGGCGGACCATCACCGGTCTGGCCGGAGACATGGAAGATGTAGAGATTGTGGCAGGAGTGGACGTGAATACCCGGGAGAACGGGGCATACCCGGTATTTTCCTCCCTGGATGCCTGCACGGTGGAGGCGGATGTGGTCATTGACTTTGCATCTGCCAAAGCCGTGGACGGGCTTTTGGAATACTGCGGCAGAAAGAAGCTGCCGGTGGTGGTCTGCACCACAGGGCTGACCCCGGAGCAGGTACAGAAGGTGGAGGACACATCCAGGAAGACGGCGGTTCTGCGTTCCGCCAACATGTCCCTGGGAGTCAATACCCTGATGAAGCTGCTCCAGGATGCGGCCAGGGTGCTGGCCGGAGCAGGCTTTGACATTGAGATCGTGGAAAAGCACCACAACCAGAAGGTGGACGCGCCCAGCGGCACGGCCCTGGCCCTGGCCGATTCCATCAACCAGGCCATGGACCGGCAGTATGTTTACAAATATGACCGGACAAAGGAGCGGGTAAAACGGGACAAAAAGGAGATCGGAATCCAGGCAGTCCGCGGAGGCTCCATTGTAGGGGAGCATGAGGTGATCTTTGCCGGACAGGACGAGGTGGTGACCTTCAGCCATACGGCTTATTCCAAGGCAATTTTCGGAAAAGGCGCCCTGGAAGCTGCCAGGTTCCTGGCAGGCAGGCAGGCCGGACTGTACGACATGTCCCATGTAATCGGAGCTTCACGGAACTGACCGGCCAGTGCCATAAAATTTTTCAATTTCTGGCAGCAGGCCAATGTATGACATTTTTCTTTTGACGCATACTATCCTTAACAAACGAAAGGAGAGTATGTTTATGAAGAAAATCAGATTATCTGTAGTTGTGTTCCTCATGGCCATGACCATGGTGACCCTGACGGCATGCGGTGACAACAGCAGTTCTGCCCAGCAGACTACCACAGCCCAGGAAACCCAGACCACCTCCGGTACTTCCGCAGCCGGAACAGCAGGCACTACCTCCGGGACCGCCACCACGGCAGCGGAGAGCAGCGGCGGTGTGATCAACGGCATCATCGATGATGTGGAGCAGGGTGTCAATGATATGACCGGCGGAAATAAGAACACCGGTACCATGGCATCCGGCGAGGGCAACAATTAAAGACAGAAAGGACTGCCTTAGGGTGGTCCTTTTTTATTCTATAGGGAAGTTCGTCCTATAGAATAAAAAGCCCTCCGGGCAGGAGTGCACTGCGTCGGAGCGGAATGATACCGCTGAAGCGGTCCGCCGCAGGCGAAGAATCCTGCGCAGCAGGATTCTTTGTTTTAATGTTGACGGGCCGGCAAAATCAGTGTATATTGAAATGCATAAGAAGACAGGGAGGAAGCGGGATGATCCGGTGCTGGCTAAGGGCTTACAGAAGAAGAAGGTGGACCAGGCAGAAGGTGGACCAGGCCGTCAGGCGGCTGAAGGGCAGGCGTCCCGGCAGAAGGGCCGTGAAGCTGGCAGCAGGCCTGCTGGCAGTAGGGCTTCTGGCAGGGGCCGGGGACCGGGAAGGCATCCGGTCCGCCCTGGAAAACCATGGTTTCCGGCTGGTGTCCGGGGAACGGTCCTGCCATGTGGAATGGGTGCCTTTCCCGGAAGGGAAAGAAAAGCCCCAGGAGGTATACGGGGTCCGCATTTGTCCGGAGAGGCTGGAGGTACAGTTCTACCATGAGACCCAGGAGCTGTCCGGCTCAAAGAAATGATTGCAAAACCTCCGGGGTTGTATTATAATGCACCTGGAATGCCTTGGCTGCCCGAAAGCGCCGGGGCACCGCACCGGAATCAGGTTTCTGTAAATTTACATACCATATCAATCAGCGAAAAGGACAGGTGGAAAACATGGAAAAGAAAGAACTGCTCTATGAAGGAAAAGCAAAAAAGGTTTTCACGACCGAAGAACCGGAAGTACTGATCGTATCCTACAAGGATGACGCCACAGCCTTTGACGGTATGAAGAAGGGGACCATTGTGGGAAAGGGCGCCATCAATAACCGCATGACCAACCATGTGTTCCGTCTTCTGGAGAAGAAGGGGGTTCCCACCCATCTGGTGGAAGAGTTAAATGACCGGGAGACCGCTGTGAAAAAGGTGGAGATCGTTCCCCTGGAGGTGATTATCCGCAACTACTCCGCAGGCAGCTTTGCCAGGAAGATGGGGATGGAGGAAGGCATCCGGCTGGCATGTCCCACCCTGGAGTTCAGCTACAAAAACGATGAGCTTCATGATCCCTTTATCAACAGTTACTATGCCCTGGCTTTAAAGCTGGCTACCCAGGAGGAGATCGACACCATCACCCGGTATGCATTTATTGTCAATGAAGTGATGCAGGAGTATTTCGGAAGCCTGGGCATTGACCTGATTGATTTTAAGATCGAGTTTGGCCGTCTGGCCGACGGGACCGTCATCCTGGCGGACGAGGTATCTCCCGATACCTGCCGTCTGTGGGACAAGGAGACCCATGAGAAGCTGGACAAGGACCGTTTCCGCAGGGATCTGGGCAATGTGGAAGACGCCTACCAGGAAGTGTTCCGCCGTCTGGGCATTCAGTAGGAAACAGGATACAGGACCGTTCAGACAGTATGGACGGCTGCCAAAGAATAGGGTCTGGAGGTACACCATGTACGATAAGTATCAGAGTCCCCTGTCTGAGCGGTATGCCAGCAGGGAAATGCAGTATATCTTTTCCCCGGATAAGAAGTTTAAGACCTGGCGGAAGCTGTGGATCGCCCTGGCAGAGACAGAGAAGGAGCTGGGCCTGCCCATTACCCAGGAGCAGATCGACGAGCTGAAGGCCAGTGCGGAAGATATCAACTATGAGGTGGCCAGGGAGCGGGAGCGGTTAGTCCGCCACGATGTCATGTCCCATGTCTACGCTTACGGCCAGCAGTGTCCCAAAGCAAAGGGGATTATCCATCTGGGCGCCACCTCCTGCTATGTGGGGGACAATACG
Organism: uncultured Lachnospiraceae bacterium; assembly: GCA_910577765.1. Lineage (GTDB taxonomy): Bacteria > Bacillota > Clostridia > Lachnospirales > Lachnospiraceae > Brotaphodocola. The sequence continues at coordinate 44,616 of CAJTOV010000008.1, forward strand.
GACATCATCATCATGACCGAGGGGCTGGGCCTGGTGCGCAGGAAGCTGGTCAACGTGATGGCAGAGCTGGCCAGGTTCGCAGATACCTACAAGAACCAGCCTACCCTGGCATTTACCCATTTCCAGCCGGCCCAGCCTACTACCGTGGGCAAGCGGGCCACGCTGTGGCTGCAGGAGCTGTGTCTGGATCTGGAGGATCTGGACCATGTGCTGGGGTCCATGAAGCTTCTGGGATCCAAGGGAACCACAGGCACCCAGGCCAGCTTTCTGGAGCTGTTTGAAGGGGACCATGACAAATGCCGGCAGGCAGACCGGATCATTGCCCGGAAAATGGGCTTTACGGACTGCTACCCGGTGTCCGGACAGACCTATTCCCGGAAGGTGGATACCCGGGTGCTGGGGGTGCTTGCCGGCATTGCCCAGAGCGCCCACAAGTTCTCCAACGATATCCGCCTGCTCCAGCATCTTAAGGAGGTGGAGGAGCCCTTTGAGAAGAACCAGATCGGTTCCTCTGCCATGGCCTACAAGCGGAATCCCATGCGCAGCGAGCGGATCGCGTCCCTGGCCAACTATGTAATGAGTGATGTGATGAATCCCATGCTGGTGGCCAGCACCCAGTGGTTCGAGCGGACCCTGGATGATTCCGCCAACAAGCGCTTAAGCATTCCGGAGGGCTTTCTGGCCGTGGACGGGATTCTGGACCTTTATCTCAATGTGGTGGACGGTCTGGTGGTGTATCCCAAGGTCATTGAGAAGCATTTCATGGCCGAGCTGCCCTTTATGGCCACGGAGAACATTCTCATGGACGCGGTAAAGGCAGGCGGCGACCGGCAGGAGCTTCACGAGAAGATCCGCCAGCTTTCCATGGAGGCAGGCCGCAATGTAAAGGAGAAAGGGCTGGACAACAATCTTCTGGAGCTGATTGCCCGGGAGCCGGCCTTTGGCTTAAGCCCTGCGGAGCTTGAGCAGTGTATGGAGCCGGCCCGGTATGTGGGCCGTGCGCCGCAGCAGGTGGATGAGTTCTTAGGGGAAGTGGTGAACCCGCTGCTGGAAGCCAACCGGGAGCTTCTGGGGATGAAGGCGGAGATCACAGTATAGAGCGAAGGAGACGGATTATGTCAAAAGCAGATGTGGTAATTGGTTGTTTTTACGGGGATGAAGGAAAGGGAAAGGTCATCGATTATCTGGCAGCAGACGCGGATATTGCGGTGCGGGCTACCGGCGGCGACAATGCAGGCCATACCATCAAGGTGGATGGTGTAAAGTATGCCATGCACCTGATTCCGTCGGGGATTCTGTCCGGCCATACCACCGGCATCATAGGCAACGGTGTGGTACTGAACCCGGAGGTGCTGTTAAAGGAGATCGACAACCTGACAGAGCACGGCTACGATGTGGAGCATTATTTAAAGATCAGTGACAAGACCCATGTGATCCTTCCCTACCACAGCATGCTGGATGTGGCCCTGGAGAAGGTGAGAACCTCTAAGATCGGCACCACCGGAAAGGGGATCGGCCCCTCCTACTGTGACAAGTTCGAGCGCAGCGGCCTGCGGATGGAGGATTTCTATTCTGCCTCCTTCCGGGATAAATTAAAGGAACTGGTGGAATCCAGAAAAGCCCTGCTGAAATTCTATGACCCGGACAACAGGGACATTGACAAGGTACTGGATTTCGGGACCATATACGAGACCTACAGCAGCTACGGACAGCGGCTGCGGCCCTTTGTGTGCGATACCATCACCCTGCTGCACAAGGCCCTGGAGCAGAATAAAAAGGTGATCGTGGAGGGGGCCCAGGCCACCCTGCTGGATATTGACTTTGGTTCCTATCCCTACGTGACATCCTCCAACCCCACCATCGGCGGAATCCTTACAGGCACCGGGCTCAGCGCCTCGGACATCGGGAATGTCTACGGCATCATCAAGGCCTACTCCAGCCGTGTGGGAGAGGGGCCCTATGTAACCGAGCTTCTGGACGCCACCGGCGACCGGATTCGGGAGCTGGGACACGAGTACGGCACCACCACCGGAAGACCAAGACGCTGCGGCTGGCTGGATCTGGTGACCTTAAAATACGCAAAGCGTGTCAATGGTCTTACGGCCCTTTCGGTGAACCACCTGGATACCATCGGAAAGTTCGACCAGATCCGGGTCTGCGTGGCCTATGACTGCGGCGGCCATGTGACAGAGGACTTCTCCACCAACCTGGAGTTCCTGAACCGTGCCAAACCCGTATATAAAGAATTCCCAGGCAACTTCGGCGACATTTCCCGCTGCACCTCCTTTGAGGAGCTGCCGGACAACGCCAAAGCCTATATCGGCTTTATTGAAGAATATATGGGTATTCCTGTCAAGTTCATCGGTACCGGAGCAGACCGGGAAGAGATGCTGGTCAGGGAGTAATCGGGCGTCCGGGTGTTTTTACGGAAGGTACGCTTTGGAAGAAATCCCCTCTGGACTCCGGGTTTCGGAGCCGGAGGGGATTTTTTTCAGGGCGGTTCCTTCCCTGCCTTGTCTGTTCATTTAATTCGACCCTCAAATATCTTGAATATCAAAGCATTCTGTGCTATCATTTCCTTGTAAATATGGAAACCCTTTCCAACCAAAAAGGAGCAGTTATGATTACATTTGAAAATACAAAGACGATCCGTGACCTGGTACAGCGTGCGGGACAGGACCATGGGGACCACGTATTTCTGCGTTACGAGGAGGCAGAGGTGGTCTACGACGTGACCTACAGGACTTTCGCCCAGGAGTGTGCCGCCATTGCGGCCTGGACCAATGCCCAGGACAAGCGGCTGGGCCACAAGGTGAAGGTGGGGCTCATGGGAAGCAGCAGCCACCATTATCTGGCCGTGATGCTGGGGGTCATGAGCAACGGCAATGTGGCGGTGCCCCTGGATATCCAGATGAATGTGGAGACATTCAGCGACTGTCTGAACCGTTCGGACGTGGATATCCTGTTCTATGACTGGGACCACAAGGCCCTGGTGGACGGAATCCGGGACAGGTGCCCAGGCGTCAGTGGTTATTATTCCCTCCAGCACGGCCGGCATGTGCCCTGCTCGGACAATATTTTAAAGGAATACCAGGGCCAGAGCGTGAAGGCCAGGGTATCGGAAGAGGACTGTGCCATGATCCTTTTCACCTCCGGCACCACAGGCCGGGGCAAGGGGGTCATGCTGTCCAACCGGAACCTGATTGACAACACCTTCTGTACTACAGACCTGGAGAGCCCGGAAAAGGAAGTCTATCTCAATGTACTGCCCATCCACCATGTGTTCTGCATCAACGGGGATGTGCTGATTGTCATGCGCTACGGCAGCACCTTGTGCCTGAACCGGGATATGTCCAAGCTGGCGGCCCATATCCAGCTGTTCCAGCCTTCGGTGATCCGCATGGTACCCATGATTGCCAAGACTCTGTACAACCGGATCGCCATTATGGCACGCCAGAACCGGGCCCGGTCCATGAATGAGATCCGCCGGGAGGTTCTGGGAAACCAGCTTCACAAGATCGTCAGCGGCGGCGGCTATCTGGCCCCGGAGCTGGCAGCCAATTACAACCGGATCGGTATCTCCATTGCCCAGGGCTACGGCATGTCCGAGTGTGCGCCCAAGATCTCGGCGCCGGACTGGTCCAGGCCGGATAAGGTGGCTTCTGTGGGAAAGGTGGTGGACCGGTGCCAGGTGCGGATCGTGGACGGGGAGATCCAGGTAAAAAGCCCTTCGGTAATGATGGGCTATTACAAGGAACCGGACAAGACGGCAGAGGTAATGACCGAGGACGGCTGGCTGTGTACCGGAGACATCGGCTACGTGGATGAGGAGAATTTCCTCTATCTCACCGGCAGGAAGAAGAACCTGATCATCTTAAGCAATGGGGAGAATGTGGCGCCGGAGCAGCTGGAGAACCTGTTCGAGGACGACCGGGTCATTGAGGACATCCTGGTGTTCGGTGAGGACGATATGGTCACGGCCGAAATCTATCCCAACTTTAAATACATAGAGGTGGCCGGAATCACGGACGTGGAAAGCGTCATTTCCGAGATTGTGAAGAAACACAACCAGGATCTTCCCACCTACAAGCGGATTCTGAAATTCCGTATCCGGGAGACGCCTTTTGCCAAGACTTCTTCCAAAAAGATCATCCGCAGCCAGTATTTTAACCAGAAACAGACGGAAAAGGAACAGCTGGGGAGTGTGCGCCGCCCGGAGACAGAGCTTCAGAAGCAGCTGTATGAGCGCGTTGAGACGGTGCTGGGACACCAGCGGTTCGGCATTGATACGGATATCTATGAGGCCGGGCTGGATTCCCTGGGAAGCGTGATGCTTCTGTCGGATCTCTACGACAGGATGGGGGTGTCCATGACCCTGGGGGATCTGATGGGCCACAAGACCATTCTGGAGCTGGAAGCATTTCTCAAGGAGGAGAAGCAGGAAGAAAGGGTGGATTACACCGCCAGGGAGGTATATCCCCTGACCAATCTCCAGTTGTATTTTGCCTATGTGATGCGGGGCAATACCACGGCCAACCTGCCGTTTCTGTTCAAACTGGATCCCCAGGTGGACATACAGCGGCTTAAAAAAGCAGTGGAGGATGTGTTCGACGTACATCCGGAGCTTAAGACCGTCATCCAGATGGGAGAGAAGGGCTATGCCAATTTCCGCCAGGACCAGCGGCGGATGGAGGTGCCTGTGGTGCATCTTACGGACAGCCAGTGGCAGGAGCAGAAAGAGAAGCTTCTGGTGCCGTATCTCTACAACCAGGGGGACCTTCTGTGCCACACGGCCATTTATGTGACGGAATCTGCCAGCTATCTGTTCTTTGACCTGGCCCACATTATGGGAGACGGCATGACCATGAACATGCTGTTCGGGGACATCAATGCCCTTTACGCAGGCAGGGAGCTTCCGGTGGAGAGCTATACCTTTTACGAGTATATTCTGGATGAGAAGGACCGGGATGCCAGAGGGCTGCGGGCAGAGAATGAGCGGTATTTCACAGAGCTGATGAAGGATTTCCGGATTCGCAAAAGCATCCTGAACCGGAAGGATTACCATGATCTGGGAGCCGGGGAGAACGCGGTCTTACGTGCCCGTTTTGCCGGGCTGAACCGCAGGAATATCCAGGCCTTCTGCAGAAAGTACGGCGTGTCGGAGAATGTCATGTTCCTGACGGCTTTCAACTACTGCATCGGCATTTTCAGCAATGAGAAGGATACAGTCAGCAGCAGCATCCACAGCGGGCGGACCGACAGCCGCTGGAACCGGGTAGCCGGACCTCTGTTCCTGACTTACTTCTTCCGCTATACCAACGTGCCCCACGAGACCGTGCCCCAGCTTCTGCAAAGGTCCGGCCGCCAGATCATGGAGACCATGGGCTGCTACATCTCCAATCTCCATGCAGACGAAATGTTCTTCCAGTACCAGGGGGATATTTTAAATATCGATGAGATCGGCGGCTTTCCGGCAGAGCGGATGCATATGCAGTTAGACTCCCTGCCCTTCCACCTTCAGGTTATGTCCGACAAAAAGGGCTACTACTATGAGCTCCGTTACTGGGAGAACCGGTTTGACCGGCAGCAGCTGAAGATCTTCATGGGCTGTCTGGAGGTGATTGTGGAGGCCATGCTGGAGGAGCCGTCGGTGCGGAGACTGAAGAAGCATCTGCCGGTGACCCTGTTCCCGGTCCACTACCATATTGAGGCCGGGAAGGTGAACCAGGAGGCCGGGACTGTGCTGATCGACGACGTAACCCCGGATACCCGGGTAAAGGCCTATGTCTTTGACGAGTACTGCCGCAAGCAGCCCTTTGGCGCCTGGGGGAATCTCTATATTATGGACCATCCCACCGTAGGCTGGCAGGACAAGATCACCAATCCTTACGGGGCCGGGATTCTCTACCAGACGGGACGGACTGCCAGGATTCTGCCGGACGGGTCCCTGGATTTCCTGGAAAATGGCGGCCGGTGTGTCATGAACGAGAGCATTACCGGGCGGAATTTCCTGGAGCTTTATAAGCTGGAAGAGACCCTGCGGGGGTACGAAGGCATCTGCCGGGCAGAGGCTTATGTCCGGTACGGGGAAGGCAATAAGCTGGTGCTGACCGCGGATGTCTGCGGGAAGGAAGAGCCGGACCAGGAGAAGCTGAAAGCCTGGCTGGAAGAGCAGTGCGGGAAAGGTCTGGTTCCCGGGGAGATCCGGTTTGTCAGGGGATAAGACCTGCGGGAACCTAGCCCTTTTTACAGCGGAAATACCGTCATAACCCATCCCACGGATACGATGCACAAGGCAACTGCCGGCAGCAGGGACTGCTTCATCAGGCTGTTGAGGTTGTAACCACCGGCTGCCATACACATGGGAACCGCAGGAGTAGCCATGGGAGTCATGAAGGAGCTCAGACAGGCGCTTTGGACCAGAATCATCACGCCTACCGGATTGGCGCCCATGGACTTGCAGGCCAGGATGGCAATGGGGATAAAAATGGTCATGACGGAACGGTTCATCATAACCTGGGTCAGGAGGAAGGGCACCAGGAAAAATACCAGTCCCATAAGATACGGATTTCCCAGGCTGCCGATGGCATTGGCCAGAACATTGCCCACAGCCTCTCCGGCACCGGTCTGGGTCAGTGCGCCGCCCATGGTCAGGGAGCCTACAAAGAGAAAGCCCATCCACCAGGGGATGGATTCCACAGCTTCCTGCTCGGACAGGACGCCGGATACTACCATCAGCACGGCACCAGCCAGGCAGATCACCCATATGGGAAGTCCGGTACCCTTCTGAAAAATCAGTCCCAGGGTCACCAGAAGGAAGATGATGTATCCGGCCTTCTCCTGAAACGGGGGAAGGGCTTTCCGGGAATCCTCCTTTGCCTGGATGCCTGCGGTGGCCACAACCGGCTGGTCAGGAGCCAGGCGGGGCGCTGCAAATATGGCGTACAGGGAGACCAGAAGCAGCATAGGCATCCTTGCTTTCATAGGGTCCATGAGATCCACCACATAATCCGTGTAGGCATTGGCTTCCAGATAGCCGTTAAGCTCCGCGAACTGGGTGGCGCCGCTTCCAAGGGGCATGACCGAGATGGTGGAGATACAGACGATCATCAGGGCGAACATGACCCTGGAAGGCTGGAGCTTCAACTCCCGGCAGCTGGCTGCCAGCATGGGAGACATGATGCCGAATACCACCATGGAGCTCTGGATAAACTGGCACAGAATCACCGTGATCAGTACGTATCCGGCCATAACCATGACCAGGGAGCCCTGGGCGATCCGGTTGACACTGGCCGCGCATTTCTTTACAAACTGGGTGCGGTTGAAGCCGGCTGCAACCACGAACATGGACAGCATCATGACTGCATTGGTATTTGCGAAATTTCCTACAGCGGTTCCTGCATCAATACATCCGGTTACCACAAATGCCACCATGCTGAACATGGCTGTGGTGCCCATTTTCCATTTTCCCCATGCATAGCTTGCGATTGTGAACGCGCAGATTATAAGACAAATCACCAGTTTATTCATTTGCATATCACCTCATTTATTTTGTGTGAAAGAGTCCTTTTGCGTAGCGAAGGATCAGTTCTACTGCTTCTTCCCAGCCGGGTCTCCGGTAGATGGTAAAGGCATGGCCTGCACCGGGGAAGCGTTTCAGGGTCACTTCATTGCCTGCCGCTGCCATCATGAGGGCAAATTTTTCTGCCTCAAAGCATAGAGAATCCAGGGCTGCGGTGATGAACAGGGTTCTGGGCAGATCCTTCAGGCGTTCCTCCGGCATTCGAACCAAGGATACATAGGGATCTTTCTGCTGCTCCTGGTCACAATAATACAGGTTGTAGAGCCTGGCCCGTTCTGCCGGGATCACCGGGTCAACGGCTTTTTTCGCTGCCGGATCGGTAGCCAGGTCTGTGGGGGGATACTCGCTGACGATGCCCAGCGGACGTACCGGTGACCGGTTTTCCCTTAACATGATGCTGATACCAAGGACAAAATTCCCGCCGGCACTGTGTCCCATCAGGAGGATCCGGCTCCGGTCAATGTTCAGTGCCTCCGCATGTTCCCAGGCCCATACCGTTACGTCGTAGCATTCATGAAGACCGGCTGGGAAGGGATATTCCGGAGCTACCCGGTAGTCCACGTCCAGAGTCCTGCATCCAAGCTCGCAGGTCATACGGCGGCAGAACAGCTGGTCATTATCCGTGCGCTGGCGGATAAAGCCGCCTCCATGGAGATTGATGATGAGAGGCAGCGGTCCCGCCCCTTCCTGTACCGGGGAGGTCATGTAACACCGGGAGTCCCCCAGCCGGGTGGGAATCAGAAGATTCTCCATGGCAACAGGCCAGGCTGCCAGCTCCTCTGGTTTTACCACTGCATTGGTTACCTGTCTCCGGGTTTCCTTTGCCATGCAAATCATTTCTTCCCGCGTTGGTTTTTGTTCCATATGTGTACACCTCTTGATATTTTGTATAAAATTAGTATAGGAAAAAGAAGAATGTTTGTGAAATACTTAATATTTATTATCTGATAGACCAGAACTATAACGGATTTCTGAGGAAAATGCCCCGTCTGAATTGTTACAATTAAACACCATACCGGGGCAGTGTTGACGAAAATAAGTTCCGGCAGATTAAAACAGAATACTTTGGCACTGTTCCTGCACAAAGGCAAGACATTTTCTGGCACCCTCGCCCAGACGCTTTCCTTTCTTCCACACAAAACCGGTCTCGCAATAGACGGGCTCAGCCAGGGGGATGGAAACCATTTGTTCCGTGCGGGCCAGGGACTGGTAGATATCACCCAGGCAGAAGGAGATTCCCACATTGTTCTGGACCAGGCTGTAGACGGAGATCATCTGCACCGGCTCAATGAGGATTTTGGGCTGGATACCGCAGCGCTGGAACTGGGCATCCATCTTCTTGCGGATAAAGGAATGGTCCGGGTAATAAATCAGTTTTTCCTGGCCGATTTCCTCAATGGTGAGTCTTTGTTTTGCGGCCAGGGGATGCTCCTTGTGTACAAGAACCTTTAGCTCCAGCTTGCGGATCCGGCAGATATCGTAGCGTTCTTCGACCCCATCCTGAAGAATCAGATAGCCCAGGTCCAACTGGTCCGCGTCAATGGCATCCATGATCCCATAGGTGCCTACCTCAAAGATCTTGTAACAGACCTGGGGATACTGGGAAGAGAACCCCTTGAACAGCACGGAAGTGAGAAATGCTCCCGATATGGGGACAATTCCGATATTCACGGTCCAGTCCTGTTCTCCGGACAGCCGCTGCATGTCCAGAACGGCCTGGTCGATCTGGTCCAGGATATTCTGGACCTTTCCCAGAAAAATCTCCCCTTCGCAGGTGAGAACTACGCTGCGCTTGTCCCGGACGAACAGCATAACACCCAGTTCTTCCTCCATACGTTTGATGGCTGTGGTGATGGTAGGCTGGGACACGTGCAGTTCCCTGGCGGCTCTGGTGAAGTTTCTCAGTCTGGCTACAGACTCAAAATACTGTAGTTTTCGGATTTCCATAGGCTTCTTCTTTCTCCTGGTACAGGAAAAGGGCGTGCTCCAGGCAGATGGCGGTCTGGGGCTGGCCGGTCTGGGAATTCCCGGCAGTGGACGGGAATCGGAAGGTTCTGGTGTGACTGTACCAGATTTTTGGGGCAGTGTCAACATACTCTCAGCGGCCCCTTGTCTACTAGGGGCAGTAACGGGGATCGTAACCGTCCAAGGGGTATCTGAACAGTTACCGGCGATCATCAGGCTGACCGGCATTCGGCTTTGATTTTGTTGACAGACGGATTGTTATCTACTACAATATATGCAATATCAATAATAGACAAAAGAAAGTGAACCAAAATTGTATGAGAAAAGTAATCAACTGGGTGCAGACCCACAAATACTGTCTGGCAGGAACTTATCTGTTTGTATTTCTTTTGTGCTTTTACCTGCTGGAGGTCCATGGGCCGGAGCCCAGGTATATCATCCGCTGCGTGGTGGATGACTGGATTCCCTTCAATGAATGGTTTGTGATTCCTTATTTCCTGTGGTATCTGTGGGTTCCGCTGTTTCTGGTGTATTTTATGGTGAAGGACAGAACTGCCTATCTGCAGCTTTGCTTTATCATGTTCACAGGTGCTACGGTGTGCCTGCTGGTCTATGTGCTGCTGCCCAACGGGCTGGACCTGCGCCGGGAGATAGCAGGCACGAATCCTTGTGCTGTCCTGGTAGGCATCCTGCGGGGGATTGACCCGCCCCACCATGTGTGTCCCTCCATCCATGTGTCCAGCACTGTGGCGGTTCATCTGGTTATTTGCTATGCCGGGTCCCTGGAGGAAAGACCGGGGCTGCGGCGTCTGTCCCTGGCAGTGACGCTGCTGATCTGTATCTCCACCATGTTCATCAAGCAGCATTCCCTGGTGGATGTGGTATGCGGCTGGGGGCTGAGCCTGCTTCTGGCCTGGGTGTATGCGGCAGGGGAGGGGATGATAATAGTATGAATAAAAAGACATTGAAACTTACCATGGGCGCCATGGCTACCGCGATATTCGGGGTTCTGCTTCTGCTGAACCGGCAGACCGGGAACCTGCTCCAGGATGTGTTTATGTTCCTGTATCCGGTTCCCCTGGTGGCCTATGCGGCCATGTACGGCTGGAAAAGCGGTATCCCGGTGCTGGCGGCCATGTCCCTGCTTTCCTTTTTATTTGGCGGCTTTACCACCATATTCTATGCGGTGACACAGGCCCTGACCGGGCTGGTATTCGGCGGATGCCTTCATGCAAAGGTGGACCGGACAAAGACCCTTTTTGTGGTGATGATTCTGTCTGCGGCGGTCAGTGTCCTGAATACCCTTGTGCTGGGCTTTGTGACCGGAATCGACATGAACCAGGAAGCCGTGGAAATGCAGACCATGATGCAGACCATTGCGGACCAGTCGGGTATGGTTATGCCGGAGAATATGCTGTCTGTGGGATTCCTCAAACAGATGATCATTATCTCCATGGCTTTGTTGGGAATTTTCCAGGGCTTTATCGTGTATGAGGTCAGTCTGCTGCTGCTGCGCAGGCTGCGGTTCCCGGTGCAGAAGCCCAAATCCGTATTCCTGTATGTGCCGCCTAAGTGGTCCGGGTACGGGGCCCTGCTGGCATTCTTTCTGTGCAGCGGAAGGCTGGTGGAGCCTCTGGAGCAGCAGCTTCTCCAGGATGCGGCCATTACGGTGGGAATCTTCGGGTATATGTACCTGATCTGCTTTGGCTTCATCGGCATCGTTCTGGTGTGGAAGCTGCGGTTTCCCAGGGCCGGGATTGTGGGGGTGCTTCTTGGGCTTCTGGGAATCTGTGCATTTCCCATGCTGGAGATGCTGGCGGGATTTTTCTATATTGCCAGCAGTTATCATCCGGAATGGGTGAAAAAACAGATGGAGAATCATCCGGAATTGTGAAATATGGACAAAAACTATTTGAAAATTTTGTCATGTTTGTGAAGACTTTTGGAGAGAAATATGCTAGTATAATAGACGTAACCCCCCAATACATTATATAGTTTTTGCTACACCCCATAAGAACGAAATACCTTCTCCTTGAAATGGCCGGTCTCTGACCGGCCATTTCTCTTTTCAAGAAAAACAGCCAAAAAAGGAGATTCTAATGAAAACAGCCGTATATTTATTAAATACTGACCCGGAGCGGGAACCGGCCTTTGCTTCTGAGCTCCGCATGGAGGAGCTAACAGCAGGGCTGTCCAGAAACCGCCAGGAGAAAATCCGGGCCATGAAGATGCCGGGGGCAAAGCGTCTGTCTCTGGGGGCCGGACTTCTTCTGGCTCATGGTCTGGAGCAGCTTGGCATCCGGGAGCAGCAGGCGGTCCTGGAATACCGGAAAAATGGCAAGCCTTATCTGAAGGACTACCCGGAGATTTACTTCAATCTGTCCCACTCGGGAACCATGGCCATGGCAGTTTTCGCGGACGTGGAGACAGGCTGTGACATTGAGCAGACAGGCCGGGGCCGGGAGCAGGTGGCCAGACGCTTTTTCACGCCCCAGGAGCAGGAATATCTGGGCCATGCCGGAGATGAAAGTGCCTGGGCCCAGGCCTTCTGCCGGATCTGGACCATGAAAGAGGCCTTTCTGAAAGTGACCGGGGAAGGGGCCAGGATTCCACTGACCGATTTCTGCGTCCACCCGGAAGCAGATCCGGTAACCGTGGTCTGGAAAGGGAAGGAGCAGCCCTTTGATTTTTACGAGATTCCGGTAACCGGCTACCGGTGTACCCTGTGCATGGCCCGCCGCAGCGGGAAGGCGGCAGAGCCGCCAGGTATAAGCTGGGTGGCCCTGGATTAGTCAAATGGCGGCAAAACATAACAGTTCAGATAGGTCTGCGCGTTTCCCAGGGGACGCCTTCGGTGCACCGTGCTGACTGTACGATAACGCAATGGTCGACTCCGTTTCGGTCGGTCCCTAACAGGCGTCACTGGCGCCTGGGACCGCGCAGCG